>JBOIGA010000287.1:0-3577 GCA_050741875.1 Burkholderiales bacterium
GGAAATCCCGAGCGCGATCGGCGCAAAGGCCTCGGGCTTGGGCTTGCCATCGTCGAGCGCCTGGCGCGGCTGCTCGACCATAAAGTCGAGCTCACCTCGACTTGCGGAGTCGGCTCGATCTTTTCGGTACAGATCCCGCTGGGCGAGCCGCAACTGCTTGAAAGCGCCGCGCCCTCAAGGCGGTTGCCGGCCAACGAATTCGAAGGCGCTCTGCTCGCGATCGTCGATGATGACGACCTCGCGCGAGCAAGCATGGAGGGACTTGTCCAACAGTGGGGCTGCGAGGCGGTCGTCGCCCCATCGGGAAAGGAGGCGCTCGCAATGCTCGATGGAAAAGTTCCCGACGCCCTCGTTTGCGATTACCGATTACCGGGCGGGGAAACTGGACTCGAGGTCATCACGCTTATCCGCGTCGCCTGTAGGAAAGAAATACCGGCGATCCTCATCAGCGGAGACACCGCTCCCAAACTCATGCGGACGGCGGAGGCGGTCGGCCTTCCTTTACTGCACAAACCGGTGCGTCCGGCGAAGCTTCGCGCGCTCTTGACGCACCTCTTGAAAACGCGTCAGCCGGCTTGAACGCCACGCGCGGAAGTCCGGCGGAAATCGAAGCCAAGTCGAGCGACTTCGATCACCGCCTGAGTGCGGGTAGTGACGTTGAGCGATTTCAAAATCGCTGTGATGTGGGTTTTGACCGTGCCTTCGGCCATATTGAGCTCGCGGCAAATGAGCTTGTTGGGCTTGCCCTCGACGAGACACCTCAAGACCTCGAGTTGGCGCTCGGTGAGATTAGGCCTGGCGGGTTCAGATGGAAGCGGCGGCAAGAATTTCATGCTCCGCCACTCCTCGCGCCCGAGCGCCTCGGGCGGTAGATAGATTCCGCCCGAGAGGACCAGCCGCAACGCGTTCAACATAACCGCGCTTTTCGATGATTTTGGAATGTAGCCCATCGCTCCCGCGTCGATCGCTTGCATTATCTGCTCGCGGTCGTCGGCGGCGGAGAGTACGACAACGGGGACTGCCGGATGCAGTTGGCGATATTTTTGCAGCGCGCAAAGCCCGCTCATCCCGGGAAGATTGACGTCGAGCAAGACCAGATCGAGTTCGGGGTTTTCATCAGCAAGCGCAAAAGCTTCCTCGGCGCTTTGCGCTTCCAGAATCTCGGCGTGCGAATCGAGCGCTTTGAGCGAAAGGCGCATGCCCTCGCGTATGAGCGGATGGTCGTCTATCACCAGGATTTTCACGGATCTCCCCTTTTCCTCATCCAAAGGTCTGAGCCAAGTGTAATACAAAGCGGGCGAGCGTGAAATCTCAGATTGCACGAGGGCTTGCGGTGACTTGTTGCAACGAAGCAGAAAGTTGGCTCTCATCCGTTCGGCCGATTGTGGGGCGCGAGCGATTTCTCAAGAATGACCGTTCAGAAGGAGAAAGAGGAGGAAGGAAAATGCCGCAATGGATATCGGATCTTTTGTTCGGACCGCCTTATAGCGGAGCCAAAGGTATTGAGCGGCCCCACGGCGAAACTCGTTCGCTGCGAAAACAACTCGAACAAAGCGTCGCGTGGTCGTCGTTTCTCGCAAGTGGAGTTGACGGTGTCGAGGATGTGAGCTTCGCTGAATTCGTTCGCCGCTCGAGCGGATCGAACCCGAGCGACCCCAACTAGGCGTCAGGTCTCCTCGTTGGCGCAGCGCCTTGCTGCGCTTTTTTTTGCGCTGAAGTCCCTTGGAACTGTTCTGCCGCGTCAAGGTCGCATTTCGAAGTGCCTCGCCCCGTCTCCCTTTTCCTGCTTTTCCCGCTGGCGCTTGCCGCACCTGCCGTTTTTGCTTTTTCCTACGACGTCGAAATCGAAGCGCCCCGGGCTTACGAGAAGTTGTTGAAGCAAAATCTCGAAATCGTCAAGCGCAAGAAAAGCTCGCTCATGACCGAAGACCAGTTGCGGCGAATCTACCGCAGCACCCCGGAAGAAATCCGGAAGCTGATGGCGACTCAAGGTTTCTTTTCGCCAAAAATCGAGTCATCGCTGAAGCTCCCCGATGGCAAATGGCTGGCGCGCTTCCGCGTGGAACCCGGAGAGCCTTCGCGAATCGCGCAAGTCTCGATCGAATTCGAAGGCGCGATCGAGCCACAGCGAGTCGCCGAACTGCGCGAAAAATGGCGGCTTGAATCGGGAGAAATCTTCAGCCAGGAAGAATGGGACTCGGCGAAGGGGGCGCTCCTGCGCGAGCTTTCGGCCAAACGCTACGCGTATGCTCGAATCGCCAAAAGCGAAGCCCGGGTAAATCCGGATGCGCGGGAGGTTGACTTGAGTGTCGCTTATGACAGCGGTCCCGAAGTATATTTCGGTGATGTCGAGGTCGCCGGTTTGCAGCGTTATGACAAAAAGATCATCGAGAATTTGAGCCCAATCAAGCCGGGAGAACGGTACGACCAGGAGAAGCTGCTCGAATATCAGGCGCAACTCATAGACACCGGATATTTTGGCTCAACTTTTGTCGGCCTCGCTCGCGAGCCGGCTGATCCTTCGCGTGCGCCGGTTGAAGTCACGGTCGTAGAAGCTCCGGCCAAACGTCTGGGGTTTGGAATCGGCTTCTCAACCAACACCGGCGCGCGTGGGCAAATTGACTACAGCGATCACGACGTATTCGCTTCAGGCTGGCGTTTTGACTCTAATCTCACGCTCGAACAGAAGCGCCAGCGCGCCAACGTGCGATTTACTCTGCCCCCCGCTGAACGCGGCTACCGCGATAGCTTTGGAACTGAATTCGAGCGGACCGACGTGCAAGACGAAGAGGCGACAAGACTGAGAATCGGCGGACAGAGAGCGCGCAAACGCGGCGACTATGAAACCGCGCTCGGCCTGCAATATTTGATCGAGCAGCAGCGAGTCGAAGGCTCCGAGCGCGACATGAATCGCGCGCTGGCGCCAAGCTACTCGTGGACCGCGCGCAAAGTCAACGATCTCATTTACCCCGAGCGGGGATACCTTTTGAACGCGCAACTTTCGGGCGCGAGCAAATTCCTGCTCTCCGACCAGACTTTCGCCCGCACGTACGGGAAGGCCGCGTGGTTTTATCCGCTTGCCGACTTCGGCAGACTGCTCGTGCGCGGAGAAATCGGAGTGGTTTGGGCAGACAGCCGGGACGGCATTCCGACCGATTTTCTGTTTCGCACCGGCGGTGACCAGTCGGTGCGCGGCTACGAATATCAGAGCCTCGGAGTGCGCGAAGGCGATGCGATTGTCGGCGGACGTTACCTTGCCGTGGGCAGCGTCGAGTATGTTCAATTGCTCACTGAAACTTTGGGCGCCGCAATTTTTTACGACTTCGGCAACGCGGCCGACGATTTCGACGATCTGGATTTTGTTTCGGGTTACGGAATCGGCGCGCGTTATCGAAGCCCGGTTGGCCCGATCAATGTCGATGTCGCCTACGGCGAAGATGTGTCCGAATTCCGGCTGCATCTGTCAGTCGGCTTTTCGTTTTAGGGAACCTCTGATCAAGTCGCACACGGATCGCGTTTCGACGAGAATGGGTTGGCTACTAGACGAGCGGCTGAGGATCAGTAGTGGGCCTACGGC
>JBOIGA010000288.1:0-3480 GCA_050741875.1 Burkholderiales bacterium
CACGCGCTTTACTTCAGCCGCGCTCCCATTCCTTTCGCGCGCGACGACAAGTTGCTCGCGGCATACAAGCACATCGGCGTCTACGCCTATCGAGCGGATTTTTTGCGGCGCTATTGCGAACTGCCGTCTTCGCCAATCGAAGAAATTGAAGCGCTCGAACAACTCCGGGTGCTCTGGCATGGACTCAAGATCAGCGCGAAAGTAACCGAACAGGTTTCTCTTCCCGGCGTGGATACCCTGGAAGATTTGGAACGCGTGCGGCAATATCTTGCCGTCGCATAAGGAGAAGAAATGAGATTGATACTGCTGGGCGCGCCTGGCGCGGGAAAAGGAACTCAGGCCCAGTTCATCACTGAGCACTATCGCATCCCGCAAATCTCCACCGGCGATATGCTCCGCGCCGCGGTCAAAGCCGGAACCCCGCTGGGAATGGAAGCGAAGAAGCATATGGATTCGGGCGGCCTCGTTCCCGATGACGTAATCATCGGGCTCGTTAAAGAGCGCTTGACCCAACCCGACTGCGCGCGCGGTTTTCTTTTCGATGGTTTTCCGCGCACCATTCCGCAGGCGGAAGCGATGAAGGCCGCGAACGTTCCGATCGAGTTTGTCGTCGAGGTGCAGGTTCCCGACGACGAAATCATCCGCCGCCTCTCGGGCCGGCGCGTTCATCTCGCCTCCGGGCGCACGTACCACGTCGCTTTTAATCCACCGAAGAACGAAGGCAAAGACGACCTGACAGGAGAAGATTTGATCCAGCGCGACGACGACAAGATCGACACGATCAAAAACAGACTTTCGGTTTATCACGCGCAAACCAAGCCGCTGACCGATTACTACTCGCGCTGGCAAGCTTCCGGAGACGGACAAGCGCCAAGAGTATTGACCGTTCCCGGGACCGGATCGGTCGAACAAATCCGCGATCGCATCTTCGCGGCGCTCGAATCGGCGTGAAGCGGAACGCTTTCTACGCGCAATCGGGCGGAGTCACCGCGGTCATCAACGCCAGCGCCTGCGCGGTGATCGAGACCTCGCGCAAACACAAGATCGGCAAAGTTTACGCCGGAAGAAACGGCATCATCGGCGCGCTCACCGAAGATCTGATCGATACCAGCCGCGAATCGGCTTCGTCAATCGCCAAGCTGAAACACACGCCGAGCGGCGCGTTTGGTTCCGCCCGATATAAGCTCAAAGGGCTCGACGAAAGCCGCGCGCAGTACGAGCGCTTGATCGAGGTCTTCCGCGCGCACAACATCGGTTATTTTTTTTACAACGGCGGCGGCGATTCGGCCGACACCTGTTTGAAAGTTTCGCAGCTATCGGAGACCCTCAGCTATCCGATCATCGCTGTTCACATTCCCAAGACCGTGGACAACGATTTGCCGATCACCGACACCTGCCCGGGTTTCGGTTCGGTGGCGAAATATGTCGCCACGAGCATTCGTGAAGCAGGATTCGATGTTGCCTCGATGGCGCTCACTTCGACCAAGGTTTTCATCCTCGAAGTCATGGGCCGCCACGCTGGATGGATTACCGCGGCGTGCGGCTTGGCTGCGGAAAAAGAAGGCGATGCGCCGCAAGCCCTCTTGTTTCCCGAAATTCCTTTTCAGCAGGAGGAATTTCTGATGCGAGTCGCGCAGTCGGTGGATCGTTACGGGTATTGCGCGGTCGGTGTGTCGGAGGGCTTGAAAGGCAGTGACGGAAAGTTTTTGTCGGAGTCCGGATTGAAGGACGCTTTCGGCCACGCGCAATTGGGCGGAGTCGCGCCGGTCATCGCTGATCTGGTCAAACGCGAATTGAAGCTCAAGTACCACTGGGCGGTGGCGGATTATTTGCAAAGAGCCGCACGCCACATCGCGTCGAAAACCGACGTCGAGCAGGCGTATGCGGTCGGACGCGCCGCAGTCGAATTCGCCCTGAAAGGTAAGAACGCCGTCATGCCGATCATCGTGCGAAAATCGGACAAACCGTACAAATGGACGATCGGCGCCGCCGACTTGAACGATGTGGCGAACAAAGAGAAGAAAATGCCGCGCGACTACATCACCGCCGACGGCTTTCACATCACCAAAAAATGCCGGACTTATCTCGAGCCCCTGATTAAGGGTGAGGACTACCCGCCTTTCAAAAACGGTCTTCCGGACTACGTCGTCCTCAAAAACCTCGCCGTGCCGAAGAAGTTGAAAGGCGAATTCAAGCTATAGTGAGTTTCCGGGAGCGGCGTGAGGCGAGGATCCGATGAATTTTGACAACGCGCTTATCTGCGAGCTTTCGCATTACGCCGTTCTTGGCTGCGCGGGCGACGATGCGCAATCGTTCCTGCAAGCGCAATTGACGAACGATGTTTCCGAAGTCAATCTAACGACGAGCCAGCTCACCGCGTATTGCACTCCCAAAGGCCGTATGCTCGCAAGCTTCCTGCTCTGGCAAGCGAGCGGCGGCTACTGTCTGCAACTTCCGGTCTCGCTTGCCGATTCGATTCTCGAGCGCTTGCGCCGATTTGTTCTGCGTTCCGAAGTCGAATTGAGCCGCGCGAACTTTTCTTGTTTTGGTCTAGCCGGAAAAGATGCCGAGGAACTTCTGCGAAGCATAGTTTCCTCTACGCCTCGTTCGGCGTACGAGGTTTCTCAAGGCGGGAAAGCAACGCTAATCCGTCTTTCGGAGAATCGTTTTCAAATCGTCGCGCAAACGCAATCTTCGGTTTGGAACGAGCTGCAAAGCAACGCAAAAGTGGTCGGCAAAGAATATTGGGACTGGCTTAAAATCCGAGATGGGATCCCGGTCATCCTGCCGCAAACGCAGGAGCAATTTGTCCCCCAAATGGTTAACTTTGAAGTGATCGGCGGAGTGAGTTTCGAAAAAGGCTGTTACCCGGGACAGGAAATCGTCGCGCGCGCGAAATACCGAGGCCAAATCAAACGGCGGATGTATCTCGCCCACATTGCTTCTGATACGGCTCCGCAACCCGCGGATGAAGTCTATGGCGACGAGTTGCAGGACCAAGCCGCGGGAATGATCGTCAACTCAGCCGCGAACCCCGAGGGCGGCTACGACGTTCTCGCGGTGGTGCAGACGAGCAGTGTAGATTCCGGCGTGCGTTGGAAATCGCGCGAAGGCTCGCCGCTCAATTTTCTTCCGCTGCCCTACGCCTTGCCATCAAGTTTTTGAACTCTAACAGGGACTGTCATGCTGAGCGCAGCGAAGCATCTGCTTTCAGATTGCCGCCATCTCGATTGGATGCCGCTTGCCGTGAAACATGGATATAGAGTTTAATCCAGTCCGCGTAAGCCTCCTCGGTGCGAATGCTGTAATGCTTCGCGCGAAGCATTGCAACAGCTGATCGAGTAATTTGGGAGATTGGCGAGCAACAGAGGAGTGCTTTTGCTTTCCATTTTCGGGTGCCCTAAAACTCGACAGCGATGAAGAAAGAAACACTTATGCTCGTATCAACCGAGTTATGCGCCTTCCCGGCGCATCCATCGT
>JBOIGA010000289.1:0-3424 GCA_050741875.1 Burkholderiales bacterium
GGAATCGCAACCCGCCTCGAAGTCATCACCGAGCTCGAGCGAATTGACGAAGCAGTGCTCGATTACGCCAAGCTGGAAAACGTTGGCTGGAAAGCGGCCGGCGGCACCGCCATTGCGCCCGGCAATGCACAGCACCGTTTTTACAGTGAAATGTTGCAGCGCTTCGGCGCACGCAACGAGGCTCGAATCTACCGTTATTTTTTTGGCGATCGGCTGGTAGCGACCGATCTCTGCCTGCACTCGCGAGAGGCCTTGATCATTCTCAAGACAACCTACGCGGAGAGCGAAAAAACTTCATCACCGGCTTTGCTTATGCGCGAGGAAGCGTTCGCGAAGCTGTTTGCGGATGGACGAACGACCCGCATCGAATTCTATGGAAAAGTAATGGAGTGGCACACGAAGTGGAGCGACGAAATTCGCACTCTTTTCCACATCAACCATTACCGGTTCGGCTGGCTGCGCAGGATCCACGCGTTGAATCCGGCGCGTCAGGCATGAGCGCCGCGACTCGCGCGAAAAGCGGCGATCATAATCCTGGCATCGCGGTGATCGCCGCGATTCTGCTCGCGCAGTTCGCTTTGGTGTCGTACACCTTTCCGCTTTCTGAATTGCTGAGCGAGAAGCCTCTTCTTCACATCGACGCCCCGTTTCACCTCTACCAATCCGCACTCGCGAAAAATCTGGCGAATGACGGAAACCTGGTCGGCTACGACCCTTATTTCGCCGCGGGCTATGCGGCAGGCGCCACTTACAATTTGAGCGCAAGGTTCCCGGCACTCCTGGCAGTGATACTTGCTCCTTTCGTGAACGCGATCGTTGCCTACAAGCTGCACAGCTTCATAGGGGCCCTGATTGCTATCGCTTGCGTCCCTCTGGCGGCCCGCCTGCTGACTTCTGATTCGCGCGCCGTATTGATCGCGGCGCTGATCGGCCTGTTCCTGTGGTGGGTTTCGGTATTTCGCTGGTACCACACTGCGGGAATGGTGTCTTTCGTAACTGCTGCGTACCTGGCTCTGCCATATCTTGCCCTGATTTTCCGGTACCTGACCGGTCGGCAGATCGTTGGCCCGCTGGGTCTTGGAGTATTGGGTGCGTTTGGCTTTTTCTACCACCCGCTGTTTCCCATACCGGTTGCATTGGCCACCCTTGTCTTCCTGGCGCTGTCCCGCCGGGAGATAACCGGACGACGGGCAGCCAATGCCGTCATCGTAGTGCCGGCCCTTAGCATGCTTCCCAATCTCATCTGGCTTTTTCCGGCGTTTCATTACGGCACCCTGTTTAGCGATTCGCAGTTGAACGCCCCTCCCCACCAACAGATCACAGACGTTAACCTGGTGTGGCAAGAGCTGTTGGGGTGGTGGAAAGGTTACGCGCAAGGTTCGAAAATCTATCTGCCTCTCGCAGTGTTTTCCCTGCTGGCGTGGGTTGGCTGCCGCGACGACGGCGAACGAAAACTCGTGCAGACCTTCACCTTGACAGGAGTCCTTCTCGTTCTCTTCGCGGCGGTAGGGTCGCTGCTCCCCGCTCTCGGAGAAAACCTTCAGCCAAATCGTTTCGCTCCGGCAGGTTACCTGATGATGGTGTTCCCCGCGGCACTAGCTTTGGCGCGGCTAAGCTTCAAACGGTCCCGCTGGCGAATCGCCGCCGGCGGCATCCTGCTCGCGTCAGCCGCAGGACTCGTTCTGGTCTACGAACTTGTACGCGAAGTGTCGTACAAGGATGTGGGGCACTATGGAGTCATTCCTCCGGAAGTGGACGGGCCGGGGGCGTACTCGCAATGGTTGCTGCCGAAACTTAAAGAGCAAACCGGGTCAGACGCTCGAGTGCTGTTCGAAACGTCGAATGGGCGAGTGCACGATGGCGGTCACATGGCCGGCTACTACGCCTACATGACAGACCGGGAATTCATTGGCGGGCCTTATCCCTTCATGCATTTCGCGAGCTTTTGGGATGGCCGCCTGCTGAATCGCCCCGTGAGCGAGTTCTCCCCGGAAGAGTTCAGCCGTTACGCCGAGCTCTACAACATCGGGTGGATGGTACTGCATTCCGATGCGAGCAAGGAGCATCTTGGAACGATGCGAGGTGTCACCCTAATTGAAGAGTTCGGCAAGCTGCGGTTCTATCGACTGGACCGCCTATTTAGCTTTTTTTTGGAAGGCGAAGGGCGGATCGCGGAGAGGAGCCACAATCGTCTGCGATTGTCAGACGTACGTGGGGATGTTGTCGTGCTGAAGTATTACTATGTGCCTGGGCTGCAAACTGAACCTCGAGCGGGGATCGAAGGGATAACTTTGTCAGATGACCCGACTCCGTTTATCAAGATTAAGGACCCACCAAGCGCGCTTACGATTTACCTGCCATGACGAGTCAGCGGTGTTTGTAAAGATACACACGGTTGGCGTGGTAGCTCACGAACATGACGACACCGTAGTTGCTGATGGGTGAGGCAATCGTGCCTTGCACGGGGTTGTCCCGCGCGGTGTCGGTGAAGAAGGGGACGCGCGATTCGAGTTTTTTCCAACTGTCCGACGCGAGATCGTACTCCCAGAAGCTGCGGTCTCTTCCAAACACGAGGTACTTTCCGCTCACCGGATCCACGGTGAAAACCGTTTCGTGGGTACCCAAGTCAAGCGGCGCATCTTTCAATTTCGCCACTTTGCCGGCTGCATCCACTTTATACATCTCCCGCGATTCGCCCTGCTGGTACCACTCGCCGCCGCCGAAGACGATCGCACGTTCCACCGGATTGTATTCGCTGAAAGTATGATAGTCGCCAAAGTGTAAACCTGCGCGCATTTCACGCCAGGCGTTGTCTTTGAAAAAAAGCGCGTAGCCGGAATTGTCGTTCTTGGCGCCGCCGTTGATATAGACGAGCCCGCCCATTTCCGGGAAATATTCAAGACCGCCGGTGATCGAAACGTAATAGCCGGACGGCCACTGTGGAAGAACGCTCCACGACTGGCGCGAGGTATCATACTTGTGTACTTCACGCGTATGGTACACGCGGTGATAAAACGCGCCGGTGGCGGGATCAATCGCATTGTGGTCGTAGCTGTGGCCGATTGATTCGAGACTGGAGGGCAGCGGGATAGTACTCCAGGCATTGTCCGCCACGCTGTACTTGATAAACCGCGTCTGGTCGCGCTCGCCGTGTCCCGCGCCAAGGAAATACAGCTCGTTCCGCTGCGGATTCCACACCGCGTCATCGCTGAAAGCGGTGATGAAGCTGCCCGGAGTCTCGAGCAGGCCGCGGCTGAAGTTCGCAGTCTTGAACTCCGCCCACTCGCCTGGCTTCATTCGTTTTGCCAGCGCTGCCAACTCCGTCGGGCCGGCAGAAGCCTGCGTCAGCACCGCGAACAACAGCACAGCGCTAAGGCTTCGAATTGATCTTCTGTTTGACAAAGGAGGCGAGACTGCCCAGAGT
>JBOIGA010000290.1:0-3422 GCA_050741875.1 Burkholderiales bacterium
TGCGTATGGACGCCGTTGTCCGATTAAGGCCGTCGTTGGCCTTGAATACGCAAGTGCTAGCGAAGAGCGTGCCGAGCGCGGCTGTCTTGCGCTAAGTCACTACGCTAGTGGAATAAACAAGGCTCGTAGTAA
Source organism: Burkholderiales bacterium (assembly GCA_050741875.1). Classification (GTDB taxonomy): domain Bacteria; phylum Pseudomonadota; class Gammaproteobacteria; order Burkholderiales; family JBOIGA01; genus JBOIGA01. The sequence continues at coordinate 133 of JBOIGA010000290.1, forward strand.
TTGGCAAGGCGTGAACTATCGCGGAACCTTGCACAGCGCCGGTGCGCCGGGCGCAGGCGCCGCACCGCTTTTGCCCGACCCGGTCTCGATCGCCATCGTAGGGTTCTCCACTTCGCTCCGCCGCGGCCGCGAGGTCCAATCTCTAAAAAACGAGCTCTCTCGCAGAGTTGGAAGAGCCTGGACAGTACGTCCTAGGACTTGCCACCTGCATGTCGTCGGGAGGCACCACTCTTGCTAGCAAGTCGAGTTCCAGCAGATCACGGTCTTACGCCAAGCCCGGCAGGGGCGTGCGAGACAAATGAACACATGCAGCACCCGCATCCGGATTGGGCCAGGCGCGCAATGTTTACGCGCGTAGAATGGATTGAATCATGGATTTTGCGAGCTACCGCACCGAAGGTTATTACGACGAGTGTTTCGCCGCCGATGGCGAGCCACGCCCCGGAATGCGGCCGCTGGCAAGCCGCATCGCCTTAATGCCAAAAGGAGAAATCGAGCGCCGTCAGAAGGCCGCGGAAGCGGCGATGTTCCAGATGGGAATCACCTTCGGCGTGTACGGCGAATCGGGTGGCGCCGAACGCATTTTTCCGTTCGACATCATCCCGCGCGTCATCGAAGCCGGCGAATGGGCGCTGATCGAGCGCGGGCTGAAGCAGCGGATCGCCGCGCTCAACCTGTTCATCCACGACATCTATCACGACCAGCATATCCTCAAGAACCAAGTCATTCCCGCGGAGCTGGTTCGCTCCGCGGCTTCGTTCCGCGCAGCGTGCGCGAATCTCAATCCGCCGAGGGGGATCTGGTGCCACATCACCGGCACCGACCTCGTACGCGACAAGGATGGGCGCATCTATGTCCTGGAAGACAATCTGCGCTGTCCATCGGGAGTGTCCTACGTCCTGGAAAACCGCCGGATACTCAAGCGCACGTTTCCCGCGGTGTTCGAAGCGATGCACGTGCGGCCGGTGGACGAGTATCCGCAGCGTTTGTGTGAAACCCTGCAGTATCTGACTCCCGATTCGATCAGCGATCCGAAAGTCGTGGTGCTGACGCCGGGCAGCTATAACTCAGCCTATTTCGAGCACTCTTTCCTCGCGCAGCAGATGGGAGTCGAGCTCGTCGAAGGCCGTGATCTCGTGGCCGCCGAAGGTTACGTGCACATGCGCACGACCCGGGGATTGCAGCGGGTAGACGTGATCTACCGGAGAATCGACGACGACTATCTTGACCCGAAAACGTTTCGCCCCGACTCGATGCTTGGCGTTCCCGGACTGATGGAAGTCTACCGCGCCGGGCGAGTCGCGCTCGCCAACGCTCCGGGAAACGGAATCGCCGACGACAAGGCGATCTACGCTTACGTTCCCAAAATGATCAAGTATTATCTGGATGAAGACGCGTGGCTTTCGAACGTGCCGACTTATCTTTGCGGCGATGACGGGGAGCGCGCGCATGTGCTCGCGAATCTCGATCGGCTGGTCGTGAAACCGGTCAATGAATCGGGCGGCTATGGCATGCTGGTCGGCCCGCACGCCAGCCGCGCCGAGCGCGAAAAATTCGCGGGATTGATCGCGGCGAATCCGCGCAATTACATCGCCCAGCCGACGCTCGAGCTTTCACGAATGCCGGTGCTGGTCAACGATCATTTTGAAGGAAGGCACGTTGATTTGCGTCCCTATATTCTTTACGGGAAAGACATCTACGTGCTGCCGGGAGGGCTCACGCGAGTCGCGCTGAAGAAAGGATCTCTGGTCGTGAACTCGTCGCAGGGCGGAGGCAGCAAGGATACCTGGGTGTGCGCCTAGATACTTACTCGGCGTTCCCATGGAGGGAAGCATGATCGCCTTATGCTAAGCCGCGTCGCGGATTCCGTTTACTGGCTCGGCCGCTATCTCGAGCGCGCCGAAAACGTCGCGCGCTTTATTGACGTCAACTTGAATCTGATGCTGGATTTGGGCAGCGCCCAGAAGCAGCAGTGGGAGCCTTTGGTTCAAGTGACCGACGACGCCGAATTGTTTCGCAAAACCTATGGCGCGCCGACTCGCGAAAATGTCATCCACTTTCTGACTTTCGACGCGGCGTATTCAAATTCGATTCTGTCGTGCCTCGCCGCGGCGCGCGACAACGCGCGCTCGGTGCGCGAAGTGATTTCTTCCGAGATGTGGGAACAGGTCAACAGTTTTTATCACATGGTGCGCGGCGCCCGCGGCGCGGGCGCCACCAGCCAGTTCTATTCTGAAGTAAAGATGGCGAGCCACCGCTTCGCCGGGGTTTCCGGCGCCACGATGTCGCACAACGAAGCATGGCAGTTCCTGCGTCTGGGCAGAATGCTCGAGCGCGCCGACAAGACCTCGCGGATTCTCGACGTAAAATACTTCATCCTGCTCCCCGAAGTCTCCGAGGTGGGCAGCGCTTTCGACAGCATCCAGTGGACCGCGCTCCTGCGTTCGGCGAGCGCGAATGAAATGTACCGTAAACGCTACCGGCAGGTTTCGCCCGGCAGGATCGTGCAGTTCTTGATTCTCGACCCCGAATTCCCGCGCGCGGTGCGCTATTGCGTGACCGAGGCGCAGGCCGCGCTGCATGCGATCAGCGGGACCGCGATCGGCGCCTTTTCCAACGTGGCCGAGCAACGTATCGGCCGGCTCGCCGCCGAACTCAACTACGCGCGAATCGAAGAAATCATCAGCGCCGGTCTGCACGAATACGTGGATAACCTGCAACTCAAATTGAATCGCGTGGGCGATGCGGTCTTCGAGACCTTCTGTTCATTGCCCCCACTCCCCGCGGCGCGCGAGTATTCCGCGCAATCGTGACCCGCCCATGACTTTCTGTTTCGCGGTCGAGGTTGAAGAAGGGCTGGTCGGAATCGCCGATACCCGGGTCACCACCGGAACTCAGCACATCACCGCGCGCAAGCTTGCCATCTATCAGCACGGCAGACACTCGTTGTTTCTCATGACTTCGGGACTCCGCTCAGCCCGCGACAAAGCGCTCACCTATTTCGAGGAGGTGCTCGAGCAGGGGCGATGCGACCTTCGACCGCCTCTACAAAGCAGTCAACGCGCTCGCCGCGCAAGTAAGGCGTGTCGCCGCGGAGGACAAGGAAGCATTGGTCGCATCCGGTCTCCCGTTCAACCTCAATGTCATCATCGGCGGACAGCTGGAAAACGACAAAGAGCACAAGTTGTATCTTTTGTATCCCAAGGGAACTGGGTGGAGGACTGAGGACTGAGGACTGAGGACTGAGGACTGAGGACTGAGGACTGAGGACTGAGGACTGAGGACTGAGG
>JBOIGA010000291.1:0-3395 GCA_050741875.1 Burkholderiales bacterium
CTTTGCTCCGGCCTCGGCTTCCTTCAGAACCGCGATGATTTGCTCTTCACTAAACCGCTTCTTCTTCACGTCCGCCTCTCCTTCTGTTGGCGGACTCTACCTCAGATCCGTACTATTTCAGGGGAGCAGGTCAATTGGGCACAACCACTGCTTTCTGGTGGCCAATTTGTTGGTGTCATGTACCTGTTTTCAACGGAACCACAAGTGTTTCCTCGGGCTGTTGATCGACAGACGCTCAATAATATCGCTGGGAACATCGTTGCAATTCTAGAGGCAGCGACCATAATCTGAGTCCCGAAGCCGAGGCGCTGTCCTGTAGCGTCCTAACCAACGCGTGCAGTCGCCTGTCTACAGCCTGCGCTTCTGACGTCGCTCCGGTTCCGGCAACGGCCGACCCCCAGCTCCGGCCAATGTCCGACCTAGAGAAAAGTCCTGCTGCAGAAGGTCATTCCTCCGGTCTTCGCGGCGCCGCTTGATGGTCGACTGATCCATCTGGGGTCGTGCTTTGTAATCTCCGCGTTCGGGCGACAGGCACTCTTGCTCTCCGCGGCGCACGTCTTCCGAGAGGGGTTAAATGTGAATGGTATACGCGATCTGCATCATCCCTCGATTCCTCCCGATTTTCGGGTTGCTCGATCGAGCAACAGAAATCTTCGGTCGACGCGTTTGCTCGCGCTGTACCGCGACGGCATCGACTCCGGGCACTTCGCCGAAGTGCTCAACGTCTACATCAACGAGCCGCTAGACATCGCTGTCTGCTCCGCCTACTTCCCCGATTCCGTCTCCGCACATGGGGGCTTCTCTAACAGACTTGCTATTGACGCAAAACCTCCGGAGTTGGGTACTCCGGTTATCTGCAGCGGCTACGGCGACACGAAGCTAGCGGTTGACATAGACGCCTCGAAGGGGTTTTCACGAGCCCTCTTTGACTTCCGCCTGGAATATCGTCACGGAACGGTCATTGACGTGTTCTCAAATGGGGATGTTGCGCGGAGATACGGCCCTTCATTCCAGGTCGATGTCCCCGTTTCTTCGGGTATGAGTGGTGGTCCCGTCATTAACAAGCGTTACGGCGATCGTGTCGTCGCCTGCGGCATCAATATGAGCGACCTTTCCTCCGAAGAGACTTCCCAAGGGTCTGGGTCGGGACTGCGCGCGATCGCGCAAATGCTATGGCCATGCATGGGCATCACCGTTCAGCACGTCGAGATGGATGGCAAGGTAGGTCCTGTGCGCCTTCTTGAACTCGCGAAGCGCGGCATGATTGAGGACCTTGGGAACTCTGTCGTACACGTTGCTGGGATCCCGGCACCCGAGGTAGAGCAGTTCAGTATCGCGTGGCGCTGACCGAACCAGATCTTGGTGTACTTCCCTACGAATGCCCGCAAAGTCCATGGGGTCGGCCTTGCACCTAATAAGGCCGGACTCAACTTCAAACCGCATGGCTCAATCTTCCAGTGCGAGCAGGGAAGCATTGCCTCCGATTGCCGCGGTGTTGACCGAAACGCTCTTCTCAAGCGCGAAGCGGACGAGATAGTTCGGGCCGCCAGCTTTCGGGCCGGTACCGGATAAACCTTCTCCGCCGAACGGCTGAACTCCAACGACCGCGCCGATGATATTGCGGTTAACGTAGACATTCCCGGCTCGAACCTGCGACCGTATTTCCTCAATCGTTTCTTCGATCCGGCTGTGAATTCCCAGTGTCAATCCGTAGCCGGTCTTGTTGATTGCAGCGATCACTTTATCCATCTCGTTCGCATCCCATCGAATGACATGCAAAATAGGCCCGAACACTTCGCGCTGCGGAATTTGCTCGATGTTGATTTCGTAGGTTCGCGGCGCGAAGAAACATCCGCGCTCAAGCTCTTTTGCGAGGGGCGCGGTAGCGATGAGTTTGGCGCTCTCCATCTCCCCGCTTTCGCGGGGACGACGTCTATCTCCTCCATCGAGGGGGAGAGAGAGTTTCATGCAATAGATCTCCAAGGCGCGCTTTGCGTCTTCATCAATCAGTGGTCCGACATCGGTTGCTAGCAAAGCCGGATCATCGACTTTGAGTTCGGCCATCGCGCCTTTAAGCATGGCGATGACCTCCTCCGCGGTGTCTTCCTGCACAAACAACAAGCGCGCGGCCGAACAGCGTTGTCCCGCACTGTTGAACGCCGACTGAATGACATCCGCGACCAACTGTTCCGGCAATGCCGAGCTGTCGGCGATGATCGCGTTCATTCCTCCAGTCTCGGCGATGAGCGGAATGATCGGGCCTTGGCGAGCCGCGAGCGCGCGATTGATCGCGGCAGCGGTTTCAGTCGAGCCGGTAAAAGCGACTCCGGCGATTCTCGAATCGGCAACCAGCTTTGCGCCGATCGATTCCCCCACGCCCGGAACTAAGTTAAGAACTTCGCCGGAAATTCCCGCTTCGTGCAACAGTGTGACCGCCCGAATAGCGATGAGCGGCGTTTGCAGGTTAGTTAGGTGGCCTCTTTCGCATCCTCATCGAGTGCTTGTGGCACATCGCGAAAAACGCGTGCAAAGTTCAGCCACCGGGAGCGCGCTTAGATATCCCAAGGTGCTGTCAACACGAATGATGATGCCCACAAGACCTCCGGTCGCATCAAAGAGCCCTCCACCGCTCATGCCCTTTTCACCTTTGATACCGGAAAAATGAGCGGGACGGGCACGCCATTACTGGTCCACCTGGTGGCGCCAATTGCCCCAAAAGCAATGTTCGGTCTTTCGTTCGGTCGCCGACGCTCCACGACGCCCACGCGCTCTCCCGTCACGGCAGGTTTCAAGCGGATCGTTGCGAAATGCTCGAGCGCTTGTTCGACACGAAGAATGGCGACATCAACATTCCTGTCGATGCACGCGACTTGCGCGGCAACTCTCGCGCCCTTCGCGTCGGTGATGTTGATCCGCCTCGCTCCCCAAACGACGTGGGCTGCCGTTGCGATCTCGCGGGAAGGGGTCACTACCCCCATACCTTCGCTTTCACGCGGGAGGCGATGTCCGTTGAACCGCACGCCGTCTTCGCGCGCCACTTCGATCCACACCGAGGATTGAGCAGGGCCCGCAATTGCCAGGCAAGGGATACAGGCCACCACCGAAAGAAAAATGCGAAGAGCGGCGTTCAACAAACATGATCGCACTGCACCTTCCAACGGCTTCTCAATGTGGCGCTTGAACGCTCCATAAAGGTCGAACCTGAGACCAAACACTGCGTTCGGCGACGAACGGAGCGGCGGGTTGCTGACACCGTTTAGGGAGTAAAAAATGGGTCACCCATTAGCCAGCCTGAGTAAAGTGGCAATAGTTTTCACTGCTCGCTCGTAGCGAGTGCGAAGTTTCCGTCGTCGTTGCGTGGCGCATTGCCGTTTTCTTCATTGATGCTAAGCCAT
>JBOIGA010000292.1:0-3391 GCA_050741875.1 Burkholderiales bacterium
TCCGACGCGCTTTTGCAAATCGAGCAAGGCTTGCTGCTGTTCGACGATCGCCGGTTCGAAACGGGCGAGTGTGGTGCTGTAGGGTTTGCGCGCCGCGACTTCCAACGAACACCATTTCAGGTTGCCTTCGCTTCCGGGGAAGGTCTTGATGAAGTAGGCGCGAGGCATGCCGACCTTGTTGACGCAGAGATCCATGATCTCGCGTTCGTATCTGCGCACTTCGTCCACCAGCCGGCGCAGACCGTCGCACAGTGATTCCACCTGGCGCGCGGTAAAGCGAATTCCCATGAGCTCGCCCGAAATATCGTCCTGCAAAGCCTTGTACGCCCGGCTGCGATGGCCGTGCTTGGCGAGCACTTTCTTCATCCTGGCGTAAATAGCGCTGATTTTTTTGAAACGCTCGAGCGCGTCATTCTTGAGCTGAAGGAGCGTCGCGGTCGCGCGCGCGGCGCTTGCTTCTTCGTCTTCCTCCGTTAACTCTTCCTCCTCCTGAGCTTCGGCGTCGAATTCTTCCTGCATCTCCTCACCGATCATTTCATCCGTGTTGGGATCGATGAGCCCGTCGATCAACTCGTCAATGCGCATTTCATCGCGCTCGACTTTTGTTGCAAGCTCCAGAATTTCAGTGATCGTCGTCGGGCACGCGGAAATCGCGTGAATCATGTGCTTCAGTCCGTCCTCGATGCGTTTGGCGATTTCGATTTCGCCTTCGCGCGTCAGCAACTCGACCGAACCCATTTCCCGCATGTACATGCGAACCGGATCGGTCGTCCGGCCGAATTCGGAATCGACCGAAGACAGCGCGGCTTCGGCTTCCTCGACCACATCCTCGTCGGCGACCGGCGCGTTGGGATCCGAAATAAGCAGGCTTTCGGCATCGGGCGCCTCGTCGTAGACCTGGATCCCCATGTCGTTGATCATGCTGATGACATTCTCGATCTGGTCGGCGTCGAGCATGTCGTCGGGCAAATGATCGTTGATTTCGGCGTACGTGAGGTAGCCTCGCTCCTTGCCAAGGACGATGAGGTTTTTCAAGCGCGTGCGCCGCGCTTCGACGTCGTTCAAAAATGTTTCGGGTTGTTCCTTAGCCATGGTTCAAATCAAAAGTTACGAATTTTGCAGAGCGTCAACCTTTGCCCACAGGAATAAGACGCCGGTAGGACGCCTTGTCCTCCGGACTCCAGTGCGCCTTGTTTAGCAAGGCGTCAATTTCGCGCCGGCGGTGAACCGCTCCAAGTTTGGCGACCACCGCGGCGAACTCGCGATCCAGGTCAAAATCTTCGTTCCACTGTTCAAGCGTCTCCAGCTCAATCTGGTGCAGGAGGGGCTCGTGCGGGCTGCCTGAGAACCGGTGGATAATTCCAGCTGTAGAAGTCACTTGAGGCCTTGAGTGCAGGAATTCAAGTAGCACGCGCAGCGTTTCGGCCTCTTCGCCGGAAACATCGAAGCTCTCGATCTTCGCCGCCAGTTCCGGTTTGGCCAAGATGCAGCCAAGAAGCCTGCGCTGCAGTGAAGGCGGCTTGCGCTTCGTTTCCCGCCTAGTTATCGGCTTGGCGAGCGGTTTGATTCGATAATACGCATCCAGTTCCGCGCGGGTGAGTCCCGCCATATCGGCCAGCCGGTTGCGTAGCATCAAGCCGTACACCGGCGCCTTCACGCTCTGTACGAGCGGCTTGGCGGAGTGCAGGAGCGCTGTCTTCCCTTCATCGCTCTGCAGGTTCACGCGCGAGGCAAGTTCACGTATGAGAAAGTCGGACATTGGCAGCGCTTCGCGCATGAGCTGTTCAAATCTGTCGCGGCCGAACTGTCTGATATAGCTGTCAGGATCGTGCCCCGGCGGCAGAAACAGAAAAGCGGCCTGTTTGCCGTCGGCGATCTGCGCCAAGACGATTTCCAGAGCGCGCCAAGCCGCGCGCTTTCCCGCCGCATCGCCATCGAAACAAAAGACAAGTTCATCGGATTCGCGCAGCAGCTTCTGCACGTGGTGCGGCGTGGTTGCAGTGCCGAGCGTCGCAACGACGTTGACGACTCCGTGCTGGGCGAGCATGAGCACGTCCATGTAACCTTCGACCACGATCAGTGCGCTCCTGCCTGAACGCGCGCGCCGCGCCTGAAACAAGCCGTAAAGCTCCCGGCCTTTCTCGAACAGCGCCGATTCCGGGGAATTAAGGTACTTGGGCTCCTCATCGCCGAAAGCGCGTCCGCCAAAAGCGATCACCTGGCCTCGATGATTCAAGATGGGGAACATGATGCGATTGCGAAAACGGTCGTAGCGCTTGCCTTCGTTTTCGATGACCAAGCCCGCCTGCACAAGCGTGGGATTTTGATAGTCCGGGAGAACCGCACTCAAGTTTTGCCAGCCTGCGGGTGCGAAACCGAGACCAAAGCGAGCCGCGGATTCTCCGGTGACTCCGCGCGATTTGAGATATGAGATCGCGGCTTGCGACTGCTTCAACTGTTGTTTATAGAAACTCGCCGCTTCCTTGATAACTTCGAGCAACTGCACGCTTTGCTCAGGTTGTTTCACCAGCTTGGCCTCGGCGGGAAGTTGCATTCCCGTCTGATTCGCGAGCGTTTCCACGGCTTCGCGAAAGCTCAAGTTTTCGTGCTCGATCAGAAACGAGATCGCGGTGCCGTGCGCACCACAACCGAAGCAGTGGTAAAACTGCTTGGTCTGGCTCACGGTGAAAGACGGCGTTTTCTCGTCATGGAACGGGCAGCACGCAACGTAGTCATGCCCCGCCTTCTTGAGTTTCAGATCGCGCGAGATAACATCTACGATATCAACGCGATTGAGCAGATCCTGAATGAAGGTCTGTGGAATCACTCGCCGTCCAGTTCACGCGAGCGACGGCATTGAATAGACGAGGGTTTCACCATCCCATTATAGGAAATATTTACCGTTTGAACGGCGGGCGCCTAAGCTTTTAGTTTTTCCCTGACGAGCCGCGATACCTGTCCCATGTCCGCTCCCCCGCCAAGGCGCGCCTTGAGGGCTGTCATAACGCGGCCCATGTCGTTTGGCTTCTCGGCGCCGGTTTCGGCAATCGCACTCTCCACCGCCTGCACAATTTCGGCGTCACTCATACGGGGCGGCAGATACGCTTCGAGCACCCCGACTTCGAACTTCTCGGCCTCAGCGAGATCCATCCGCTTGGCCGCTTCGAATTGCGTAATCGACTCTTTTCGCTGTTTTAGCAGCTTTTCTACAACCCGCGAAACATCGGCGTCCGAGGCGTCAATTCTCTTGTCAACTTCTTTTTGTTTGATCGCGGCAACGAGTAGCCGGATCGCCGCGAGTCTGCGCGCTTCTTTCGCGCGCAGCGCGATTTTCATGTCCTCGTAAATGCGCTCTTTGAGGCTCAATAAAGACGGGGGGGAAGGACCTGGC
>JBOIGA010000293.1:0-3363 GCA_050741875.1 Burkholderiales bacterium
CCGCCTGGATTGTCGACGTCAGCACGGATTCCAATTTCCTCCGAGCAGCCGCCGCGGACAAGGCGGGACTGCGTGGGGCAATCGCGTTCCCGATTCTGCTCCGGGACGAGACACTCGGTGTTGTCGAGTTTTTCAGCCGCGCGGTTCGGCAGCCCGACGCGCAACAACTCGATACGCTGTCCGCAGTGGGAAGCCAGATCGGTCAGTTCATCGAGCGAAAGCGAGCGCGGGCCGATATCGAACGCTCGGTTTCGCTGCTGCGAGCGACCCTTGAGTCGACGGCCGACGGCACCTTGGTCGTCGATGCCGACGGGCGGATCATCGTCTTCAATCAAAAGTTCGCTGACCTTTGGGGCCTTTCCGCCGACATTCTCGCTGAACGCGACGACCACCTCGCCCTCGCGGCAGTGGCAGACAAGCTTAACGATCCCGCCGGCTTCCTTGGCAAAGTGCGCGCGCTCTATGCAAGCCCCGACATGGAAAGCTTCGATGTCTTGGAGCTCAATGACGGACGCATTTTCGAACGCTACTCGCAGCCGCAGCGTATCGCTGGAGCAAGTGTCGGGCGAGTGTGGAGTTTCCGCGATGTGACCGAGCGCAAACGCGCTGAGACGGAACTGCTGCGGCTGAACCGCGCTCTGCGGGTGCTCAGCACGTGCAATCAGGCGGTGACGCGGAGCACCGATGAGGCTCAGCTGTTGCAGCAGGTTTGTCGCGCCATCGTGGGGATTGGAGGGTATCGACTCGCCTGGGTCGCATATGCCGAGTTCGATGAAGCGAAGACCGTCCGCTCCGTAGCCCGTGCCGGACAGGCTACGGATTACGTGGACAATATCACCGTCACTTGGGGGGACACCGAACTCGGACACGGGCCAACGGGAACGGCAATCCGTACGGGATTGCCTCAGGTGTGCAACGAGATTTTCTCCGATCCACGTTTCTTACCGTGGCTCAATGAAGTTAAAGCGTACGGACTCCGATCATCAGTGGGGTTGCCTCTGATGGTCGAGGGCCGCGCGATCGGCGCGCTCATGGTCTACGCGGGCGAACCGGACGCCTTTGATGAGAACGAGACCAACCTGTTGCAACAAGCCACAAACGATCTGGCGCACGGCATCGTGGTGCTGCGAGCCAAGCTAGAACGAACCCGCGCGGAGGAGGAGAAGCAGAAGCTCGAGGCGCAACTGCGGCAGTCGCAAAAGATGGAAGCGATGGGGACACTTGCCGGCGGCATCGCCCATGACTTCAACAACATCCTGGGTGCGATCATAGGCTACGGCGAAATGGCACACAGATCCGCCCCGGAAGGCAGCACCACGCAACGGTACCTGGACAACGTGATGATTGCCGCCAATCGTGCCAAAGCGCTCGTTGAACGCATCCTTGCATTCAGCCGCAGCGGCTTGGCCGAGCGGGTGCCGGTGCACGTGGAATCGGTGGCGGCGGAAACCGTCGAGATGCTGCGTGCATCCTTGCCGGCTGGTATCGAGCTCAAGGTGAACCTTACGGCGGGCAATGCCAGCGTCATTGGCGACGCGACGCAAATACACCAGGTGGTGATGAACTTGTGCTCGAATGCCATTCAAGCAATGGCAAGCGGCGGAGTGCTCGATGTAAAGCTCGACCGTGTTGCTTTCGACGAGCCGAAAGTTTTTTCGCACGGCCGCATCACGCCCGGGGGCTATCTACGACTCGAAGTGAGCGACACTGGCGCCGGCATCGAGCCGAAACTGCTGGAGCGCATCTTCGATCCTTTCTTCACGACCAAAGGCGTCGGTGACGGTACGGGACTCGGACTTTCGCTCGTGCATGGGATCGTGCGTGATCATGGCGGCGGCATCGACGTGCATAGCCGTCCGGGGACAGGCAGCACGTTCGAAGTTTATTTGCCGATCGCAGGTGAGATTGTCGAACCTGCAACCTCCGCTCAAGCCGAGGTCGCACCGGGTCGAGGCGAGACCGTCATGCTTGTCGACGATGAGCAAGCGTTGGTCGCGCTCGGCGAAGAAATGCTTGCCGAGCTTGGTTACGAGCCAGTCGGTTTTCAGGACAGCGTCGCGGCCTTGGCGGCATTCCAGACCAACCCGCAGCGCTTCGACGCCGTCCTCACCGATGAGACCATGCCGGGGATGACCGGCACCGAGCTTGCGCGCGAGATCCGCAAGCTGCGCCCCGACATTCCCGTCCTCCTCATGAGCGGTTACCGGGGCCGGGCGCTTGCCGCACGCGCCGCCACCTCCGGCATCAACGACCTGCTGAAAAAGCCGCTGCAGTCGCACGATATCGCGGCAAGCCTCGCTAGAGCCCTCCAATCATCGGGCTGAGCGAGAGCTCAACTCTCACCGAAGCTCCTTCCTTAGATTCGCGACGCGATTTGCGCGTGTTACAGACGTAACCACCGCGCCCCGTTAGGAAATCGCACCGAAATCCAAGCATCGCAATATTTCACCAACGAACGGCTAACACCGGCCGATCAGATCGACCTGAACTGCGCTCCATACAGCGGGCGATCTCAGGTGTAAACGTCAACTGTAATTGTTAACTGAAGGAGAATCATCATGACCAAGCAATTTGCCAAGAAATCCATCGCCAGTAAATTGATCTTTCCCGCGGTGGTAGCCGCAGCGTTTTTCACCACGTCCACGCAAGCCGCAAACATCACGTCCGCGCAAGCCGTAAACAATTTCGAAATTGTTCGCGGCATCAGCGACGGCTCACCGTATCCATTCACTTCCGATGGCGCCGCAGGCCGGCGCGGCGATGTTGAAGTCAAGCAATCCGATGCGCAATCCCATGCGTGGCTTGAGCGGCAACGTCGCATCACCGATGGCGTCACCGAGTAATTTCTTTTGAACCACTCATTGATAGGAGACTTTGAAATGAGCAAATTAATCAACCTTGCAACTAGCGCGGCGCTTCTGACCGCTAGTTCGGCCAACGCGGCCCACGAAAGCCCCTGGATTTTTCCCCACTACGGTAATGGCATCGCAACCACCGACAACTTCGACGGAGTCAAAGGGCGTAGCGGTACCGTGACCGCGCACCAGCCGGAATCGTGGATCAACAACAACGAATTTCCGCGCGGAAACGGTTTACCTGTGAGCGCGGAAAACAGGATATTCGCGCAACCTCAATCCTGGATCCAAGGCTGAGCTTCTTTCGTTTAACGCCCCCAAAGAAGTCTTGGGGGCGTTCTCTTTTTCATCATTCAGCGCCGCGAAGGGATAACAGACTGATGGGTTTTGGGCCGAACGCTACAAGGATGATGGCAAGCGGACCATCCTGCGCGAGAGGTAAGCTGGCAGCGCTTCTTGCCATGCTCATGGCAGGTTGCCAAATGACAACTTCTATCCCAATTACGGA
>JBOIGA010000294.1:0-3266 GCA_050741875.1 Burkholderiales bacterium
TTGAAGTTTGTTGTCATCAATCGGAAAGAGAGGGGAAGTCATGGAAGAGATTACTACGCTGGGAATTGATTTGGCAAAGCGGGTGTTCGCGCTGCATGGGGTGAATGCAAGAGGGCGCGTCGTGCTGCGTCGGGTGTGCCGGCGCGATGAACTCATGGGGATCGTCGCACAGCTCCCGCGTGCTTGATCGGGATAGACGCGTGCTCGGATGCGCACGATAGGGCGATTGTTTACCGCGATGCTGATTCATCTTGCACTTTATAGGCGCTGCACGCCGACCAACGCAACGCCGAGTTAGCAGCCGCGCTGCCCGCTAGACCTTCTGACCAAGACCGAGCACGCACTCAGCGACCTGCACAGCGTTGAGCGCATTCCCCTTCCGCAGGTTGTCTCCGGATGCGAACAAGGACAGCCCGTTCTTGAGAGCAGGAAGAGACCGCACGCGCCCCACGAGGATGTCATCGATGCCGGCCGCGCGGATTGGCGTGGGATATTCACCGGCCCAAGGCTGGTCGAGAACTCGGATTCCCGGGAAGGACGAGAGGAGTCTGCGCGCTTCTGTCGGGGTGGTCTCGCGCCGAAGACTCAAGGCGAGCGAAACCGAGTGCCCTACGAGGACCGGCACGCGGACAGCGGTTGCGTGCACGAGAAGAGCCGGAGCGTGAAGCATCTTGCGCATTTCGGCTTCCATCTTCTCTTCTTCCGTGGAGATATCGCTCCCCTCGCGGAACGCTTCGCATTGCGGGAAGACGTTAAAGGCAGGAGTCTGTGGAAACTGCCGAGGCATCGAGAGCTTCAGCGGCTCATGCCCCCGCAGAGCCTCGGGCTGGTCGACGGCCTTACGCGAGAGATCTAGGAACTCTTCGATCGCGTCGCGCCCTCCGCCCGAGGTCGATTGGTACGAGGAGCTGATAACGGAGTCGATGCCTATGGCTCGCTCCAACGGGGCGATCGCCATTACGGCAACCGCTGTCGTGCAGTTAGGTCCAGCGATGATCCCCGTGTGGGTTTCGATGTCGCTCTTGTTGATCTCAGGCACCACCAGTGGAACCGTGGGGTCAAGCCGGAAGGCTGACGACTGATCGATCACGACCACGCCGGCATCGACCATGCGTGGCGCCCACTCACGCGCGATTGACGCGCTCGTCGCGCTTATCACAAGGTCTAGGCCATCGAACCGCCCGTCATCCAGCGCTTCGACTATGTAGTCGCGACCCTTCCATCTGATGCACTGCCCGGCCGAGCGCTGCGAGGCAAATAAACGGAGCTCGCGGACAGGAAACGAACGCTCCTCAAGTACGCGCAGTGTAACCTCACCGGTCACACCCGTCGCGCCGCTAATGCCGATGGCGAAGCTCATGCCTTTTCGATTCTAGCATCGTCGCCGCGGCTGGTCTGAGCTTAGGGATTCTTCCCGTGCGTACGGTACGGGTGGTTATGCCCCAGCATCTCGCCTCAGTGCCGTGCGTCGAAGTATCTCCGTCTCAATTTCACTCGCGATACGTCGCTCGAACTCGCTGGGATGCGGTCTGGCGCTTTCAATTGATCTCCTGCGCTGTGAACGCCGTCGCAACCACCAAGCAAGGCTTGCCGCTACGGCCAAAAGTAAGGCTAGCGGAAGTAGGATGTTTTTGCTGAGCAGCAGATCGAATACCTCTGGGGGCGGTGGAGAAGGGAGAGGTGTCGGGCCCGGTGGTCCGGGTATTGGGCTTGGTGGAGGGAGTTGCGGAGCGTCCAGGGTGGCCAGGCTCAGGGCCACAGCAGCAACGAAAACCGCCGTGAGTCCAGCAAGTGATAGCCAACGGCCGGACTTCACCGGAGCCTTTAACGGTGGCGCGCTTGCCCTAACGTCGTTAGCCGACGAAACGATTGAGCTGTGGTTTGGACCAACCGTTCCTCGAAAGTCGATCCACTGAAATTCGCCCAACTCCGGGGGTAGAGGAGTGGCATCCAGTAGCAGGGGCAAGAGATCCTTTTTTTGCTCAATGGCCGCGTTCCACTCCTTTGACACCTCGTCAGATCGACTCGCGTGATCGCACCAAAATACGACCACCATATGGGATTCAGCTAGGCCTCTGGCAATTTCGCTCCGCCACCTCTTGATGTTGCCCCCGCATCTCCGGACACGGTCACTCACAATCGACAGCAGTTGTTCTCGCCGGAACATGCGTGGCGAGCACATGTTAAGCGCTGAATGCGGATGATGCTCATTGTAGTGCTCGATCCATCGCGGCAAAGCCTCCAGGATGGAACGCGCGTCCGGAAGCGCACTCACACTCACGTAATCGCGCTTGAGCGTGTTCACGAAGGCCTCTGCCATGCCGTTGGACTGCGGACTGCAGATGGGCGTGGTGACCGGCTGCAAACCCAGCTCTTCCGCAAAGCGGCGAGTGTCGCCGGCAATGTAGGGCGAGCCGTTGTCCGAGAGCCATTCAATCGCCGCGTCGACGCTTGGCTCTCCGAAGCGCTTCTCAACCGCTTCCAGCATCATGTCGCGCACGAGGTTGCCATCGATGCCGGCATTTACGACACCGACCCAACTCATGATCTCCCGATCGCAACAGTCGAGGCTAAACGCAATGCGTACGACTTCGGCGTTGTCGGCGCGGATCTCCAATGCATCCGAGCACCAGCGCGTGTTACTTCGCTCTACAGCGACCGTGCCGTCGTGACGACGGTGCGCCCCGCGACGAGGCGAGCGCGGCAGGAGCAGCCGCTGCTCGCGCATCACGCGGTAGACGCGCTTTGCGTTCACCGGCGGCCGGCCTTGACCGGCGCGACGCCGCCGCAGCAGCGCACAGGCGCGGCGGTAGCCATAAGTCGGAAGCTCCTCGATTTCGGCCGTGATCTCGCCAAGGAGCGCCTCATCGTCGGCAGGACGACGGTTCTTGCGCCCATCGGACCAGCTCGCCGATCTTGTTGCCCGCACCTGCACATTAGAGCGCGCCACACCCAGAACTTTGCACACCGTGCTCATTTTTCGTCCCCGGGCAACAAGGGCGAGCGCGCAATCCACTTTCGCTCTCGGGCCGCCTCTACCACTTCCTTGAGAATCTCGTTCTCCAGCACTTTGCGCCCGAGCAACCGCTCGAGTTCGCGCACCCGCTTCAACGCCGAGACGAGCGCCGAGGCGGGCACCACCGGCTCGCCGGCTTCAACCGAGGCAAGGCTGCCGTTTTGATAGAGCTTTCGCCAATGAAACAGCTGATTCGGATTGATGCCATGACGGCGCGCCACCAGCGACACCGACACGCCCGGCTCGAGCG
>JBOIGA010000295.1:0-3260 GCA_050741875.1 Burkholderiales bacterium
ATTTTGGCGAGGACGTGGACATCTACGAAGACGGCAAGGTGGTGAGCCACGACGGCGCCTGGCTGGCGGGCAAAAGCGGAGCAAGGCCCGGCATCATCTTCCCAGGTGGAGCGTTCCTCATCGCCTCTCGCTACTTTCAAGAAGTCGCGCCCGGGGTTGCTCTTGATCGCGCCGAAAATGTCGCCGAGAATCTGAAGATACAAGTGCCCGCCGGCGTTTTCCAAAAGTGCGTGAAAATAAGAGAAACCACTCCCCTCGAGCTGGGTAGCGAGTCGATAAAATTCTATTGCCCAGACGTTGGATTGGTGGCCGATGGCGATCTCAAACTCAAGTTCGTGCAGCCCTGAAGTCCTTCATGCGCGCCCGGCCGGCAAGCGGGGCGCGCCTTTCGCCTGTACGGGGCTTGAACGATGAATAAATGGTTTGATCGCCGCACGAAAATCTGGGGAACGATCGCGGTCATGGCGGGGATCGCGCTATTTCTCGGGCTGGAGCTGTATGAAGAGCCTGACATGTCGGCGCTCGACCTTGCGCTCGAGTTGCTTGAAATCCTTCCCATCGTGCTCGCCAGTGTGGGTGTGGTTCTGCTCTTTCAGATTTCCCGAAGGCAGCACGAGGAGCAGCTCACCTTGATGCGCGATCTCGAAGTTGCGCGCCTCCAGGGTCAGCAATGGCGCGCCGAGGCGCGTACGCACATCGAAGGTCTTGGCGCGGCGATCGAGGGACAATTCAATCGCTGGAGTCTGACTGACGCCGAACGTGAAGTCGCGCTTCTACTGCTCAAAGGTTTGAGTCTCAAGGAGATCGCGACGATCCGCGCGACCGGCGAACAAACCGTCCGGGCGCAAGCGCGCTCGCTCTACTCCAAGGCCGGGATCACTGGCCGGGCCGCTTTGTCGGCCTTCTTCCTCGAAGACCTTCTGGCGCCGATCGGAAATCCCGAGAAAGACTGACGTCACCCGCGATTGAATTCGGCGTCGAATGAAAGGTCTTAGCAACGGGATCTTTCATAAAAGGGAAAACAATGAAACTCTATTTTTCACCCGGCGCGTGCTCCCTCGCCGTTCACATCGCGCTGCGAGAAACCCACGCCAACTTCGACCTGGAAAAAGTAGACCTCGCCAAACACGAGACCGAGAGGGGAGAGGACTACATGCGGATCAACCCGAAAGGCTACGTGCCCGCGCTCAGGCTCGAAGACGGCGACGTTCTGACCGAGGTCGGGGTGATCCTGCAGTATCTCGCGGACAGGAAGCCGGAATTTGGTTTAGCACCCAGGGCGGGCACGATGGAGCGCTACCGCTTGATGGAGTCGCTGAATTTCATTTCGAGCGAAATTCATAAAGCTTTCGGCCCGTTTTGGAAACCCGACGTGCCGCAGCAAACCAAAGACGCCGCCCAAGCTCAGCTCGCCCGGCGCTTTGATTACGTGGAAGCTCGTCTCGGCGAGAAATCTTGGCTCATGGGCGACAAGTTCACCGTCGCCGACATCTATCTCTTCGTCATCGCAAACTGGACCCACTTCCACAAAATTGACATTTCCAAGTGGCCCAAGCTCAAAGACTACATGGCGCGTATCGCCGCTCGTCCAAGAGTACAGGAAGCGATGAGGGCGGAGGGGTTAACTAAATAGTCGCAAACTAGCGCGCAGACAGCAGCGCGACGCTCTTCCGTTTCACCGACGTCATACCTCGCCGCGGCGCTTGGTTCCCGTTTGCTCTTGCTTCGCGTCGCGGCTGAACATCGTTGTAACGCTTCCGGCCGTTGCGGGCGTTCGATTTCGAATCACTGCGCGGGCTTCCATGTCGCTGCGAGCGTTTCTGCGCCGGTTCCGGTTTCGCGTTTGCGTCAGGCTCGAATCCCGCGATCACTTCCTTCGGAATCTGAAGCTTGATGCGCCTTTCGATGCTGGCGAGATAGCGGTTGTCGTCCACAGATACCAATGACACGGCTTCGCCGCTGGCGCCGGCGCGGCCGGTGCGGCCGATACGGTGAATGTAGTCTTCCGCGACGTGCGGCAAATCATAGTTGACCACATGCAGCAGTTCGATGATATCGATACCGCGTGCCGCGATGTCGGTCGCGACCATCACTCGCAGCTTCTCTGATTTGAATTGCGCCATCGTACGCGTGCGCTGAGGCTGGCTCTTGTTGCCATGGATCGCAAGCGCGGCAATGCCGTCCCGGTCCAACTGTTCTGCAAGTTTGTTCGCCCCTGACTTGGTACGCGTAAACACCAGCACCTGGCTCCAGTTCCGCGTCGTGATCAGATGCGCGAGCAGCGCGCGCTTACGATCGCGATTCACCGGATGAACCGTCTGCGTGATGGCATCGAGCGTCGTATCGCTTCGGGCGACTTCGATCAGCCCCGGCGCGTGCAGAAAATCGGCCGCGAGTGCCTTGATTTCGTCGGAAAGCGTTGCGGAAAAAAGCAGGTTCTGCCGTTGCTTCGGAAGCAGCGAAAGGATGCGGCGAATGTCCTTGATGAAGCCCATGTCGAGCATGCGGTCGGCTTCGTCGAGGACCAGGATTTCGACGTGACGAAGATCGAGCGCCTTTTGTTGATGAAGATCGAGCAGCCGCCCGGGCGTTGCAACAAGAATATCGACGCCACGCTTGAGCTGCGCGATTTGCGGATTAATTCCAATGCCGCCGAAAACCACTGTGGATGAAAGCTTCGCATGCTTGCCATAAACGCGAACGCTTTGCTCCACCTGCGCGGCGAGCTCCCGAGTGGGAGTGAGGACCAACGCGCGGACTGTTTTGCGAATCGGCCGCGGATCGTGCGTGCCACGCTGCGTCGTCAGCCGCTGCAGGATGGGCAGGACAAATCCCGCCGTCTTGCCGGTGCCGGTCTGCGCGCGAGCGAGCAAATCGCCCCCAGCCAGCACGGCGGGGATCGCTTGCAACTGAATCGGCGTGGGTTGAGTGTAACCGTGCTCAGTAACTGCACGAACGAGTTCCTCGGACAAGCCGAGTTTGGAAAAAGACATAAGCACCTTGGGAAAAATATCGCCTGTGCCCGTTAGGGCGCCAGTCTCAGGCAAATGGATAAAACGACGAGTCGAAATGACAGCGGCGGGGACTGGTCAATGTGCCGCGTGCGCGCAGTATACAGGAGTTGGTTGAGTAAACTCGCTGTATCGTCATCCCCGCGGAAGCGGGATCCAGCGGCATCGCCAACGTCGCTAACGCGTAGCTTGAACCGAACCCGCTTCGATGCTTTTGATTCGCGCAGCAAGCACATCGGTTCGCGCGAA
>JBOIGA010000296.1:0-3258 GCA_050741875.1 Burkholderiales bacterium
TTCTTGAGTTGCCCCCTCCGGGGGCGATGCTGTCAAAGAACCAATCTGTCTCGGGGGCGATAACCTGCCTCACCGCGCCGCTCCATGGGTAATGAACGACCGGCGCCCAATTGAAATTCCAGGGAAACATGCGATTCCTCCGTCGTGGTTCAAAAAAATTCGCCTACGATGAATCCGCGATCCGTTCGTGCGCCGACGAAAGACGCTCGGTCAAGATGCGAATGAAAGCCTTGTTGAATTCGACCTGACAACCTTCGGAAGCCGACTGCAGCGCCGAAGCTTTGACCTCGATGAGCAGCGAATCGGCGACGGCGGCAATCGTCGTCGTTCGCAGCGCGCTCGTCTGCGCGAAGTACAACATTTCACCGAAACAATCGCCGGCGTTCAGAAGACTGAGCAAGGTGCCGGCGCGGGTCACTTTGACTCCGCCTTCGGCGATGAAAAAGAAGCAGTCGCCGCGGTCTCCCTCGCGCACGATGACAGCGTCCTTGTAGACCCGGCGGAAATTGGAAATGCGCAACACTTCCCAGGTTTCGGCGTCGGCGAAATCGCGAAAAAAAGTAAGCCGTTTGATCGCGTTGAATTTGCGCGTGTCGGACTCCTCGCCGGCGACTTTCAGCGACCCTGCCGCGCCGGTTAAATCCTTGGCGAATTCGAGCCAGGTCTGATAGCGCTCCGCGGGTTTTTTTTGCATCGCCTTGAGCATGATTTTTTCAAGCGTTTCGGGAACGTCGGGGCGCACCGATCGCGGCGGCTCAGGGTCTTCGTTCAGAATCATGTAAGTCAATCCGGCGTTGTTGTTGGCGGTGAAAGGCAGCTTGCCGGTCAACATCTGATACATGACCACGCCGAGCGAATAAATGTCGGTCTGATGGGTCAAGGCCTGTTCCCTGATCTGCTCGGGTGACATGTAGGCGGGCGAGCCGACGCCAATCAGTTGCGTGGTGTTGAAACGCTCCTCGTGCACCGCCAGACCGAAGTCGGTGATCTTGATGTCGGTGTCGTGGGAAATCAGAATGTTCGCGGGTTTGATGTCGCGGTGGACGACTCCCTGCTGCAGCGCGTAGTTGAGTGCGCGCGTGCATTTGAAAATGATTTCGATGGCTTTCTCGATCGGCAAGAGGCTGTCCGGATTGCAGTGGTCGGCCAGCGTGCCGCCGGCCACGTACTCGACCACGATATATTTGATGTCGCCCTCCGCCGCGGCGTCGTAGATGGCCGCGATGTGCGGGTGATGCAGCTTGCGGACGAGCGATGCTTCGTTCGCGTACACCTTGCGAAAGCGCTTCGCTTCCTGAGTCTCGCTGCCCTTCAATCTTGCCGAGAACACCTTGATCGCAACTTCGCGCTCGGCAAAAGGATCGCGCGCGAGATACACGCGGCTGGTCGAGCCTTTGCCGAGCTCGCGGAGGATCGGGTACTTACCGATGCGCGAGGGCGTTTCGTTCATGGCCGAATTCTAATGTAAAGCACGTGTTTTTTTCTCCTCTGCTCCTTCGACGCTTCGATTACACTCAGGGCAGGCTTCGCTCAGGGGCAGGCCTCACGCCTCCCTCCGCACTTGCCTTTAGCCTCGCTTCGAGTTGTGCAAGTTTTTCCTTCATCTGCGCCCCCATTTCGATCTGCGGATGCGATGCGTCAAAGCCTTTTTCCTTCTCCCGCTCTCCGATGCTCAACACCGCCCGATCGAACGCTTGCGCAAAAGAATGCGTCCGCGCGAGCTCCTCGGCGAAAAAAGCGCGGCCAAAGTAAGTCAAATCGGCGTCCGCCGAGCAGCCGAAGGAAGGTTGATTGGCATTAGCCGCGGTGACGATGAGTGATTTTTCGTTTTTCAACGGCGCGATGAATCCGCCCGAGTAGCACGCCGAGACGATGATGATGCGCCATTCGATTCCTGCTTTACCCAGCTCTTCGCGCAGAAAATCGGGCTCGATCTGCTCCAGCTCCATCGGATCCAGCACGACCGAAAGTTCATGATTTTCCGAGCCGTGGGACGTGATGAAAATGATCAACACGTCCTCGGCGCGATTCATCTTGTGCGCCACCGCCTGAATCGCCACTGCAAGATTTGTAGCCGTCCCGACTGGGGTGTGACGCAAAGTGTTGCGATTGTTGATGAGGGCGAGTGACCGTCCTTTAGTATCGAAGCGCGAATCGAACAACGCCTGCGCGAACTGCAATTCTTTCATGAACACGTCCTGCGAGGCGTCGCCGCCTAAGCCGATGAAGTAGAGATCGGCGACTCCCGGGCGCTCGTTGGCCAAACCGGCAAGCGCGCGCTCAAGCAGCGCGGGCTGCAAGTGAAACACCGATTCGTCGGTGATCGCCGGCAACATCGCGTCGTTGCTCTCAGGCGAGATAGCGACCCAAAGCTCTCCGCGCGGAAAAATGATCTGCGGGATGACCGCAAGCCCCAACAGCCACGCCGCGTTGGCCGCAAGCCGCGTTTTGCCGGCAATGACGGCGAGTCCGCGCGCGTAGACGACGAACTGGAATAGCAGAAGAAAATAGAACCCCCATGCGTCGCCAATTCCCAATATCTCGTAGACGCCGAAGGTTTCAAGCGCGGAGAGCACGAGATAAAGCGCCGCGAATACCGGCGCCGGGGAAAGCGCCATGATCGGTACCGCCAGCGCAAGTTTTGAATGGTGCTGCCAGCGCGCGATGACGTAGCCGGCGAACAGCAGGAGCAGCACGAAAAACAGAGAACCCGGCGCCGCCGACAAATCGAACTCGCCCGGGAGCCCGTTGCCAATGAAGTCGAGCGCAAAGATCAGCAACAGATAGACCACCGCAAGCAGCACCAGCTGGTCGCCGGAGACATGAAACTCCGGCGTACGCAGAAAGAGCGCGAGGCAAAGTCCGGCTTTGAGGTTGGCCGCGAGCTCTCGGAAATTAGGCCGCATCGGCAAACGCTGAACGTATCGCGTTCACCCTCGCCGCCTGCACGCGATTTTGAATTTCTGTTGGACTGGCGCTCGCCTTGGCGATAGCTCCCCCGTCAACGCTGTTCGCCGCCTGCAGCGCCCGCCACAAATGCACGGCCTGCGGGTAGCCGCGGTTTTCCAAGCCAGCGCGGCCAAGGTAATCGCACGCGCACGTCATCAACAGTTGCTCGAAGCGCGCGGGCTTCCTCAGCGCATCAGTGCGCGCGAGCAGGTGCATGATTGTCGTGGGTTTGAGTTCGAGCGCGCGGTGAATGGCCCCGTGAAAACGCGCTGCGAGCACGGCGAGATCGCTGCATTCGCGCGGCGCTTT
>JBOIGA010000297.1:0-3237 GCA_050741875.1 Burkholderiales bacterium
GCTTAAGCGCAAGCCATCCCCACACTTTCAACGCGGCACGCTCGCTCCATGGCCGCAGTTTCTGTTCGATCTGCCGCTCGCGAAGGCTGCGCATCAAGTCCGGCAGCGGAATCTTCACGGGGCACACGACTTCGCAATGCTTGCAAAAGGTGGAGGCATAGGGTAAATCCAACGCGTTTTCGATTCCGGCGTAGAGCGGAGTCAGAACCGAACCCATCGGCCCCGGGTACACCCACCCGTAAGCATGTCCGCCGATGTTCTGATATACGGGGCAGTGATTCATGCAGGCGCCGCAGCGTATGCAGCGAAGCATCGGCGCGAATTCGGTGTGCAGGAGCTGACTTCTTCCAGCATCCACCAGCACGATGTGAAAATGCTCCGGACCATCGTGGTCGCCTCCTGCCTTCGGGCCGGTCGTGATCGAAACGTAGTTGGTAATCGGCTGGCCGGTTGCCGATCGCGTGAGCAAACGCACAAGCAAGGACACATCTTCGAGCGTCGGCACGATTTTTTCGATTCCGGTGATCGCGACGTGGACTCGCGGCAGCGTCGTCACTAGCCTGCCGTTGCCTTCGTTGGTCACGATCAGCGTCGAGCCGGTTTCGGCGATGGCGAAATTGGCGCCGGTGATTCCCATGTCCGCCGACAAAAAATGCGGCCGCAATATTTCGCGCGCTTCGCGGCACAGTTCGGGAATTCCCGTCTTGCGCGGGCGCCCGTGCTTCTCCTCGAACAGGTCCGACACTTCGTCCTTCGGCTTGTGCACGACCGGCGCGACGATATGCGAAGGCGGCTCGTCGGCGAGCTGCAAAATGTATTCGCCCAAATCGGTCTCGATCACCTCGAACCCGGCCGCTTCCATCGCTTTATTCAAGCCGCATTCCTCGGTGATCATGGATTTGGACTTGACCGCCTTCTTTACCTCATGGCGCGCGGCGATTTCACACACGATGCGATTGACGTCGTCCGCGGTTTCAGCCCAATGCACTTGCGCGCCTCGTGCCGTCGCTTCGCGCTCGAACTTTTCCAGCCAGAGATCGAGGTCGGCGATGACCAAGTCGCGGACTAGGCGCGCGCTCTCCCGCATCGCTTCGAAGTCGTCGAAATCGGAGAGCGAAGCCGCGCGCTTGTCAACGAATTTGCCGCGGGCGTGGTCGAGCGCCCGCCGAAGCTGAGGGTCATTCAGCTTCTCGCTCGCGCGCTGCTTGAAGTGCATTGAACGAACTTCCATACGGGACTCAGCTCAGGACTGAACTCATTCGCTGTTCGCGCCAGCGAGAACTTCGGCGATATGCAGCACTTTCGTTTTCGTGTCGCCGCGGCGGCGCAGTCTTCCCTCGATGTTGAGCATGCAGCCGAGATCGCCGAGCACCACGGCGTCCGCGCCTGAGGCCGCGACGTTCTCGCATTTGTTGTCGGCGAGCCGTGCTGAAATGTCGCCGAACTTGACCGAAAATGTTCCGCCGAAGCCGCAGCAGATCTCGGCGTCGCGCATTTCACTTAACCTGAGCCCCGAGACTTTGCCAAGCAAGGCGCGCGGCTGATTCTTGATTCCCAATTCGCGCAAGCCCGAGCAGCTATCGTGATACGTGACCGTACCCTCGAACTTTCCCGGCACGCTTTCAATCTTTAGCACATTAGCGAGGAAATCGGTCAGCTCATAAGTCCGCTTGGCCACCTCCTCAGCGTCTTTCCTCAGCGCCGGATCGTCCTCAAAAAGTTTGGGATAGTGGATTCGAATCATCCCGCAGCACGAGCCCGAAGGCACGACCACGTAATCGCAATCGCGGAATTCGCTGATGACTTTCTGCGCGAGCTCACGCGCCGATTTCCGGTCGCCGGAGTTGTAGCCCGGCTGGCCGCAACATGTTTGTGTTTCCGGAACGACGACCTTCGC
Source organism: Burkholderiales bacterium (assembly GCA_050741875.1). Lineage (GTDB taxonomy): Bacteria > Pseudomonadota > Gammaproteobacteria > Burkholderiales > JBOIGA01 > JBOIGA01. Next base: position 1,898 of record JBOIGA010000297.1, read on the forward strand.
GCTCGCGGCTTCAAGCAACTTTAAAGCCGCAAGCCCGATCCGCGGGCGAACGAGATCTACCAGACATGTGACGAACAAGCCGACCCGCATCAGGCCGCGAGATAATGAATGGAGAAAAGTGCGTCGGCCCAGCACTTGACCGGGCGGAAACCCGACTCGCGCGCTAATTCCTGAAACTCACCGACCGTGTACTTGTAGGAATTCTCGGTGTGAATGCTTTCACCCTCAACAAACTCGAACTCGCGGTCCGCAATCATGATGCGCTGAGCGCCGTCGCTTACGAGATGCATCTCGATGCGTCCGAGCGCGGCATCGTAAAAAGCCCGGTGCGAGAAGCGACCCACATCGAAATTGCCCTTGAGCTCGCGATTGATTCGCGTGAGCAGATTGAGATTGAAAGCGGCGGTGACTCCCCGCGCGTCGGCGTAAGCGGCATCGAGCGCGGCGGGCGATTTTTTCACGTCCACCCCTACAAGCATTGCGCCCTCCTCGCCCCCAACCTCTTTGCAATTCTTCAGAAAGGCCAGCGCTTCTTCCGGAGTAAAGTTCCCTACGGTAGACCCCGGAAAAAAAATGACTCGGCGCAAATCGTTTTCTGGTAGCGCGAGCTCACGGCTGTAGTCGGCCCACACCGCCCAGATTTTTAACCAGGGAAAGTCGCTCGCGAGTTTTGCGCTCGAGTGACTGAGGCTCTCGCGCGAAATATCCACTGGCATGTAGAGCCGAGGCCGCGCGGCTTCGATGAGAATGCGGGTCTTGCGCGAAGCGCCGCTGCCGTATTCGACCAGCGCGAAATTCTCGCCGATCAGACTAGCCATCTCTTTCGCATGCGTGCGCAGCAACGCCGTTTCGGCGCGCGTCAAATAGTATTCGGGCAGCTCGCAGATCGCTTCGAACAACCGCGATCCGCGCTCATCGTAAAAATATTTGGGTGGAATACTCTTGGGCGTCCGCCCAAGCCCGTCCAGGACATCGGCCAGGAAACAATCGGCCGGAGAAAAATCGAAGAAGCGCAAGTCGCGGGAGGTAAAGGCGTGCATTTGTAGTTCTTTGAAGGCGAGCCGCGACAGTATAGCTTACGAGCCGTCTCTCGTAAGGTTGCACCGGGGGTGTCAGGTGATCAGGAGTCTATTTCGGAACGAACGACTGCTTGCGACTGCTCGCGGAAACGCGGCGAAGTTTCCATCCAGCTTTTGATGCGGTTGGCGTCACCGATTCGCGTCTGTTTGCCCCACGAATCGAGCAGCACAATGATCACCGGCTTGGTGCCGATCGTCGCCTGCATGACCAGGCAGCGTCCCGATTCACGGATGAAGCCCGTCTTGGAAAGACCGATATGC
>JBOIGA010000298.1:0-3225 GCA_050741875.1 Burkholderiales bacterium
TTCCAGCACCTCAAGTCGGGCCTAAAAATATCCTCGTGCAGGTGGCGTACTCGTGCATCAGCGCTGGCACCGAAATGGCGAGTGTACATTTGTCGGGTCTGCCGCTTTACCGGCGCGCGCTAAAACAGCCCGAGCACGTCAAGCGCGTGCTGGAGATGATGCGCGAGCAGGGGGTAAAGCACACCCTGAATCGTGTTCTCGGCAAGCTTCAGGCGGGAGCGCCAACCGGCTATTCGGCAGGGGGAAGAATCCTGGAGATCGGAACCGGCGTCGAAGGATTTCAGGTGGGCGATCGCGTTGCGTGCGCCGGGGCAGGGATCGCAAATCACGCGGAAATCATCGACGTTCCTGTGAATCTTGCGGTAAGAATTCCAGAGAATTTGGACACCGGCCATGCGTCAACTGTCACGCTCGGCGCAATAGCATTGCAAGGAGTCCGGCGCGGGAATCCGACGCTGGGCGAAACGGCGGTGGTGATCGGGCTGGGGATACTTGGCCAGCTGGCCGCGCAGTTGCTCAAAGCCAACGGATGCCGGGTAATCGGCGTGGATGTGGATTCAACCCGCATAGATCTGGCACTAGCCAATGGAGCCGATTTTGGCGCCGATCCCTCAAGGGAAAACTATGTCGAACGCATCTATCGGCTGACAGACGGTTTTGGCGCCGACATGGCGATCGTCACCGCAGCTACTTCGAGTCACCAAGTGATCAGCGAGGCGTTTCAGGCATGCCGAAAAAAAGGGCGCGTCGTACTCGTCGGCGATGTGGGGCTGAATATCAGCCGAAGCGATCTGTACAAGAAAGAGCTCGACTTCCTCATCTCGACCTCTTATGGACCTGGGCGCTACGACGCACTTTATGAAGAAGGTGGGCAAGACTACCCGCTGCCTTACGTGCGTTGGACCGAAAACCGGAATATGGAAACCTATTTGCAACTGCTGGCGAGTGGGCAAATTTCCCTTGAAAATATTCCGCAGGAACGTTATCCCGTCAATGACGCCCCGAGGGCTTACTCAGCGCTTAAGCGTGAAGGCCAAAAGCCGCTCGTGGTCCTGCTCGAATATCCGCAAAACCAGAAGCCGATCGAGCGAAAGATCGCTCTTCGCAAGGAAACGCGGGATAAGGACCGTCTGCGCGTCGCTCTCGCGGGCGCGGGCGGCTTCGCACAAGCCGTACACCTGCCCAATCTGCTCAAGCTGCGTAAACACTTCCATCTTCGTTGCGTCATGAGCCGAACCGGATCGAACGCGCGGGCCATCGCTACGAAGTACGAAGCGGAGTATGCAACTACCGATTACGAACAAGTTCTGCGCGACCCCGACATCGATCTGGTCATCGTCGTAACGCGCCACAACCTGCACGCGGACATGGTGCTTAAAGCGTTGAGAGCCGGAAAACACGCGTTCGTCGAGAAGCCTCTCGCGATCAATGCGAAAGAAGCGGACGCGATCGAGGAGTTTTATCGCGACAATTCCGACGCGCCAATGCTCATGACCGGGTTCAACAGGCGTTTTTCACCGGCGATGCAAAAGGTGAAAGAGATACTTGCATCGAAGACGACGCCGATCATCGCGAACTATCGCATGAATGCCGGGTACATCCCGCGCGAGCATTGGGTGCACGGTGAAGAAGGCGCGGGCAGAAACATCGGCGAAGCGTGCCACATCTACGATCTATTTGTTTTTCTTGCCGGCGACAAAGTCGCGAAAGTATCCGCCGCGTCTATCACGCCGCCATCCGCGCAATGGGCGCGTAACGATAACTTCGTCGCGACGGTATCTTTTAAAGACGGCTCGATATGCACGCTGACCTACACCGCTCTTGGGGACAAGAGTTATCCGAAAGAGCGAATGGAGATTTTCACCGATGGCAAGGTGCTTTCGCTCGACGATTACAAGTCGCTTACTGCGTTGGGGAGCAAGGGGAGAACTTGGAGTTCGCCGATTAAACGGAAAGGGCAACTCGAAGAATTGCAGGCGCTCGCGGCATCTCTGCGCGAGGGTGGAAGCTGGCCCATCACGTTGGACGAGCAGCTGACGAGCGCCAGGATCAGCTTCGAAGTCGAGCGGCAAATTAACCCTTGAACGCACAGGAAACGGCCGGCCACAGAAAGCTGGGTTGGATCAAGACAACCATATTCAGCCTGCTGCCGACAGTTGTATTGTTGGTAACGGCAGAAATCGGGTTAAGGATCTACGTCAATTACAAGGCGGAAGCACGGGAGCTGGCGCGGGTCAACGGCGTGGTGCTGATAGACAACGCTAAATTCATCGACACCCTAGGCAGAGACAAGGAGCGATTGTTTTTTGACACGTGCCACATGCACTGCGAAGGCAACACGCTTCTTGCGCAGAACATAGCCCGCGAACTTGAGCAGCAGAAGCTCCTTCATTGAGGAGCTCTTAAGAAACATGTGCGGGGTAACCGGCGTTTTCCACTACGGCCGAAAAGGCACGGTCACGCAAGAGATTCTGACCGCAATGCGCGACACGATGACGCACCGGGGTCCGGACGGCGGCGAAAACTGGATTTCGCCGGATGGCGCGGTTGGTTTGAGCCATCGCCGTCTCTCCATCATTGACTTGAGCACAGCGGCATGCCAGCCGATGTGCAATGAAGATGGTGCCGTTTGGGTGACGTTTAACGGCGAGATCTACAACCACCTCTTGCTGCGCAAGGAGCTGCTCGCCGCGGGTCACACATTTCGTACCGATCATTCCGACACCGAGGTACTCGTGCACGGATATGAACAGTGGGGAATTGAAGGGCTGCTTGCGCGCCTCGACGGAGACTATGCATTTGCCATTTGGGATTCGGCGCGAGAAACGCTTTCGCTCGCGCGCGATCGCATCGGAGTGAAACCGCTCTATTTTTCACTGACGGACGGAGTTTTGCTCTTCGCCTCGGAAATCAAGGCGATTTTGGCGTATCCGAATTTTGTCCGCGACGTCGATGCAATGGCGATGTACCACTACCTCTCCTTTCTCACCACTCCTGCGCCGATGACGATGTTCAAGGGAGTGTTCAAGCTGCCTGCGGGGTACGTCGTACAAGCACGTATCGGAGGCGAATTCTGTGCGAAGCGTTATTGGGACGCCGTGCCCAGCAACGGAATCTTTCCCAAAGATATTGCAAACTTGTCCGAAACGGCGCTTGAACAATTCTACATAGACGGTATTCGGACACGGCTCAACGATGCCGTTGAAAAGAGAATGATGTCGGATG
>JBOIGA010000299.1:0-3205 GCA_050741875.1 Burkholderiales bacterium
GCGCATGACGCTGCGATCACCGTCGTCACGACGCGCTGGCTGAAGCGGAACGCCACCCAGATGATGAACAACGACAGAAACCTTGACCGTGAGGTTGACGAGCACGGCGCCGAGCCAGATTCCGGGCCAGATGCGATATCCGAGCAACAGGGTTGCCGCAAGGGCGATACCCGACGGCGGCCACACGGCGGTGGCATAGCCGGGCGGGATGGCGAGCAGTAATGAGAGCTTGGCGGTGGCGAAATAAACGGCCGCAAGCAGGATCACCCGCCCGGGATACGGCACCCATCCGACGGAAGCCGCCGGTTCCTGCCTTTGCCCAAGAGCCGATCGACCCGCTTGAGGCGATGCTTGACTAGTTGTGATTTCTACGACCGTTGTTCACTAAACCCGCAGAGCCGGCTGATAGGTGGTTGATGGTTAAGACTCGCATGCGGTCTCGTTTCATTATAAAAGCGAAGCCAGGGAGCAAGTAGGCGGCAGGGCGTGCGGGCGGCAGCGCGCCACGGAGGAGCGATCGAGGAGGCCCGCCGGACCTTCGTTGCGGTAACGAGCGAGCCATTTGTAGACAGTGCGTATGGACACACCCGCGGCGAGCGCCGTTGCTTTAAGAGGCCATCCGCCTTCGATACGTTTAACCATCAGGACTCGACTATGCATCGTCGTTCTAGCATTCTTGTGGATGTTCATCCGGCTATCTCCTTGGGTTGCTAATGGGTGGTACCAATCAGCTTCCCGGTTTTAGTTCGGATGAACAACCTTCATGAAAATCACAACTAGTTGATTCCCAGAATAGCCATTGCCTTGGCAAGGGTATCTACCGACTCCTAGTGTTTCTCAGCGTTGTGCAAGGCCTCGCCTTCGGCGCGAAGCTTTTTGACTTCAGCCATTTTTTCGGCGGATAGCTTCGGCTTGCCAGCTAAGGCCTCGTCGATTTTTTTCATGTCCAATGGACAATGGAAAGCAAGAGCGGACCCGCTGACGATCAGTCCGAACAGTAGAGTAAGCATTTTTGTCTTCATTCGTGTTCTCCTAGTTGCCATAAGATCGATTGGACGCAAGCTTGGCGTCAGGACTAGAGCAGTTTCAGCGTAGCAGGTTTTTCGGCGGCGCAAAAATTAGATGCCCACCATTTTCTGTTGGATCGCCAAGGGAGGTCAGAATGAGCGAGAAGGAAAGAACGAACACAGTACTCACACCCGAGCAACAAATCCTCAACGATCTCTGGGAAGAGCATGTCCGCAGCGAGTTTGCGGCGCGCGACACCGATGCGACTCTCGACACGATGGTGCCCAATGCCTATGTCAACCATGTTCCCGTGCTCACGGGCGGTGTTGGTCGCGAGGAACTGCGCGAGTTTTACTCGCGGCGCTTCATCCCCAAGATGCCTCCCGACACTGAGATCGTACCGGTCTCGCGCACCATCGGCATCGACCGCCTCGTGGACGAAATGATCTTCCGCTTCACCCACACGCTGGAAATGGACTGGATGCTGCCGGGTCTTGCGCGCACCGGAAAACGAGTCGAGGTACCGCTGGTTGTGATCGTCCACTTCCGCGAAGGGCAGGTCACGCACGAGCACATCTACTGGGATCAGGCGTCTGTCCTTGTCCAGCTTGGGCTACTCGTCCAATCTTCCGGTCGCGGGAGTCGAAACCGCCAGGAAAGTCTTGGACCCGAGCCTGCGCCCGAATGAGTTGATCCGGCGCGTAGACGCGAAGGCTGGCCCGCGCAAAGAGTGACACGCGTATTGCTCAAAGCCGAAAGTCCGCCATTCGGGCGGTTGGTCGGTCCTCTCGGGCGGAAATGCGGCTCATGAGCCAATCTCGTTGGGGTGGTATAGTTCAGCGAAAATTCGAGGACAAGTCATGGCAAAACTACAAACACCCAGGTTTGTGTACATCGGAGGCCGGCTTCGTTCGTGGGAGGAAGCCGTGCTCCACGTTGGCTGCGAGGCGGTGACGCGCGGTTTGAGCGTGTTCGAGGGAATTCGCGGCTACTGGCAGCCCGATGGCGATTTTGCGATCGTCATGCTGCGCCAGCACTACGAGCGCCTTTGCCGCTCGGCGCGCATCCTGCACATTCCGTTCGAGAAAACCTACGACGAATACAAAGCGATCATCGACGAACTGATCGGCGCGCTGATCGAGCCCGGCCTGGCGATGTGGTCACGCACGACGCTCTATGTGACTGAAGGCCACTGGGGCGAGGACACGGTCGCCGACCTCGTCGTCACCGCGTACAACATGTACAGCGACGACGCCCCGCCGGCGATCAATCTGGGCGTCAGTACCTGGCGGCGCAGCCCCGACGTTTCGCTTCCCGCGCGAGTCAAGAGCGGTACCAATTATCAGGTGGGACGTCTCGCGCGGATCGAAGGGCGCGTGCAAGGCTGCCAGGACATGGTTCTGCTCAATGAATCGGGCCGGGTCGCCGAGGGCACGGGAAGCTGTCTTCTCATGGTGCGCGACGGCGCGATCCACACGCCAACGGCCTCCGAAGGCGCGCTCGAAAGTATCACGGTGGATATTGCCGAGGCGCTCGCAGGGTCGATGGGAATCGCTTTTGTCCGCAGACCGATCGACCGCACCGAGCTCTTGATCGCCGAAGAAATCGCGCTTTGCGGAACCCTGGCCGACATCACCATCGCCAAAGCCATCGAAGGAATGCCGCTCAAAGAGCCGCGCATCCTCAAACAAATTCAAAACGCTTATCTCAAAGCGTGCAAAGGAGTCGAGCCGCATCCCTTTGTCGAGCTGACTCCGCTGCCTTCGTGCAGTCCGGGGAAAGCCGCGCGCAAAAGCGCGGGCGGAAAAGTTTAATCGGGGAGACTGGCCTTAAGCTCCCCCGGAAAGACCTCGTTTTTCGGCTCTCTCTGCCGAGTTCAGATTCGATCTATTTCTTAACTTCGGCGAGCAGAGCGTCGAAGCTTTGCCGATCGCTTTCGCGCAGTGATACCAAGGCGTCCTTGAGGCGTTGGTGCTTGGCGTTGCGCTCCTGATCTTTGATTTTTTCGATCAGCTCCGCAATCTCTTTCAACCGCGCTAAAGACCGTTGGCCCTTTTCGTTTAATCGCGTTTTATCCATACCCTCCATCAACACCTCGGTGATCAATCCGAGTTGCTTGCCGTAGGACGCGACTTCTTCGAACACGCGCTGCTCGATTCTTGAGTTGCCCCCTCCGGGGGCGATGCTGTCAAAGAAC
>JBOIGA010000300.1:0-3187 GCA_050741875.1 Burkholderiales bacterium
CGCCGGCATGGCGCAACTTGATCGAGGGACAGATCAATCTGCGCGACGCAATCGCGGGCACGATCGGCTTTACCGGCCCCGAAGGTAAGCAGTATCGCTTGAAAGAAAAAGTCGCGACCTTGATCGTGCGGCCGCGCGGCTGGCATCTGCCGGAGAAGCATCTGCTGGTTGACGGCAGAATTGTCTCCGGTTCCCTATTCGACTTCGGGCTGTATTTTTTTCATAACGCGAAAAAGCTCATCGCCAAGGGCACGGGCCCTTATTTTTACTTGCCTAAACTCGAAAGCCATCTTGAAGCAAGGCTGTGGAACGATGTGTTCAATTTCGCCCAGGACGAACTCGAAATTCCGCGCGGAACGATCAAAGCGACCGTGCTCATCGAAACGATTCTGGGCGCGTTCGAGATGGACGAAATTCTCTATGAGCTGCGCGAGCATTCGGCCGGACTGAACTGCGGACGCTGGGACTACCTTTTCAGCTCGATCAAAACCTTTCACGCGAAGAAAGATTTTGTTTTCGCCGACCGCGCTCTCGTTACCATGACCGCCCCTTTCATGCGCGCTTACGCTCAGCTCGTCATCAAGACTTGTCACAAACGCAACGCCCCCGCGATCGGCGGAATGGCCGCACAAATTCCGATCAAGGGCGATTCGGCGGCGAACGAAGCAGCGCTCGCCAAGGTGCGCGCCGATAAGGAGCGCGAAGCGACCGACGGCCACGATGGCACCTGGGTCGCGCATCCGGGGCTCGTGTCGCTCGCGCGCGAAATCTTCGACCGCATCATGCCGACCCCCAATCAGATTCACAAAAAGCGCGACGACGTCAAGGTCAGTGGATCCGACCTTCTCGCTTTCTCGCCGGAAAAACCGATTACCGAAGCGGGGCTGCGCAAGAACATCGAAGTCGGCGTGCGCTATCTCGCCGCGTGGCTCGCGCACAACGGTTGCGTGCCGATTCATCATCTGATGGAGGATGCGGCGACCGCCGAAATTTCGCGTGCGCAGATCTGGCAATGGATCCGAAGTCCCAAAGGCGTGCTCGAAGACGGACGCAAAGTCACCAAAGAAATGTTTCGCGCTTATCTTCCCGAGGAACTCGCGAAAGTGCGCGCTGAGCTCGGCGCGGGTTACGACGAAACCATCTTTAGCGAAGCCGCCGATTTATTCAAGGAAATCACTACCAGCGACAGTTTCACCGAATTTCTTACGCTTCCAGCCTACGATCGCCTCAACTAGCGCTGATCCGCTTAAGCGCGCTTGACGCCTCTTTGCCGTCGGGTGAAACTGAAGCGACAAGCCGATAGGAGGAGGCGATGAAGTCAACAATACTTTTCGCGGTATTTCTCGCAGTTCCTGCGTTTCCCCTCTTTGCCGCCGATGACGGCCAGACCTTGAGCGCTTCCTGTGCGGGGTGTCACGGTACCGCGGGAAAAAGCGTCGGCGCGATGCCGCCTCTCGCTGGACTGGAGAAAGACTACATCGTCCAGCAGATGCGGGACTTCAAGTCGGGTAAACGCCCGGCCACGATCATGCATCAGCTCGCCAAGGGTTACAGCGACGAACAAATCGAAAAAATCGCTGCGTTTCTTTCAAGCCAGAAGAAATAGAGGGAAACCATGCTGACTCGGCGCGAATTCATCCAGTTTGTTTCGGCGGGCGCGGTCGCAAACGCATTCGGGTGCGCAAGTCAAAGCGCGACAAAATCGATCGCGAAAGTCGTGGTGATCGGCGGCGGCTACTCCGGCGCCACCGCGGCGAAATACGTTCGGCTCTGGGCGCCCGACATTGCGGTGACTCTGGTCGAGCGTGATTCACAGTTCATTTCGTGCCCGTTGAGCAATCTCGTGCTCGGCGGCTCGCGCACCATCGAAAGTTTAACGGTCGGCTATGGCGGGCTTGGCAAACATGGAGTCAAAGTCGTGCAAGACGAAGTACAAAACGTAGACGCAGCGAAGAAACAAGTGACGCTCGCCAAGGGGGGGAACCTTGCGTACGATCGCCTGATCGTCGCGCCGGGGATCGATTTCATTTACGACCTTGTCCCCGGCTTGAAGAGCGCCGAGGCGCAGGAAAACGTCCTGCACGCGTGGAAGGCCGGGCCGCAGACGGTCGCGCTTCGCAAGCAACTGGAAGCGATGCCCGACGGCGGAGTCTACGCGCTGTGGATCCAGAAAGCGCCGTACCGTTGTCCGCCGGGTCCCTACGAGCGCGCGTGCCAAGTCGCGTTTTATTTCAAAAATCACAAGCCCAAATCCAAGGTGCTTATTCTCGACGCCAACCCTGACATCGTCTCGAAAAAGGGCTTGTTCACCAAGGTGTGGGAAGAGCGCTACAAAGGCATTATCGAATATCGCCCCAACAGCGAATTGGAGGACGTGGACGCGAAGACGCTCACGGCAAAGCTCACTTTCGATAGCGTCAAGGCCGACGTGTTGAACGTGGTGCCGCCGCATGGCGCGGGAAAAATTGCGCGGCAAACGGGACTCATCACCGCCAACGACCGCTGGTGCGGAGTAGACTTTCTGACCTACGAATCGTCCGTGCACAAGGACATCCATGTGCTCGGAGATGCGATCGTCGCGGCGCCCGCGATGCCGAAATCGGGGCACATGGCGAACCAGCATGCCAAGGTGTGCGCAGCGGCGGTGACCGCGCTGTTGCGCGGCCAGCCAGTCGACGCGAGTCCGATGCAGAACAACACCTGCTACAGCTTCGTCACGGACAAGGATGTTATCCATGTCGCGTCAGTCCACAAGTACGACGCGGAAAAGAAGACCATGGTGACCGTGGAAGGCAGCGGCGGAGTGTCCGCGGCGCCGAACGAGCTCGAAGGCACTTACGCGAATTCGTGGGCGCAGAATATCTGGAACGACATGCTGGCGTGATTTAACCTCTTCAAAGCACGCCGCTGCACGCGGCGTTTTTTTTACATGAGTTTTATTCTTGCGTTGGACCAGGGTACAACCAGTTCGCGCGCGATTGTGTTCGATCATTCGGGAACAGTGATCGCAAGAGCGCAGCAGGAGTTGCGTGCGGTCTATCCGTATCCCGGCTGGGTCGAGCAGGATCCGCAAGAGATCTGGGACACGCAATTTCGTTGCGCTGAGCAAGCGCTGAGAGAGGCCCGAATCACAGCGGGCGAGATCGCGGTCATCGGCATTACCAACCAGCGCGAAACGACACTCGTG
>JBOIGA010000301.1:0-3179 GCA_050741875.1 Burkholderiales bacterium
GAGAACGCTTGGTCACTGATCTTCGCGGGCGCGCGCTGAAGATTGAGATCGGGATCGCGGTAGCTGCCCTCGAGCGCGAGCTTGTCTTGCAAATGAATTAGAAACTCGACGCCAAATTCCTGAGCAGCCGGCGCGCGAAAGCCGATCGAATAAGTAACGCACTCGTCGAGCGCGGTTCCGTCGTGAGCGAAGCCGGGAGGCAGGTAGAGCACGTCTCCTCGCTCAACGACATGTTCGCAATCGGCGGTGAAATTCTTGAGGAGGTTGAGCGGCGCGTTCGGCGTCAAAGCCGAATCGCGTACACGGCCGATTCGCCAGCGCCTGGCGCCGATTCCCTGCAGCAGAAAAACATCGTACGAATCGAAGTGCGGTCCGACACCGCCCCCCGGCGCGGCGTAGCTCGCCATGATATCGTCGAGCCGCCAGAACGGTATGAAGCTGAACTCGCGCAGCAGCCGGTCGGCTTCCTTGAGATGAAAATTGACGCCGTGGACGAGCAGCGTCCAGTTTTTTTCTGGAAGCTTATTGAAATCGGATCGTTTGAATGGGCCGTGCTCGACTCGCCATTGCCGCCTGTTTCGCAGAACGAGTCTTGACTCGACATCGTGCGAGCAGGCGAGCGCGATCGCGCGGCGGCGGTCAATGAAATTTTCGAATCGGGGAAATCCATGCGCGATGAGCCGAGGGCTTTTTTGCCAATGACGGCGCAGGAATTGCTTCGCGGTCATGTCGCCGAGGCGCAACATGACGAACATTATAGCGTCGCGTTTTATTCGACCTTTTCAGTTCAGTGAAATGGGTTAGAATTGCCGGAGGAAACACCTCAGGGGCATGACATGTTGCAGGCTGGAAGGTTGGCGCCGGTATTCGATCTCCCCGACGCCGACATGCAGATGGTTCAGCTCAGCGAGTTCAGAAACAAACGCAACGTCGTGCTCTATTTCTATCCCCGCGACGACACCCCCGGATGCACAATGGAAGCGATCGAATTTTCCGACATGGAAGACGAGTTCGCCCACCTCAATACTGTCGTGCTCGGCGTCTCGCGCGACGATTGTCTTTGCCACGCCTCTTTTCGCGATAAGCACGGCCTCTCTGTGACCTTGCTCGCCGATACCGAGGGAGATGTGTGCAAGACCTACGAAGTCCTGCAGGAAAAAGTCGTGGACGGCAAGCCGAAGACTTGCATCATGCGCTCGACCTTCATCATTGACACGGCGGGTCTTCTGCGTCACGCGCTCTACGGAGTTTCCGCGCGCGGACACGCAGCCGAAGTGCTCAATCTCATCAAGGGATTCGCTCGCGGCCAGAAACGCGCGGAGGCCGTTTAATTCAAAGCTTCTAGAGTCTTCTGTCTTCGGTTTTCAGTCTTCTGCTTCAGTCCTCTGTCCTCTGTCCTCTGTCCTCTGATACGGCGCCAACGTTTTCAACAGCTGCACGAAGATTTTCGGATTGCCGGCGACGATATCCCCCGTTTCCAGCCACTCCTGATTACCCGCCAGATCCGACACCAATCCTCCAGCTTCGAGAATCATGAGCGCGCCGGCGGCCATGTCCCACGCGTGCAGACCCATCTCCCAGAAACCGTCGTAGCGGCCCGCCGCGACGTAGGCGAGATCGAGCGCGGCAGAGCCTGGGCGCCGCACCCCCGAAGTTTTCAAAGTGATGTCGCGAAACATCGCGAGATAGCGTTCGAGCCTTGCGGTTTCGCGAAAAGGAAAACCGGTGCCGATCAGTGCGTCCTCGAGCGCGTGGCGGCGGCTGACTCGCATGCGGCGCTCGTTCAAAAAAGCTCCACGTCCGCGCGACGCGGTGAAAAGATCGTTGCGAGTGGGATCGTAGATGACGCCATGAGCGATCTGCCCTTTGTGGACGAGCGCGATCGATACCGCATACTGCGGAAAGCCATGCAGGAAATTGGTCGTGCCGTCGAGCGGATCAATCACCCATTGATACTCCGAGCGTCCGGTCGAGCCGCTCTCTTCTGCTAAAATTTCATGTTCAGGATAGGCGTTCAGCAGGATTTCGATGATTGCCGCTTCGGCCGCGCGGTCCACTTCGGAGACGAAGTCGTTGCGCGATTTTTTCTGGACGGCGATGAGGTCGAGGTTTTGGGAGGCGCGCTCGATGATAGCGCCCGCGCGCCGCGCCGCCTTGACCGCGGTGTTGACCAGGGGATGCATGAAGTCAGGCTCCGTCCCGGCGAAAGCCGGGAACCAGTCAGATTAAGGATTGAGCGGAATTATGAACGAACAGAGCACGCTTTCGCGAGTCCGCGTGGTTTTGTCGCACACGACGCACCCGGGCAACATCGGCGCCGTGGCTCGCGCGATGAAGACGATGGGGATGTGGGCGCTTTGTCTCGTCGAGCCGAAAGTGTTTCCCGATGCGCAGGCGAGCGCGAGGGCTGCGGGAGGGCTCGACGTGTTGGACAACGCGAAAGTCTGCCAAACGCTAGCTCAAGCACTGAAGGGTTGCGTGCTCGCCGTGGCGATGACCGCGCGCCATCGCGATCTATCGCCCCCGGCCGCGACGATCCGGGAAGCGGCAGCGCGTTTGATCGAAGCCGCGCGCAATGACGAAGTCGCTCTCGTTTTTGGCACGGAGAATTCAGGCCTCACGACCGAGGAAGTCGCGCATTGTCAGATGGTCGTTCATATTCCGGCGAATCCGGCGTATGCGTCCCTCAACCTTGCTTGCGCGGCGCAGGTCATGTGCTACGAGCTTTTCATGGCGGCCGCCGCAATGCCGCCGTCGCGCGAATCGCCGTCGTTGGCGAAGATTGAAGACGTCGAGCGGTTTTTCGCCGCGCTCGAGAAAGCGCTTATTGATATCGAGTTTCTCAACCCGCTCGCGCCCAAACGCTTGATGCCGCGTCTGAGACGATTGTTCGCCAAGGCCGAGGTCGACAAGGAAGAGCTCAATATTCTGATGGGGATGTTAAGTAGCCACGCAGCGTCGCGAGCGAAGCTTCGAGGCGAACATGTTTGATCGCCTGCAGGAAGAGATTTCTGTCGTCTTCGAGCGCGACCCCGCGGCGCGCAGCCGCTGGGAAGTCATCACGTGCTATCCCGGTTTTCACGCGCTGTTGTTTCATCGGCTCGCGCATCGGCTATGGCTTTGGAATCTGCGCTGGCTGGGAAGACTCGTGTCGCATCTCGGTCGTTTCGCGACCGGAA
>JBOIGA010000302.1:0-3176 GCA_050741875.1 Burkholderiales bacterium
CCAAGGTCTGCGACAACTTCAACAACCCCAACTTGTTCTTGATAATCTTCTGTTCCTGCGTCATCTGACTTCTCCTTAAGTATTCTTTCGACCTAGAATAATGTCAGATAAAGTATTAGCTAGTACAAATGAAATGAACAACCCCTTCCGTTTCTTAGCGATTCGGCTGTGCGCTTCCGCGCGGAACGCATCCGGGTCGCCCATGACACGCCCCTTCGCGTTCAGCTCGCGAATGTGCTCGACCTCGGATTCGCGGAACGCGGTTGGGCAGAACAACAGCTGCAATATGTGGAGGAGACTCCTCACAGTCGTACGATGGGCGGATAGCGTCTAACTAAAAGTGCCGCCCCCAAATCCTACCGCCGATGCACCGGCGAGGTGTATAAGCCACCGGGACCCCAGATAAGTTCCTCTCGGTTCATAGCTGCCTCCCAATTGCTGGAACAGGTGCGCGCAAAGTTGCGCGTGGAGCATTGCAGCATGCCAGACATGGATCAGTTCTTAGTCCGATTTCAGCTTCCGGAAAGCCGCCGACTCTCACTCCCGTAATCGCCGCCCCCCAATGCCTTGTAGAGCTGCACTGCATTGGCGAGCTGCGCGCGCCGGACTTGCACGACGTTCTGCTGGGTTGTGAAAAGCTCGCGCTGGGCATCGACCAACTGGCCACCTTGCCTCACCACGCTACTTCCGGCGGCGCCAATACCCAGGCCGTCGGCTATGGTGTGCGACGGCGAGAACACGGATCTGATCGGCTACGACTGTGTAGATGACGCTGAAGGGAAAGCGTCTCATCACAAAACGGCGCTTGCCGTGCCGCACATCGGGCCGAGACCCGGATATGCAGCAGGAGGCTGACGGAATGTTCGAACTCCGCGAACACGGACTGCGACAGAACCGTACCGGCCTGCTCTCGATAGAACTCAGCTGCCTCCCGAAGGTCTTCCTGCGCCTCAGAGTGCAGCCAATAGTTCACCGGAACTCGGCCTTCAGTTTGGCCAGGGCTTCAGGACCGGGAATCAGGGAAACGGCGCCGCTCTCGATTTCCGCATTGCGGCGCTCAACCTCTGCCGCCCAAGCCTTCTCGATCTCGGGATCAGCGTCGAGACTCGCGATCAGTCGCTCGATCAGGCGTGCCCGCTCTGATGCGGAGAGTTGTAGCGCTTCGGCTTCAAGCGCTTCTACAGTTGACAACATGACACCTCCGGATGCGTCTGTGAATAGCGGATAGGTTGCCACAACGATGCTGTCGACAGCAACCAACGTACCGGAACTCAGGGGCCCAACGCCCCGCTCAGCCGACGTTTTGCCGTAGCGGAGCGGAGGCAAGACGGACGACTAAGGCGACACAATGTGTAACCCATGTCCCCGGAGTATTCCGTTACCTATCTCCCCGACCGCTCATTGCATGACGCTCAGCCTTTGTGGTCTGGTCTTGTTGAGATTCGATAGTTCAGCATAACTCTATTGAGAGACTCTGCATCGGGATAGAGATCATGCTTGATGATTTGGCGCATGAACCGTCCGAGCGAGTCCTCTCCGATGCCGGGACTCTCAGCCAAGCCCTCAAGGTCGATGGTTGCGACATCTTCGGCGTAGACAATCTTGTTGGCGTGCAACCAGTCGCGCATAGGTTTCGGTAGGTTGGTGAGATCGATGAACTTAACCAGTGGCGTGCGCCGCTTCAGACCGATTGAGGTGCGCGTCGCCGCAACTTCTTGAAATGGATTGCTGGTCCTGTCGAGTGCTGTTAGCAGCTCCTTAATAGCCTTGTCAAGGTCGCCCCTAAGTTTCCGGCTGGTTTGGTCGTATACGAGAACGCGGTAGTTTCGTACGTCGAAAGGAACATCCCCGATGTTCTGTGCCGTCATGATAGTTTTATTTCCGACGGAGTGAGCGATGCCAAGTTCGTAAAAGACATTCGGATTCCGACCTGTCAGATCAGCGATGATGATCTCAGCATCAATGATCCCTTCGACGATGTCACGCGTGATCGAACCTGGTCGAGAAATCTCATCGACGCGCCAACAGTCAAGTTTATTAGCGGCACAGACTTGCTTGTAAACCTCCGAGTACACCTCTTTGTACTTCGGTTCAAACGGCATTAGCACAAAGCAGTGCTTCTTTGGCTGTTCTCGCTCATGGGGTATGAGATCTAACTAAAGTAGCCGTCCGAAATCCTACTAACAGATGCTCCGGTGAGGCGTATAAGCCACACCATCCAATCGCTTCCTGAGCCACTAACCTTGCGCGGCTTTCTGTGGCGTTGCGGTAACCTCGCGCGAGGCGCTAACCGGCGTCCCGCTTGCGGGCTGCTCGGGTTGAGCGCCTGGTTACGCCCGTTGACGCGCGCGCGACCTCAAGAAGCGTCCTGAGCGCGCTATTGACGGCGGCAGAGTCGGGGAATGCCTTGGCGATATCTGGCTCCAGTACCGCGACATTTGCTCCTTCCCTGATTAAGCGTTTGAAGTACCGTCCTCTCTCTCCTTTGGAGAAATCGAAGTCGTACTCAGGACGAAGTTCGTCACGTGCGACGGGGGTTCTGCGTTTCATAGCGTTTTCTCTCACGCGCGGTGGCTGGCCGCGCACTGATGATTCGAATGATGTCGCCCAGCTCAGCGTGTGCAACCACCAAGAGACGGTCGTGCGACGAGTAACCGTATGTAATGAATCAGGCCTCGCCGATCGAATGATCCGGATCGGGAAAGGTGGTCGCCAACGAGTCGTAGAACAAGGTCACTGCTTCTTCGAACGACACGCCGTGCTTCGCGACATTTCGAGCTGCCTTCTCGCGATCCCATTCGAATTGCATCGAACCATTTGTACAGTCGCTGATGCCAAGCCTAATTTTGACGCCCAAATTCTACTGGTAGATGCACGGCGGAGGCGCATGTACAGATGATTTCTTTTGTTTCACTGCTTCTGAAAAGCCGCCGACTTCTCATTCCCGTAATCGCCGCCACCCAATGCCTTGTAAAGCTGCACAGCATTGGCAAGCTGCGCGCGCCGGACTTGCGTCGTGGGCTGCAGGTTATGCCGCAACGTCAATCCACGCGGCTCACAGGTTGCGGAATCGAAACACCGTCTTCGCGTAAGCCTTCAAGATGAAACTCGATAGCCTCACGAATCTGTTCTTCGACCTCCTCAACCGTCGTACCCGTTGCAACACAGCCGGGGAG
>JBOIGA010000303.1:0-3142 GCA_050741875.1 Burkholderiales bacterium
GCCTGGCAAAGTGGCTTTGGAGGCGGGTTGCTTAGCGCGGAATTTCCTGGAGGTAAGTAGCGTGAAAAAGAAAATCGTGAGTCTCGCACTCCAAGGCGGCGGCCCCCATGGCGCTTTCACCTGGGGGGTGCTCGACCGGCTTCTCGAGGATGAGCGAATCGAGATCGAGGCGATCAGCGGCGCGAGCGCCGGGGCGGTCAATGCAGTCGTGCTGGCGCACGGGCTGACGAGCGGCGGCCGAGAGGGCGCTCGTCAAGCCCTCGCCGCACTCTGGGACAGTGTTTCGAGCTATGCGAATCCAGCCTCTAACGGCTTTTTGAGTCTTACGCACTATTTTTCGCCGTATCAGCTTAACCCGCTGAACGTCAACCCGCTGCGCGATATCGTCGCGAATCTCGTCGATTTCGAGCGCATCAAATCGGATAGCAAGATCAAGCTCTTCATTGCGGCGACTCAAGTGCGCACGGCAAAGCTGCGTCTGTTCAAAAACGAAGAGCTCTCGCTGGAAGCGCTGTTGGCTTCTACCTGTTTGCCTTTGCTTCACCAGGCCGTCGAAATTGACGGTGAGCCGTATTGGGACGGCGCGTTTTCGGCCAATCCCGCGGTTTTCCCTTTGTTCTACGATTGTGAAACGCCTGACGTGATAATCGTATTGCTGCACCCCTTGAGGCGGCCGGATGCTCCGACCACGTCAGCCGGAATATCGAGCCGGATGGCTGAGTTGAGCTTCAGCGCTCCGTTCTTAAGAGAAATGCGCGCGATCGCCCTTGCCAAAAACTACGTCGAGAACTCGCACTTCCCGTTTACTGGTCTTGAGCGGCGCCTCGCGCGCATGAATTTTCATTTGATCGAAGCAGAGGAGCTGATGACTCAATTGAGCGTGGAGAGCAAGCTCGACTCCAGCTCGTCTTTTCTGACAATGCTCCGCGACCATGGCAGAGCGCGCGCCGAAATTTGGTTAGAGAAGAGTTTCGCGCTCGTCGGAGAACGCTCGTCGATTCGCCTTCGCGAGTTGTTTTTGTGATCAGGGCCTTATCAGTCCGAGTGCGTTGCCCGACCCGCACCATTCCCCGCGCCGAGCGGTCCGCGCACTCGATGGCATTTGTCCACCGCCCGCTGGAAGGATTATCCAGGCCAGCATGGGTAGATTTGTCTTCTCATCTGCCCTAGCCGACCGCTGCTCCCCTGCTAGAAGTCCGTTACAAGTGTAACCAAACGCTCCGCGCGTGAAATCGCGCGGAAATCGCCCCGAAGTTAAATACATCGTGTCTCGCGAACAGACCGCGCCGAATGCTCAAGCGCCTTCACGTTCTGCGGGCAAACAAAGGAGTCTTAACTATGACACACAGCTATCAAAATCCATTAAACGTTTATGAGCAATTAGGCTCGATCCGCCTGAGCGCCGCTGAACGCCGCGAGGCCATCGCCCACATGCGCCAGGCCGAGGCGATCGCGGATTTGATCGTTAGCGCAGCAAGGCTTCTGCGCCGCGCTGCGGCAAGCGTCGGCCGAGTTTAAGCATCGGCCAAAGCCTTCGCAAAAAGCAGTTTGTTTATGACAAACGCTAACAAAACGTCGCTGATTTACAGTTGGACCCGGCCTCTCAACGCCTTCTGGTCGAAGCTGTTCTGGTCGAAGCGAGACGGATGCGTGCCGAAGCGATCAGGGACTGGCTTCGCCAGGCCGCGAGCTTTGTTTACCGGACGATAGTGAGCACTGCCCAAATCGTTCGCAGAATCATCCAGGGCCTGGTGCAAGGGTCCGGCCACCGTACCGGCAAGTCACTCGACTGGGAAATGTAGGTCACTTTACAAATTGAGGACAAAGATGAACAAACTCGTCATCGCATCTACAGCGCTTCTTTCGCTGACGGCATTGCAACCTGTCTTTGCCGACCCTGCACGCCCACAAAGCGTGATGAACCAGACCAGCGTGTACGAGACGACGCTGAAGTTTTTTCTACATCCGTCGCGTCTCGAATGGACCGAGGTCGCGCCGACTCGCTCGGGCGAATACCCGAGCTCCGATGGCGAGCTGGAACCTTTCGCATCACTGCTGCAACTGCACAACCGGGAGTTGCGTGCATTGGGCCTTAAGCTGAGTGCCGAACCGTCATTCGAAACTTTCCAAGGAGAGACCTCATGGATGAACTCCGCGAATCAGGATTGCACGTCTCCATCGCCCCCGCTCAGAAGCGCGACTCCGAGCGTTGGAACCGTACGCTCAGCGACTTCCTACAACCGATGATCGATTGGATCGCCGAATCGCAACCCGAAGCCGGCACAAGAGGCTCACGCAAATCGCGCTGCTAGGCACTGCCCGTTCATCACTGGAGAAACACGACTATGAACCTGGACCTTACGAATAGACTCGCGCTCGTTTCTGGCAGCACGGCCGGTATCGGATACGCTATCGCGGAGGCGCTCATCCGCGAGGGCGCCTGTGTGATCATCAACGGGCGCTCGCAAAGGTCGGTGGACGACGCTTTGTCCAGACTGAAAGCCAAGAACGGCAACGTTGCTGGCTTCGCGGGCGATCTCAGCACCGCCCCGGCCGTCGAGCAATTAGCCAAAGAGTTTCCGGAGGTAGAAATCCTCGTCAATAACCTAGGCATCTTCGAGCCGAAGCCGTTCGAGGATATTCCGGATGAAGATTGGCGGCGCCTTTTTGAAGTGAACGTGCTGAGTGGGATCCGTCTTGCGCGCCTCTTCCTGCCCGGAATGAAGCGCCGCAACTGGGGGCGGATCATCTTCATCTCCAGCGAGAGCGCCATCCAGATCCCTTCCGAAATGATTCATTACGGCGACCGCACAGCTTGCTGTCTCTCGTGGGCTTGCCGAAGCGGTGGCCGGCTCGGGTATTACCGTAAATTGTGTTCTCCCAGGGCCAACAAAGTCCCGAGGTGTCGGCGACTTCATCGACTCGCTCGCAAAGGCGGAGGGCAAATCGTTTGCTGAGTTCGAGAAGCAGTTTTTCGAAAAAGTCCGGCCCACTTCGCTGATTAAACGCTTTGCCACACCCGAGGAAGTCGCGTCGCTTGTTGCCTATGTTGCGAGTCCGCTTGCATCCGCCACGACGGGTGCCGCCTTGCGCGTAGATGGCGGTGTCATAAAGAGCGCGGTTTGAGGCTCCGAACCTGTCA
>JBOIGA010000304.1:0-3130 GCA_050741875.1 Burkholderiales bacterium
CAACAGCGGGTTTGAGCGGAATCTCCTTGCCGCCACGGAACTGCCCGTCTGCGGTGATGACGGCGAGAGCGCCAACGTCAACAATCCGCTCCTGCAAACTTTTCGCCGAAAATCCCCCGAAGACGACCGAATGAGGAGCACCGATCCGCGCGCACGCCTGCATCGCAACGACGACTTCAATCGACATAGGCATGTAGATCAAAACGCGGTCGCCTTTTTTGATTCCAAGCGACTTCAAAGCGTTGGCGAATTGGCAGACATTTTGATACAGCGCCTTGTAGGTGATCTTCGTGACCTTGCCGTCGTCGGCTTCGAAAATGATCGCGATCTTATCGGGCTGGCTCTTGAGATGCCGGTCGAGGCAGTTGTAGGAAGCGTTCAGTTCGCCGTCATAAAACCACTTGAAGAATGGCGCCTTGGACTCGTCGAGAACTTTGGTGAAAGGCTTCTGCCAGAGCAGGTGTTCTTTGGCGAGCTTGCCCCAGAATCCTTCGAAATCCTTCGCGGCCTCGCCGCACAAGGCCTCGTAAGCGGCCATGCCGGACACGTTCGCCTGTTTAACCATTTCTTCGCTGGGGGGAAAGACTCGCGTCTCGATCAAGACGGATTCGATGTCAGCCATGATTCCTCCTGGTTTATAAGCTTATTGTACTGTCGGCCGGACACGAAACGGAAGCAGGAGTTTTGCGTTATCATTCGCTGCTTAGTTTTCCAGTTTCCAGATTGGCGGGCCTCCCCGCATTGCAAGATAGCAAACCTGGTCAGGTCCGGAAGGAAGCAGCCACAGCTCATCGCCGCAAGTGCCGGGGGTCGGGCTCGCCGCCCTAAATTGACGACATGACTCTCGCGCTCGCGCGCAAATGGCGACCCAAAACATTTTCCGAACTCGTCGGGCAGGAGCACGTCGTGCGCGCGCTGTCCAATGCGCTCGACACCCAGCGTCTGCATCACGCGTATCTTTTTTCCGGATCGCGCGGCATCGGTAAAACCACCTTGGCGCGAATTCTCGCCAAAGCGTTGAACTGCGAAACTGGAATCACCTCCCACCCATGCGGGGCGTGCAGCGCGTGCCGCGAGATCGACGAAGGCCGCTTTCTCGATCTACTCGAGCTCGACGCCGCTTCGCACACGCAGGTGGACAACATACGCGAGATTCTCGAAAACGCGATGTACGCGCCCTCCGCAGCGAGGTTCAAGGTCTACATTATTGACGAAGTTCACATGTTGTCGAAGAGCGCGTTCAACGCGATGTTGAAAACGCTCGAAGAGCCGCCCGCGCACGTCAAGTTCATTCTCGCCACCACCGATCCGCAAAAAGTTCCGCTCACGGTTCTGTCGCGTTGTCTGCAATTCAATCTGAAGCAGATCCCCGCGCAATTGATCGCGGGGCAATTGAAAAACGTGCTGGAGAAGGAACAGATCGCATTCGAAGCGCCGGCACTCGCGTGGCTCGCCAAAGCCGCGCAAGGCAGCCTGCGCGATGCTTTAAGCCTCGCCGACCAGGCGATCGCGCACGGGGGCGGAGAAGTGAAAGAAGCCGAAGTGCGCGAGATGCTCGGAGCGATTGATCCCGAGTACTTGTTTTCGCTGCTCGACGCGCTCGCCGCCCGCGATGCAGACGCGCTGATCGCGGAAGCCGATACAATGGCGAGCCGGAACTTGGCGGCTGATTCAGCGTTGCAGGATCTGGCCAGAGTGCTTTTGGACATTGCGCTAGCACAGATCGCGCCCAACACGCTCGCGGATGACGATCCGCAACGGGAGCGGATAGCACACCTGGCGAAATCTTTCAGCCCGGAGGACGTGCAGCTTCTATATCAAATCGCGCTGCAAGGACGCAGCGATCTCCCGCTTGCTCCGGACGAACACGCGGGCTTCACCATGACTTTGCTGCGCATGCTTGCCTTCACTCCCGAGCGCAAGATCGCGCCCGTCCAGGATGCTTCTCCATCCGCCTCCAACGCTACAAATTGGCCTGCGCTTTCCGGGAAGATGAAAGGCATGGCGAAGCAGCTCGCCGAGCGCTGCGAGATGAAAAGTTTCAACGGCGATGTTTTCGCGCTCGCGATCTCCGAGAAAGATAAACACCTATTAGGAAAACCGCATCAGGACAAACTGCGCGCGGCGCTCGAAGAGGAATTGAAAACGAAAATTCGGGTCAACTACTCGCTCACCGGCGATCTGGCGAATACTCCGTTGCAGCTAGCCACGCGGGAGAAGCAGACGAACATGGATGCGGCGATCGAATCGGTTTCGCGCGAACCGCTGGTGAAAAAGCTGATCGAAAGTTGCGACGCCAGACTCGTTTCGGCCACGCTCAAATCAACGAACAGGAGCACGACATGAAAAATTTGTCCGGCCTGATGAAACAGGCCCAGCAGATGCAGGACAATCTCAAAAAAATGCAGGAGCAGCTCGCGTCGGTCGAAGTCGAGGGCGTTTCCGGCGCAGGGCTGATCAAAGTTGTCATGACCTGCCGCTATGACGTCAAACGCGTGACGATCGATCCTTCGGTGGTCGCCGACGACAAGGAGATGCTTGAGGACTTGATCGCCGCCGCGGTCAACGACGCGGTGAAGCGGGTCGAGGCCACGACGCAGGAGAAGATGAGCGGGCTTACTTCGGGCCTGGGTTTACCCCCAGGACTAAAACTGCCGTTTTAGAGAAGTGAACGGTGAACAGCTAACGGTAAACTGCGTAAATGCCGGGGAAACGACCGCATTACAACTTGGCTGCTTGGCAAGAAGCGATAGCACTGGTGAAATTGATTTATACGGCGACTTCCAGATTTCCAAAAGAGGAGCTTTACGGTCTTACCGCACAAATCCGACGTTGTGCGGTTTCGATTCCCAGCAACTTGGCTGAGGGCGCGGCTCGAACAAGTCGTAAGGAGTTTGCCCAATTCCTGAGTTTCGCGAAAGGTTCGTTGAGCGAACTCGAGACTCAGTTACTTATTGCGGTTGAACTTGGGTTTTTAAACCCACAGGACGGGGTATTTGACTCGCTCGAAGTAGTGTCGAAACTGTTCAGCGGATTGCATCGCAAGCTCATTAAGTAACTCGGGTAAGCGGCTTTTTACTGTTCCCTGTTCACTGTTCCCTCATGAAGTCTCCTGCCGCCCTCGAAGAAC
>JBOIGA010000305.1:0-3112 GCA_050741875.1 Burkholderiales bacterium
GCCGGCATGGATGGTGAAGTAGTCCACCCCCTGCTCGGCCTGCTCGATCAAGGTGTCGCGATAGATTTCCCAGGTCAGCTCTTCGGCCTTGCCGTCGACTTTTTCCAGCGCCTGATAGATCGGCACCGTGCCGATGGGCACGGGTGAGTTGCGAATGATCCATTCGCGCGTCTCGTGGATATGTTTGCCCGTGGACAAATCCATGACCGTGTCCCCGCCCCAGCGGATGGCCCAGATCATTTTCTCGACTTCTTCCTCGATGCCGGAAGTGACCGCGGAAGTGCCGATGTTGGCGTTGATCTTGGTCAGGAAGTTCCGGCCGATGATCATCGGTTCCGATTCGGGATGATTGATATTGAGCGGAATGATCGCCCGGCCGCGGGCGACTTCGGCGCGGACGAACTCGGGGGTGACCACTTTCGGGATGGCGGCGCCGAAATCCTGCCCGGCATGCTGCTCGGTCACGAGGTCGCTCAAATCTTCCCGGCGTTGATTTTCCCGGATCGCAATGAACTCCATTTCCGGCGTCAGGATTCCGCGTCGAGCGTAATGCATTTGCGTGACATTCGCACCGAGGCCTTTGCGTTCCGCAATCCAGCGTTCGCGCAACCTGGGTAGTCCCCTTCCAACATCTATTGCACAAGCCGGATCGGTGTAGGGGCCCGAAGTGTCGTATACAACGATCGGTGGATTCTTTTCCGCGCCGAAGGATGCCGGTGTATCGCTCTGGACGATCTCGCGCATCGGCACGCGCAGATCGGCGCGCGAGCCTTGCGCGTAGACTTTGCGCGAATTGGGGAGGGGTCCGATTGCCGCTTTGGCGGTTCTTAGTTCTGTTGGGGCGTTCATGTCTGCTCCTTAAAAAACGTAAGGAGCGAAATTCAACGCTTCCCTACGCCGGGATGATCCGGATCAGGTTCAAAGGGTATTTCTCACCCGTCAGTTCTTCTTAAATGACGGGACCCCTAACGTGTTCCAAGCAACCTACGTCAGATATGAAATAATTGCAAGACAACGCCTCACCATGAACTTCGAACAAGCACGCGCCAACATGATCGAGAACCAGATCCGCCCGGCGGGGGTTCTCGACCAGCGCGTTCTCGATCTGCTTTACCGCGTTCGGCGCGAAGACTTCGTCCCCGCCGCTTATCGCGAATACGCTTTCGCCGATATGGGAATTCCCTTGGGGAACGGCGCGGCGATGCTCAGCCCCAAACTCGAAGCGCGAATCGTTCAGGAGCTGGCGATCAAAGCCGGCGACCGGATTCTCGAGGTCGGAACGGGAAGCGGTTACGTGACCGCGGTGCTTGCTGGTCTCGGCGCCCACGTTTACAGCGTGGAAATTGTCCCCAAGCTGAGCCGCGATGCGGGCGCCAGGCTCGCCGGCTGCGGCATCACCAATGTCACGCTCGAAATCGGCGATGCCGCGCGCGGCTGGGACAAGCATGTTCCGTATGATGCGATCGTCATTGGCGGTTCCTTGCCGATCTTGCCGCCCGAATTCGAACGCAGTCTCAATTCTGGCGGCAGAATGTTCGTCGTCGTCGGCGATCCTCCCGCGATGCGGGCAAAGCTGATCACGCGGCTGTCAAATTCCGCCTACCGCAGCACCGGCCTCTTCGAAACCAGCATTCCCGTTCTCAGGAACGCGCCGCAGCCCGAGCGCTTCGAGTTCTAGACTCTTCTTTTCTGCGCTCGCGGCCAGCTTGACGCGAGTAACTATACGAGCGTATTGTTATACGTACGTATAGGAATTAGGCGGCAAGATGCCCAGACCCTCGCAAAACACCGACCGGCGTTTGATCGAAGCCGCGCGCAGGCTGCTTCCCGAGACCGGTTGTTCCGGCCTAAACCTGCGTCAAGTCGCGGCCAAGGCCAAGGTCAATCTCGGCATGTTTCACTACCACTTCAGGACCAAGGACGAATTCCTGCGCCGCGTGCTGCAGGAGTTCTACGAAGAGTTTTTCAGGGATTTCGAGCTCGAAGCCACCCACCACGCGACGCCTCTGGAAAACCTCCGCGCCGCGCTTCTTACCTTCGCGATCTTCGCCCGCGATAACCGCAAACTGGTGTTCGCGCTGCTGCGCGACGCGATGAACGGTGAGAAGGCCGTCTACGATTTCCTGCGCGCGAACCTGCATCGCCACATCAGCATTCTTTTACAGTTGATCGGGGAATGCCAAAGCCACGGCGAACTGCCAAAAGTGCCGCCGCCCAACATCCTCGTCACTCTGATTTCGAGCATGAACATGCCGAGCATCATCAGCGAAGGCGTGCGCCGCGCGCCCGCGTCACGGGGCAAGAAGAACGTGATGCCGCTTTTGGAAACGCATGTGTTGAGCGACGCCGCTCTATCGGCGCGCCTCGCCTTTCTGCTGGGAGATCCAAAGTGAGAACACGCTTCATCGCAGTGCCCGTGCTCCTGCTTACCGCATGCAGCGGACCAGAGCAGAACTACTATCAAGGTTATGCGGAAGGCGACTTCGTGCGGGTGGCGGCGCCATTCGCCGGCAGACTGGTTGAGCTTTCCACGCGGCGGGGGGACCAGGTCAAGGCCGGGGAACCGCTCTACGTGCTCGAACAGGAAAACGAAGCGGCCGACCGTCGCGAAGCCGAAGAGCGGCTGGAGCGGGCGCAGGCGCAACTGGCAAATCAGATGAAGGCGAGGCGCGCGCCAGAACTCGCAATGATCCAGGCGGAAATCAGGCAGGCGGAGGCGAGCGTCAAATTGTCGGAGTCGCTTTTGCGCAGGCGGAAAGCGCTGGTCGAAGCGAAAGCGGTGTCGCAACAGGAGCTCGACGAAGCGCGCGCGACCTATGAGCGCGACCGCGCGCGAGTGGCCGAACTTCGCGCGCAACTCACCAACGCCAAACTTCCGGTCGCGCGGCCCGACGAAATCAAGGCGGCCGAAGCCGAAGTCGCCGCGGCTAAAGCGGAGCTTGCGCAGGCCGAATGGCGGCTCGCGCAGAAATCGGTGTCAGCGCCTCAGACTGGCGGAGTCAACGATACCTTTTTCGTCGAGGGGGAGTGGGTTGCGGCGGGCGCGCCCGTGGTCTCGATGCTGCCCGCTGAGAACATCCACGTGCGCTTCTTTGTTCCAGAGCCTCAACTG
>JBOIGA010000306.1:0-3105 GCA_050741875.1 Burkholderiales bacterium
GAACGTGTGCTCGCCGTCGTACGGCCAGGAGACAATGTACTGGCGCAGCGTTTGCAAGCCGAAGGGCTGGAGATCGCGGTCTGCGACAGCGCAGCCGCAGGAATGGGTCACAGTCTTGCGTGCGGTTTCGCCGCGGCAAGCGACGCGCAAGGGTGGTTGATCACGCTCGCGGACATGCCGTTCGTATCTCCTGAAACGCTTCGTACTGTGATTCGTCACCTGGAAGCCGGGGCTATGATCGCGGCGCCATCCTTCAACGGACAACGCGGGCATCCGGTCGGATTCGGTCGCAGTCTCTACGCCGAGCTTTTGGCGCTCGACGGTGATTCCGGTGCGCGCATTCTGTTCACCCGACACGCAAGCGAAGTCAAATTCTTCGAGTGCAATGACAACGGCATCTGCCGCGACATCGACACGCAGGCGGACCTAAAAGCGCTTTAACTTTCGGTTGAATCTCTAGCGTTGCAGGCACGGTTTCATCACACCATTGAGCATTACTGTGGTGGCGACAGGCCCGCGCGCTTGCTCACACGACCTGCAATGGATTTCGAACTGACTTGGTCTGCTTCCCATCCGAAATTGTCGTCACCAAAGTGTATGTACCTTTTGGGAGATCCTGCGGCATCGTAAATTTGATCATCGAGCTATGAGTTCCCTGTGCGCGAGCAACTTCGCGATCGGCGAGTTGGACGTTTCCGTTGTCCCCTTCCAGCGTCCGCGTTTCTCGGAGTTTGATCGGTTGTCCTTCGGCAGACGTAAGCGCGGTGTACTGCACGGAGGATTCGACGCTCGCACCCGCCGTCACGCTTTCCGGGTTGACCGATCCGCCCTCGACTTCGATCACATCACCCGGTATTTGCGCATCGCCTCGCTTCTTGATCGCTTCATCTCTCGATGCTGTCTGCTTGTCGTGATAATGGCCGGCGACTCCGCCGATAAGCGCGCCTGCCGCCGCACCGATTACAGCGCCTTTCCCTTTGTCATCGGAAAGAATCGCACCGAGAACAGCGCCGATGATAGCGCCGGTCGTCGCACCTTTTTCCGTTCCCGACATCTCCTGTGTTTGCGCGCATGCTGTCAGTTGGGCCGCCAGATAAGTTGCCGCGAAAATCGCTCCAATCGATTTTTTCATAACTCCTCCTATTCCTCGACGACAAATACTTGGTCCTTGACTCGCTCGACTTCCTTGAATGAGCGAGCGATAAGAAATGCGCGGTGTTTTTCCGCGGCACTCGCCACCGACCCTCGCAAGGTCACTTCCAAATTGTTTTCGACTCGCGCAGTGACGGTTCCCGGTTTGCCATCCTTGAGCGCCTGATTGATTTCGGCTTCAAGCGCGGCACTGGAAGGCGCAGCGCCAGTCCGAGGCGTCGCTGCGACGTGCTGGTCTTGTTTAGGCTCCGATGGCGCAGTCTGCGGTGCAGCGGCCGAACGAGATGTAATCGCGACCTGTTCGCCTTCTAGCGCGGCCGCCGGGCCAGGCTTCTTACCTGTCGCCTTCTTCGATAGCAGCAGATTTGAGCAGTTCCGCGAATTTCAATGTACAGGTTTAGAACTCGAGGTGCTTCGGTGTTCTGGGAAAAGGAATCACGTCGTTCGTGGTTCCGGTGACGACCATCAAGAAGAATGCAGACTGCTAAACGAAGCGACACGCCGTCCTACCCGCAGGCGTTTCCTGAATCATGATTCGGCGGCGGCGAAAACTTCGCGCACGACTGCTCGCGGCTGTTCGTTCACGTTAAGCAGCGTGACTGCGGGGTCGCGCGCATCGGGAACGCCCCGCTCCCGCCATAACTGCGCGAGCAGCGACCGCAGAGTGCTCACGTCGGTCGTCGCATCAATCAGAAAGCGAATCTGTGTTAGCGGCGCATTCGTGAGCAACAAGCCCATCCCGAATTGACAACCGAGGTTGGCGCGAGTGAAACCGCGCAAGTCCATGGTGTGACGTCGACACTCCGGCTGACCTAAGAACCTTGGCTACCGACCGGTTGGACCCGCATTGCCGTTTGATATGATCGACGAGGTGCGGGCGATGATTCAGGGATAATCGCCGAAAGGAGAAAAGACGCGTGCCTCATGACGTTACCCTGATCACCACGATTGCCGCTGCTTTCGGACTTTCCCTGGTTCTGGGCTTTGTCGCCGTACGTCTGAAACTGCCGGCTCTCGTCGGTTACTTGATTGCCGGCGTGATCATAGGTCCGGCCACGCCGGGCTTTGTCGCCGACCTCGAACTTTCACGCCAGCTCGCCGAGATCGGGGTAATGCTGCTGATGTTCGGTGTCGGGTTGCACTTCTCGCTGGACGACCTATTGGCTGTTCGCCGGATCGCCTTGCCGGGCGCAGTCGCCCAGATTGCGGTTGCGACCGCGCTCGGTATGGCTGTCACAACCCTTTGGGGCTGGAGCTTTGGCGCGGGCATCGTGTTCGGTCTCGCTCTCTCCGTGGCGAGCACGGTCGTACTCCTTAGGGCGCTGGAGGACCGCGGCGCTCTTGAGTCCATCAACGGCCGAATCGCAGTCGGCTGGCTTGTGGTCGAGGACTTGGCAATGGTCTTGGTCCTCGTACTGCTGCCAGCCCTTTCGGGATGGCTCGACGGCGACGCCGCACACGGCATTGCCGAGGGAGCAAGAGACAAAGATCTCCTGACAACGCTTGCGCTCACGCTTGGCCAAGTCTCGGTTTTTGTCGTACTCATGCTCGTCGTCGGTCGGCGCGTATTCCCCTGGTTGCTCTGGCAGGTCGCCCGCACGGGCTCGCGCGAACTTTTCACCTTGTGCGTGATTGCGGCCGCGATGGGCATCGCTTACGGCTCCGCCGAGCTTTTCGGTGTTTCCTTCGCGCTCGGGGCTTTTTTCGCCGGGATGGTCATGAGGGAATCCGCACTAAGCCACCGGGCCGCCGACGAGTCTTTGCCGCTCAGAGATGCTTTTTCTGTTCTGTTCTTCGTATCGGTTGGAATGCTGTTCGATCCGGAGATGCTGATTCGTGAACCGTTGCGGGTATTCGTGGTCGTCGCGATCATCGTCTTCGGCAAGTCGCTTGCCGCTTTTCTTCTCGTCCTTGCCTTTCGCTATCCGCTCAACACGGCGCTCACGGTATCAG
>JBOIGA010000307.1:0-3083 GCA_050741875.1 Burkholderiales bacterium
TTGTTAATGATCTGAATACAAGCATTCGTGTCCAGCATGTACGCTAATCCCATCCGAAATCCCTCTTCTCTTGTTCCTTCGGCTGGTTTCGGGTAATGGGCTTCTTAAATTTCCCGATCGTGCTTTTCACGTTTGCCCACCGGTCTCCCTGCTTGGGAATGAGCACCACAACGTCGCCCTCTTTCTTGATGAACACCTCCTCGCCTTCGAAGCGGAACTCCTTGGGCAGACGGACGGCCTGGCTCTGTCCGTTCCTAAAAAGCTTGGCTGTTTTCATTCGCACTCCTTAGTCTAGACTTGGAGTATAGACGCTAGAATTGCATGGAGCCAGTCGCGATCGATTTCGATCAGGACCAGCCGCCCGACTGCGGTGACTTCAATGGTCTCAACGCGCAAGCAGAACCGGGTGCAGGAAAAATCGACCACGCAACGGGTCGTCCGCTGCTTTAACAGCTCTAACCCACTGTTGTAACTGAGCAACGCATTTCCTTGAATAAGGAGAGCGAGGGGTGATAATCCACCTGCCCAAATCCCAAAAGGGGGAAAGATGGTTACCAAATACGCCGCACTATTAGTGGGAGTAGTAGGCGCCTTGTTTTTGTCCTCGCAAGCCTATTGTGCCGACGCCACGCCCAAATCTGCCGAGCAACGCATTCTTCAGCTTATGCGTAAGCTTGACGAGCAGGAAAAGCGCATGGCGCAGCAGCAACTCTCACTGGAGGAACAGGAAAGAAGGCTGCTCAAGCTCAAGAAGGAGTTGCAGCAGACGCTTGAAGAACGACAGGTGCCGAAGAAAGAACTACAAACACAGCAGGCTACTGGCACCCCCCCAAAGGCGAATTCAAAGAAGCGCAAACAAGCGAGTGAGCCCCCGGTAGCGGTTGCTGCACAGGAGGCCGAGGATCCCGTTGGCCAAGCGCCGGAATCACGTCCGCCTGAAATCGCGCCCATCTTCGACGAGCCTGGCGTATTGACTCCTCGTGGGCAACTGGTGTTGGAGCCTTCGCTGCAATACAGCCATTCTTCAGACAATCGCGTCGCCTTGGTGGGTTTCACCATCATCCCGGCGATCACCATTGGCCTCATTGACGTGAGGAGCGTCAACCGCGATACCTTTATCGCCGCGCTGACCGCGCGCTATGGCGTAACCAACATGCTGGAAGTGGAGGGCAAGCTGCCTTACGTTTACCGCGATGACTCCACGCTAGCGCGTCCTCTTGCTACCCCCACGGTCGCCGACAGCGCGTTCGACTCCGACGGTAGCGGAATTGGGGACATTGAACTCGCAGCGCGCTACCAGTTTAACGTTGGTGGACCCAACAGACCGTACTACATAGGCACGCTGCGCTTCAAAGCTCGTACAGGAGAAGATCCGTTCGAAGTTGATATCGATCCCACGACCAATTTGCAACGCGAACTGCCAACGGGCACCGGTTTCTATGGACTGCAACCAGGGTTGACTGCGATTTTTCCGTCCGATCCCGCAGTGTTCTTCGGTGGGGTCAGCTATCTTTGGAACATCGAACGAGATGTCGGCGGCGGATTTGGTGACGTTGATCCGGGAGACGCGGTCGGCGTCAATTTCGGAATGGGGTTGGCGTTGAACGAAAAAGCATCGTTCAGCATCGG
Source organism: Burkholderiales bacterium (assembly GCA_050741875.1). Taxonomy (GTDB): domain Bacteria; phylum Pseudomonadota; class Gammaproteobacteria; order Burkholderiales; family JBOIGA01; genus JBOIGA01. The sequence goes on from JBOIGA010000307.1 coordinate 1,630, forward strand.
CTACGAACATAGCACGTTCACGAAAGATGAACAGAATGGCCGAACCGTGCAGCAGGCGCAGACGCGCCAGGTTGGAACCTTGTTGCTCGGATACTCGTACCGCGTGACCGAAAAGACCAACTTCAATCTGATTCTTGGCGCAGGGCTGACCGACGAAGCACCCGATGTTCAGGTGACTGTGCGAGTTCCGACGTTCTGGTAGGTTATCCGCGCGAAACCGCGGAGTCTGTTATCGCAGCGAAAAGATGAGCGCCTGAGAAGTCGCGGCCTGGAGCGCCATTGCCCGTGTCAACTCCATCGAGTTGGCGGTAACTGTGATGACCGTTGACGTTTGGATATGCTGTTGGTTGAGGGTATTTTGAATCACCGTCCCGATCGCCGCGTTCAACTGAGCGATGTCGGGCATCGCGGTGTTCCCGGGACCCGTTTGAATCACCACCACTGGCGCGAATCCAGCGGCTTTCACTGTGCCGGCTCCCGCGTTGCCCGCTCCCACATTTCTCGTTCCTTGTTTGGTCGCTCCCGCGTTGCCCGCTCCCTTGCGCATTGCGCTGGTCAGCTCCGGAATCAGCATTTGCGTTACCGCGATGAGCTCATCATTGATGACCACCATTCGTTCGATTCCAAAAGACAGATTCAGTTGTCCCGCGGAAGTGGGCAAAGTCAGTCCACCCCTCAGCTTGTCCAGTTCAGCATCCTTGATCGGGTCGCCGAAAAAGTAGGAATTGCCGGCGAATACCCCGCCAACCAGGGAGGCCGCGAGTAGGGTTGCGAGGACGCGTTTCATAGCGTTAGAAATCCATAGGACCGCGGCGGAGCAGTGTGCCATTGACTAAGCTGTCCCGGGTGATTGCGCTTTCAAGCGGCGCCTTTTTTTGCGCGCGCCAATCGAACGCGGTGTTGAATGCCGCCCCGCCCTTGTTGACCACGACAAACAAAATGCGGTTTTTCCACATCGTTTCAAACTTCTGCCGGGGAATGACTCGGCTACCCATTGCGGGATCGCCGATCAGCACATCCTTGTCGCGGAGCCCCTTCACCACCACAAAGTGGTGATAGCCGTTATCCTGGATGAGTGCGATGGCGGGCCTGTTCGCGTCCGCTAGTACGTCCAGCGGCGCGCGATAGCCATTACCTTCGAAACCGTTGGCCTGCAGATAAGACTTCATATCGAGCATTGAAAAGCCTTCGCGGCGGATTTTCTGTTGATCGCCACGCTCGTACATCGCCCTGAACACCTGCTGCTCGTTGACTGGAAAGTTGTAGTGATGGGTGAGCAGGGTGGCGAGTGCAGCTGAGCCGCAACTGTAGTCATAGTGCTGCGAGACTGTGGTTTTGAAGCGCGCTTCCTTGATGCTGGTGACGGGAACGGAATAAACCCCGTTCCCTCCACCGGAATAACCGACTATTTCTGCGGTGCCTGCGTACGCCAGGCACGCGACCGTTGAACAAAC
>JBOIGA010000308.1:0-3079 GCA_050741875.1 Burkholderiales bacterium
ACTTTTAGCTCGCGAAACTTTGCGCGACTCCTTTATAATTCGCGTCACGCGCCCGTAGCTCAGTCCGGATAGAGTACTTGGCTACGAACCAAGGGGTCGTGGGTTCAAATCCTGCCGGGCGCGCCATAAAATCAATAAGTTACACAATAAGAATTTCTGCACTTGGCCGCCGGGGTTAGGCCGGGGTTAGAACCCGTCGCTTTCCGCATGCGTCTCGCCGCTGTCAAGTAGCGCTTTCAATCTGCTTTCGGCATCGCGCAACGCGCGCTCCAAATCCTCGATTTGCTGTTCGCGGGTCCGGCCCAGCACGTCGGCGCAGCCGAAGCGATCCCAGCGCGCCAAGCGCCACTGTTCTTCGTGCTTCGCCAGGAATTGCGCGAGACGGCGTATCTCAAACTCGGCGAGCCGCCGGCAGCCAATCGAGCAATAAGACTTCGGGCGACCGGTTGCGGCGTTCGAGTCAATCAGTTTGCCGCACTTCAAGCATGCAGTCGTCATGCTCGTTTCTCCACTGTACCCCCCCACCCTTAATTCGCGGCCACGAAAATGCGCCTAGGGGAACGGTCGCGGGACCAAAAGGCCTAGACATTTGCTACCCCCTACCACCCTGCGCGACAAGTCCCGCTCACAAAAAATTTAGCTGGGTAACGGTCACGGGAAAACCGAAAAGCTCAGGCATACATGCTGACGATTTCCAGCACCTTGAAGGCGTTGTATTTCGTTCGTGGTATTGCAAGCTCGCATGTTCCCAATTCCCGGATAGCCAGCGAGAGCAGCATGTCATTGCGATTGCTCGCGGCGCAGCTCACTAGCGCGTAACGAAGGCCCCGACTCGCATCGAGCATATCGAGCACCTTTTTCCGTCTCTCATCTGCCGCGCGAAAATTACTTGCTGCCCCAGCAGCACACACACGCGTTGCTTGTGCATCGCTACCCAACTTTGCTTCTTTCACCGGTTCCACCGGTTCCACCGGGTCCCAATCGCGTAAGCTGGCGCAATCAGTACCGTTTTCGTGATCGAGGCGGGAACCGGTTGCCGGTTCCGTACCGGTTCCTACCGGTTCCCTTGTCTCGGGAAAGAGCGCATCAAGATCAAGCATCGTCGCTTTCCATTAACGCGGGGAGCACGTGATAGACGCGGCGCTGTCCTTCGCCCGGAAGCTTGAGCGAGCGGGCAGCATGATCTTTGTCAGCGGGATTCAGGAACCCTCGTGCTAACAAAAGCCGCGAGACAGCGCGAGGGTCGAAGCCTTTGCACACTTCGGTTTTGAACACGTTGGGGTAGACGAACCATTCTGTCTTATCTTCCGCGCCATCGTGTTTTCGGAAACCGGCTTTATTGATGACGCGAGGCGCGTGATCGTCGGTCATCGCCGTTCGTTCCCAATCCGCGAAACGCGCTTCGCCGTGACGCTCGAAGAACTCCCGCACTTGCGCGAGCATCGCGCGTTCTTCCTGGTTGCCTTCGCCGCCGCGACTCTCAAGCCACGCTCGAAAACAAACGCCCGCTGCGGATAACGCATCGCCGCGCGCCCATGCGGTGACGCCGTAATCAGTCGCGAGCTCGCCGGCGAGTCCCACCAGTGCAAAGCGCGCCGCCACACGCTGCGCCTGCCCACTCGCCGAGCCCGTCAAATACTGCCGCTCGAAACGATGCACGCCTTCGCGCAAAAAGGCGGGAAGATTTTCTCGCTCTTGGGTGAGCCGCGTTAAGAACGCCGCGAATGCGGTCCCATAATTTTGCCGAGCCGCGCGATCGAGCGCGCGCGCGAATTCGGAGCCGTTTGCATGATCGTGAAGATTCTCAAAGCACCCCAGCCCGGCGCCGGCGTCAGCGGGAATATCGCAGAGACGAAGTTCTTGCCCGGCCCGAGCGCGCTTGCCAACTTCCTGCATGTGCTCCGCCAGCCCGATCTCTCCAGCGGAGACAAACAGCAGACGCCAGCTCGCGCGTTCACGCATGCCGCCGGTTCTCGCGGCGCGCTGTTTGCCGCCGCCGTTCGCGAGCATGTACGCGACTTCGCCAGCAACTCGCGGATCAATCTGCGCGATCTCATCCAAATACAAAGGCGCGTCGCAATGCTGCAAGGCAAGCGCTTCCAGGCCATTGTCGGTCGCCCGCCATCGCTGCATAAACGAATCGGGAGCACCGCACACGCTCGCGCCTATGCGCAGGAACGTCGTCTTGCCGGAAGAGCTCAGTCCGCGGAAGTGGAATCCGCCGCTCTCGGCGCCCGCCACGTAAAGCAGCGGCGCAGCGAAGGCGACCGAAACGGCGAACAGCAAGCGCGAGTTGCCGATGCATAACCGCGACACTTCATCGCGCCAGCCTTCGGACGTACCCCGCGTCTTGAATGTCTGCGCCGGCGCATCGCTTTGGAAAAGCCATCGCTCTTCGCGCGCGCCGATACTCAGTTCAGGCAGCACAAACACGGCGTCGAGCGGATCGCCGTGCCAGCCGGTTCGATTCGTCACGCGGGCGCGCTTCTCGCTCCGCTGTTCTCGAAGATACTCGATGAGGTAACGGTCGCGGCCCGCTCTCGGAACAAAGCCGCGATCCATGAGCAAGGAGAGTGCTTCCAAGCCTTCGCCCCGCAAAGCCGCGTGTGGAACGATGACACGATGTTTTGAGCGGTCGGGGTCGAGGAATTCAAGCAGCGATCCCCAACCGCAATTGGCCGGATCGCGCACGAGCGCGGGAACCTCGAAACGCTCGCATACCTTGCTCCTCGGCAACGGCGCGCCGTTGCGCACTTCGTTCACGTACAACCCATCGTCATAAAACTCGAAACGCGGGCGTAACGCCGTCTCTTCGCAAGCGCCGGAAGAAAACGGCTTGCGTAGAGCCTCGCCATTCGATTCTTTGGCACGAGGTGAGGGTTTGCTATTCAGAAAATCATTGCGTGCACGCAGCAGCGCCATATGCGCGGCAGTCCACCCCCGCGCCAGCAAGTCTGCGGCATCGTCGCCTTTTTCCAGCGAGCCCGGCGAGAGAGTAGCGCTACCATCGCCCCCCGTTACCGGTTTCTGCGCGAGTAGATCGAGATTGATCGAGCGAACCGCAGTCGCGCCGGCGACG
>JBOIGA010000309.1:0-3078 GCA_050741875.1 Burkholderiales bacterium
GAAAATCTCCGCCGCTCCGCTCGAAAAGCGTCCGCGAGTCTATTACGGGCGCGGGCCGGATGGGTTGCAGACCGGATTGGACGGCTCGATCAATGTCGAAGCGCTGAAATTCTTAGGCGTGCGCAATGTTGCCGCCGAATCGGGACGACGCGGCGGTCTCGTCACTGTTCCGCTCGAACAAGTGCTGCGCTGGGACCCGGAAGTCATCGTCACCGTGGACCCGCATTTTCGCGCAGTGCTGCTGACCGATCCGCGCTGGGCTTCGGTGTCGGCAGTACGCAACAAACGAATTCATTTATCGCCGCATCTGCCGTTCGGCTGGTTCGATTTTCCTCCCGGCCCCAATCGTCTGATCGGCCTGCAATGGCTTGCGAAAGCGCTCTATCCTGATCTTTTCGCCTATGATCTTCGCTTGCGGACAGCCGAGTTCTATCGGCTGTTCTACCACCGCGAACCGACTGCCGAGCAACTCGATTTTCTGTTTTGGGAAGCCGCGATCAAACCGTGAGCGTGAGCTCGCCGAGTTCCGCCCAAGCGAATTGGAAAGCTTCGGCGTACGGGGTGTCGCTTCTTGCGCTCGTCGTTTTGGTCCTGCTTGCGTTCTCGGTCGGCAGGTTTCCGATTTCGCCTTCGGAACTATTGACCATACTGCTGACGAAAGTATCGGGCACAAGTTCGGAATTGCCCTCAACCGCGGAAACGGTGATTTTTCAAATCCGCGGACCGCGCGTCATCGCCGCCATCGTCGTCGGTGCGGCATTGGCCGCAGCGGGCGCGGCATATCAAGGCATGTTCCGCAACCCGCTCGTCTCTCCCGATATTCTCGGCGTGTCCGCGGGCGCGGCAGTCGGCGCGGTGCTCGGAATATTTTTTTCCCAAAGCGTGATTCTGATCCAGGCTTTTGCTTTCGCCGGCGGGCTAGTCGCGGTCGCGGTTGTCTATGCAATCGGCTCCTCGGTGCGCGGTCATGATCCGATCCTCGCGCTGATTCTTTCCGGAGTCATCATCGGGACGCTGCTCGGTTCGTGCATCGCGCTTCTGAAATATCTCGCCGACCCTTACGATCAGTTGCCCGCAATCACTTTCTGGCTGTTAGGGAGCCTGGCTTCGGTCGCTCCAGATGACCTCGCGGTAGTCGTGCCGGTGGTGCTCATTGGTCTTGCGCCGCTCTACTTTCTGCGCTGGCGAATGAATCTCCTCTCCTTGCCCGACGACGAAGCGCGCGCGCTGGGAGTGGACACGCGGAACCTCCGAATCATCGTGGTGTGCGGCGCCACCTTGATGACGGCGGCGAGCGTCGCGATTTCGGGAATCATCGGCTGGATCGGGCTCATCATTCCGCACGCCGCGCGCATGCTGGTCGGCCCCGATTTCGCACGCATGCTGCCGCTTTCCATGCTGCTCGGCGTGTGTTTTCTGCTGGGAGTGGATACGCTCGCGCGCACCATCGCGACGATCGAAGTTCCGCCCGGTGTGCTCACCGCCGTCATCGGCACGCCGCTCTTCATCTGGCTGCTGGCCGTAGCGCGCCGATCTTTTCAATGAAGCTGCACACAGACAATCTCGCTTACGGCTATCCCAAGCGCGTGATCGGACGCGAGGTCAACCTGTCGCTCTCCGCGGGCGAGGTGTTGTGCGTGCTCGGTCCGAACGGCAGCGGCAAGACCACTTTGTTCCGCACCCTATTGGGCTTATTGCCGGCGCGCGGCGGTGACATCAAATTGGACGGCCGGCCGCTCAGCACATGGTCGCGCGTCGAGATTGCACAGGTTTTAGGCTATGTACCGCAGGCGCACGCGCCGTATTTTCCTTTCAGCGTTTGCGAGATCGTGCTCATGGGACGCACCGCTCACATGGGTCTTATCTCGACGCCGTCGCGCGAAGACCGGCAAGCAGCCGAAGACGCGCTCGCCCTGCTCGGTATTCTCCATCTCGCCGATCAGATTTATACGCAGATCAGCGGCGGTGAGCGTCAGTTGACGCTGATCGCGCGCGCGCTCGCACAGGGGCCGAAACTACTGGTGATGGATGAACCCACCGCCAGCCTCGATTTCGGTAATCAGGCGAAAGTGCTCAAGCATCTCGATGGCCTGGCAGAGAGCGGAATCGGAATCATTTTTTCCAGTCACGATCCCGACCAGGCGCTGCGCCACGCGGATTCAGTGTTGATGCTGCTCGAGGGCAATGTCATTTATTCCGGCCGTCCGGACGATGTGATCACAAGCAGCAACCTGCGGCGCGTTTACGGCGTGGATGTGGAAGTCGTGCTGCTGCCCGGGCGTTATGGAACCAGAACCTGCATTCCTGCGCCGAATTAACCTATGTCGTCATTGTGAGGAATCCTTCGACTTTGCTCAGCACAGGCTCCGTGACGACGCAATCTCACCATTACTTGAGAAAACCGAGATTGCTTCCCACGGGTCAAGCCCGGGGTCGCAATGACGTTCGACTATTACACTTGCCCTAGCGAGATGGCAACGACCCACAGCGCGGTTGATGTCAAAGACATTGAAGAAATTCGCCTCCTCTTTCTTGAGTATCAATCCGAGATCGGCGTAGACCTCTGCTTCCAGGGCTTCGCCAATGAACTCGCGACTCTGCCGGGAGAATACTCTCCTCCCTCCGGCCGGCTGCTCCTCACCGTGGACGGGAACGCTGCGATCGGATGCGTGGCTCTTCGCGCGCTTTCGAATGCAAACTGCGAAATGAAGAGGCTCTATGTACGGCCCGCGGCGCGAGGACGCGGGATTGGAGAATTGCTCGCCCGCGGAGTTTTGAGTGCAGCACGCCAGATCGGGTACAAGCGCATCTTCCTCGATACTTTGCCTTCGATGAGCGCGGCGAGAGCGCTCTACCATTCTCTTGGGTTCACCGAAGCACCGCCGTATTGTCATAACCCGGTTCCCGGCGTGTCTTATCTTGCTCTCGACCTTGGAATTGCTGCGCCGTTGGAATAAACGTTCTGGCCGCGGCCGCGCTTGCCTTCATTGTACGAAGCAAAGCGCTTGCTCATCGTTGCCGCTGGAGTCGTTATTGGTTTTCCACTGTTCACTGCCCTCGCGATGCGCCATGTGGACG
>JBOIGA010000310.1:0-705 GCA_050741875.1 Burkholderiales bacterium
GAATGCTTGTATTCAGCTCATTAACAAGAAACGGGGGCATGAAGAAACCATAAAGCATTTGGAAACCATCCCCGCACGCGTTCCCGTACTGATTTCGTCCATCGTCGAATCGGAGCTGCGCTATGGAATTGCCAAGAGCCGCGATACGACGGCAAACACTACGCTGCTTGATCGTTTCTTCCTGGACTTTAGTGTAGTCGCGTATGATTCCGCGGCGGCTCGCGCTTACGGGGAAATTCGAGCAGTGCTAGAAAGCAAAGGCAAGGCGATCGGTCCTCTGGATACTTTGATCGCCGCGCATGCTCTAAGCAGCAAAGCAACCCTAATCACCAACAACATCCGCGAATTCTCGCGCGTTCCAGGGCTGACTTGTGAAAATTGGGTCGCATAGCCCGTTCTGACTAAACGCCGGATTGTAATAGCTGTGTGAGGCAGCGCGCGATCCATGGGGCTGGTTAATTTTTCCTGCACCGAAATTCTGCTTGAGGCGCGCGTTAACCCGGTTGAAATCTGCGCAGGACCAGCGACTTGATGGTTTGACCCACAAACCGGTAGCTTAGTCGTTACCAGTAGGCCTCAACCGTGATCTGGCCAGGATCCTTACGTCGGTTTTTTTTAAGCCCGCGGGATTCGAGAACGACGGTGGTATCGCGCACCATGTCCGGATTGCCGCAGATCATCACCTGCGATTGGGTGGCGTTGATG
>JBOIGA010000310.1:715-3072 GCA_050741875.1 Burkholderiales bacterium
GCGTTGATGTTAATTTGAGTACGCGCTTGCAAGCGTCCGTCCAAGATCGCTTGCGGCACCCGCGCCTTGATCGCAAACTCAGTGTCCTCGCGGCTCACGAAGGAGACCATTCGCAATTGGTTCGAATGTGCGGCTTCGATGCGCCCGATTTGATCTCGATAAGTCAATTCTTCGCGATACCGTACGGCATGCACGAGCACCACACGCGTAAAGCGCAACCAAGGCTCATCGGTCTTCAGGATTGAGAGAAAGGGGCCAATCGCCGTGCCGGTCGAAAGCAGCCAAAGATGTTCCGCTTTGGGAACTTCCGATAGCGTCAAAAAACCAGCCGTGCGCGCGGCGATAGAAATAGAATCGCCGCGATTGAGCTTGACCATTGCGCTCGTGAGCGGGCCGCTATCGAGCAGGATGAAATAGAACTCGTGCGGACGCTCGGTGGGCGCGTTGACAAAAGAGTAAGGGCGCGCGACCAACTGCCCATCGATTTTCAACGCCAGCCTGGCGAATTGTCCGGCTTTGAAAGGCAAATCCGGCCCATCGACTTTTAGCGAATAGAGCCGCTCGGTCCACCGCTTTAACTCTGCCACACGCCCCTCGAGCCATTTTTCCATGGCCTTTAGACAATCAGACCGGCGCTCCGGGTAAATGAGACAGGCAGCGTGCGATCCACTGGCTGGTCAGTTTTTCCTGCACCGAATTCTGCTTCAACCGCGCGTTGAGGCCGTTGAAGTCAACACAGTCGAGCGGTTGATCCTGATTGAAGCAGGAAAAAACGTAGCGCGTCTTCCCGGTTTCCGGATCAATCTGCGGCTGCAGGCACTGCGCGCAGATTTCCTTCATCATGCACTGCATCGGCGAATTGATTGAGCCGATTGCAAAATGCTTTGGATTGAGATGCGGCGCAAGAACTTCGTGTCGTGCTCGCGCCACCGCCGCCATCATTCGGTCGGAACCGATCACGATGATGCGATTGACGCTTGGCAGCCCAATAGGCCGCGAGCCTAACTCGCCTTTGGCGTAAGCCGCCATCGCCTGCACAATGTTGCCGACGAAAGATGAGTCGTGGCGCCGGTCGGGCTGGAAGCCGGGGGCTTCCTCGCAGCACCACACGATGACGTCCGACGCTGCCTCGATTTCAGCCACTTTGTAGCGGTCGCTCAGTTTTCGATACGCGGCGAAGTAAAGCACTCGGTTGTTTTTGGCTTTGAGCGCCTGTCCGATGGAGAACAAGACCGCGTTGCCCAGTCCGCCTCCGGCGAGCATCACAGTCTCGCCGCTCGGGATCTCGGTTGGCGTTCCGGTTGGGCCCATCAAAATCACCGGCTCGCCGGGCTTCAAGAGCGCGCACAAATCCGATGAACCGCCCATTTCTAAAATGATCGTGGAAATCAATCCAGCTTCGCGATCCACCCACGCGCCGGTCATGGCGAGGCCCTCCATCGCCAGCAGTGTGCCGTTCGCGCGGTGCGCGGCAGTCTCGAAATTCTGCAGCCGGTAGAACTGTCCGGGTTGAAAACGGCGTGCCGCAAGTGGGGCCTTGACCACGACTTCGACGATTTCATGCGTGAGTCTTTTGACTTCATACACGGTCGCGCGCAGGTCTTGATTGAGGCCGTCGAGAAATTCGGCGTCGCTAAAGGGCGCCAGCGGCGCCGCGCGATCGAGCAATTTCGACACCAGCGGATAACCTTGCTTCGCGCCACCCATCGCCTTCACCACGTTGCCGAAAAAGGATGGATGCACATCGCCGAAGAAACTGACATAGCGCCCGTCTTCGCGCCTGGACAGAAGCACGTGCGCAATCTCCGGCTTGGCACTCGAATACTCAGGGTGCACAAGCTGGCCCTGCTCATCGCACGCCTGAAAATATTCTCCTTCGAGGGAGAAGTGCTCAGGTTCTTCGCGCCCGAGCACGGTATTCGGGTGCGTGCCAGCGGCAATCAGGATCGAGCGCGCGGGGAGCAATACCTCGCGGGTGTGTATCCATTTCCCGTCTTCGTTACGCTCCTGCACATGCATGCGAATGGCGCGTGCATGAGCGAATTGGTCCACTTCGACGGCAAGCGGAGACAAGCCTTCCGCGAATTCAATTCCCTCTTCCAACGCCTTGTGCACTTCTTCGTGATTCAGAGTGTAGGAAGGGCTGTCAATCAATCGTCTGCGATACGCGATCTTCACTCCACCCCAATTTCGTAGGAGCTCAAGGACGCGCGGCGACCTTCCCTCTTTCGCGGCGGCATCGCGTTCGACGCGAATCGCGCGTGCGTGTGCGAGGTACTCATCGGCGATCCCGCGCTCTTCCTCATTCCACAGCGCGCGCACGTCCACTTCCCCTTTCTCGCGCAGCAGGATTTCGT
>JBOIGA010000311.1:0-3027 GCA_050741875.1 Burkholderiales bacterium
TCAGGCGCTGGACGAATGTTTGAAATAGAAGACATTTCAATGAGTGAACGAGAAAGAGAAGGGGTGAAGGAGTGAAGTTGATATTCTCAGTCCTCAGTCCTAACTCCTTTTCTCGATCGGCACCCACTTCCGATCCTCGGGGCCAATATAGTCTGCCGTCGGCCGAATTATTTTATTGTCGATTCTTTGTTCGATCGCATGCGCCGCCCAACCGCTCGTCCGGGCGATGACGAAAAGCGGAGTGAACATAGGGGTTGGGATGCCCAGCACTCGATACGCCGCCGCACTGTACCAGTCGAGATTGGCGAACATTTTTTTCTCTTCCCACAGGATTTCTTCGATCCGCTCCGAGATTTCAAAAAGCTTTTCGTTGCCACCCGCGGCACACAGCTTCTTCGCGATTGCTTTAATGATCTGGTTGCGCGGATCGGCGACCGTGTAGACCGGATGGCCGAAGCCGATAATTTTCTGTTTGGCATCGAGCATTTTGCGTACTTCGCTGTCGGCTTCCTCGACCGAATCGAATCTACCGAGCAAATCCATCGCCGCTTCGTTGGCGCCGCCATGCAGCGGTCCGCGCAAAGTGCCGATTCCAGTGGTAATGCACGAATACATGTCCGAGCCGGTCCCGGCGGTAACGCGATTGGCGAAAGTCGAGGCGTTGAACTCATGCTCGGCGTACAGGATCAGGGAAACGTCGAGCGAACGCTGATTGAGCGTGGGAGGCTCGGCGCCGTGCAACAGGCGCAAAAAATGCGCCGCGACCGAATCGTCGCCGGTCTCGACTTCGATTCGCCGCCCCGAATGCGAGTAGTGGTACCAGTAGAGCAGCATCGAGGGGAAACTGGCGATGAGACGATCGGCGATTGCGCGCGCGCCAGCGGCGTTGTGGTCGTCTTTTTCCGGGTTTATCGAGCCGAGAAATGAACAGCCGGTTCGTAAAACATCCATCGGGTGCGCCGAACGCGGAATAAGCTCAAGCACCTTCTTGAGCGGGTCGGGAAGACCGCGAAGTCTCTTGAGCTTGGCGCGATACGCCGATAACTCGGCGCCCGTCGGCAGATTGCCGTGCACGAGCAGGTAGGCGGTCTCTTCGAACGTTCCGTGTTCGGCGAGATCGCTGATGTCGTAGCCGCGATAGTGCAAATCGTTGCCAGTTCGCCCAACAGTGCAAAGCGAAGTCGTACCGGCGACGACGCCCGACAGGGCGACCGATTTTTTTGCGTTAGGCGCAGCCTCGGCCATCGGAGATTCTCCTCTCGCAGGAATGGTTGAAACTTGTTCGATCAGCGCAGCAAATGCCCGATCGAGTCGCGCTCTTCCAGAAGCTCCTGGTGCGTCGCTTTCATCCGCGCCTTGCCCGTTTCGCTAACCGAAAGGCCCGGAACGATCTTGTAACTACCGCCCGAACATGTCACGGGATAGCCGTAAATCACGCCTTCGGGGATACCGTAGCTTCCGTCGCTCGGAATTCCCATGCTGACCCAATCGCCCTCCGGCGTGCCGTAGACCCAGTCGCGCACATGGTCTATCGCCGCATTGGCGGCGGAAGCGGCGCTCGACGATCCTCGGGCCTCGATGATCGCCGCCCCGCGCTTTTGCACGGTGGGAATAAAAGTTTGCTCAACCCAGCTCTGGTCGCCGATGAGATCAGCAGCTTTTTTCCCGCCGATTTCCGCCTGACTCAAATCGGGATACTGCGTCGCCGAGTGATTGCCCCACACGATCATTTTCTTGACGCTCGAAACCGGCTTTCCAGTTTTGGCCGCGACTTGCGAGAGCGCGCGGTTGTGATCGAGCCGAAGCATCGCGGTGAAATTTTTCGCCTTCAAACCTGGCGCGTTTTTCATGGCGATGTACGCATTGGTGTTCGCCGGATTGCCGACGACGAGGACTTTCGCGTTGCGCGAAGCCACCTCGTCGAGCGCCTTACCCTGTGTCGTGAAAATCGCCCCGTTGGCTTCGAGCAGATCCTTGCGCTCCATTCCTTTCGAGCGCGGCTTCGCGCCAACCAGCAAGGCGACTTCGCAGTCGCGAAAAGCGGTCTTCGGGTCGTCGCTGACCGTCACCCCCGAAAGCAGCGGAAAAGCGCAGTCGTCGAGCTCCATGACGACGCCTTTGACGGCGGGAAGCATCTGGGTGATGTCGAGCAATTGGAGAATGACGGGTTGGTCTTTTCCAAGCATCTCGCCTGATGCAATGCGAAAGACGAGGGCATATCCGATTTGTCCCGCGGCGCCGGTGACTGTGACTCGAATGGGGGTTTTCATAATTGTTCTAAGAGAATTTGGACGGAGCGGCGAATTATAAAGGATGAAGGCGCAAGGATGAAGGACGAGGGATGAAGAATGAGGAGAGATGCCAATGACGACCTCGGTCATCAGTCTTTAGTCATCTGAGTCTGTCATCTGTCTTCAGTCCTCTTTTCCTCTGGTACGTGACGCGTTTTGCGTTTTATGCTACTTTTCGACGCAAAACCAAACGGGCGAAGCAGCGCCCGGTCTTTCCACCCCAAAGAGAACACCGAGCATGCCGTCGCGCCGCGCCTTGCCGAACGCCTGAATGAAACGGCGTCCCAAGAATCTGAATCTTCTGGCGATACGCCAGCCGGTTCCCGCGATCGTCTCGATTTTGCATCGCATCTCGGGCGCGCTCTTGTTTCTGTCCATTCCTTTTCTCTTGTGCCTCTGGCAAGCGAGTCTCGCTTCGAAGGAGACGTTCGCCGCAATGAGTGAGGTCCTGGAAAACCCGCTGGTCAAACTGATTTTGATTCTACTCGCCTGGGCTTACCTGCATCACTTTTTCGCCGGATTGCGTTATCTCTTGCTCGATCTCAACTATGGAGTCGAGCTTGCGCCGGCGCGGGCGACGAGCAAATGGGTGTTGGGCTTAAGCCTGGTTCTCACCGCGGTGTACGCGTTCGCGCTATGGTGAAGCGGATCATTGTCGGCGCGCATTATGGGCTTCGAAGCTGGCTGATCCAGCGTGTATCGGCGCTCGTCATGGCGATCTACACTGTCTTCGCGG
>JBOIGA010000312.1:0-3024 GCA_050741875.1 Burkholderiales bacterium
GCTTGTTGTGCCGGAGCTGCCGCCTGATCCGACCGAAACGATCGCGATAATCGACAACGCCGTCGCCGGCGAACACAAATTTGTATTCATCGGCAGTTCGCTCGGCGGCTATTATGCGACTTACATCGCCGAGCGCTACCGACTCAAGGCCGCGCTCATCAATCCCGCCGTGCGACCCTATCAACTTCTGAAGAATTTTCTCGGTCCGCAGAAGAATCTTTACACTGGCGAAGAATTCGTCGTCACCGAAAACCATCTTGAAACCCTACGCCAAATCGACGTCGCGCGAATCAGCGATCCTGCGCGTTATCTCGTTCTGCTCGCGAGCGGCGACGAGGTCCTCGATCATCGCGAAGCGCTGGCCAAATACCGTGGCGCCAAGCAGATCGTGATCGACGGCGGCGATCATTCGCTTCAAAGTTTCGAAGAATACATTCCACGCATTGTCGAATTCGCCGCAAACTAACGCGCCCGTTCGCTATAATTTCGCGCTGCGCATGAATGTTTTTTACGAGGACGAGGGAACGCTCAAGGTTGCATCGGTGCTCGCCGACAACGCAGCATCGCTGCAGGTCGAGACGCTGCACGGCAAGCGCGCGAAAATCAAAGCCAATCACGTGCTGATCAAGTTCGAGCGTCCTTCGCTTGCCGAATTTTTCAGCGACGCACAGAACATCGCCAACGACCTCGACGCCGATTTTCTGTGGGAATGCGCGGGCGAGGGCGAATTCGACTTCACTTCGCTGGCGAAAGAGTATTTCGGCGATGCTTCGAACGAACGCGAATCCGCCGGATTGCTTCTACGCTTGCACGCGTCGCCGATGCACTTTTACCGGCGAGGGAAAGGGATCTATAAGGCCGCCCCCAAGGAGGCGCTCACCGCCGCCAAGCTTTCGGTTGAGAAGAAGCGCGCGCGAGAACAACAGCAGGCGCGTTACGTCGCGCAGTTGAACGAGGGCGAACTCCCCGAAGCGTTTCATCCGATCTTGTCAAATCTGCTCTACAAGCCGGACAAATCGTCGCTCGAGTGGAAGGCCCTGAGTAAAGCGTCCGAGGAAGCCGGCGTCACTCCCGCGAAACTGTTGGCGCGGATCGGCGCTATCACGTCAACGCATGACTACCATTTCAACCGCTTTCTATTCGAATATTTCCCCGGGGGCGCGGATTTTGGCGAGTCGCCGGAGCTTTCGCCGCTGCGTGAACTGCCGCTGTCGCCCGTCGAGGCATTCAGCATCGATGATGTGACGACGACCGAAATAGACGATGCTTTTTCGGTTTCGAAACTGGCCAATGGCAATTGGCAAATTGGCGTCCATATCGCCGCGCCGGCGCTCGGGATCGCCAAGGCGAGCGCCCTCGATCAGATCGCGGCAAAGCGCTTGTCCACGATCTACATGCCCGGCAACAAGATCACCATGCTGCCTCCGGAGGTGGTCGGGCGGTTTTCGCTCGAAGAAGGCGATACCCGCCCGGCGCTGTCGTTTTACGTCGAAGCGGCGGCGGGGGACTTGAGTCCCATTAAGAATGACACCCGTATCGAGGCGATCCGCGTCGCTGCCAATCTTCGGCACGACGATCTCGATCACTTGGACGAGCAGGCTTTCGCCGAAGAGAAGCTGCCCGAGCGCTTTGGAATGGAATTGAAATTGCTTTGGCGTTTCGCGCTGGGGCTCGAACGGCTTCGCGGCAAACCCTCGGTCGAGGGGCTGGCGAAGACCGACTACAACTTTTATGTGGACGGGGACCGGGTCCGAATCGTTCAGAGACAGAGGGGCAATCCCGTTGATACACTGGTCTCGGAACTGATGATCCTCGTCAACTCGCGGTGGGGAGAACTGCTCGCGAAGGAGGGAGTCGTGGGAATTTATCGCGGACAAAGCGAAGGCAAGATCAAGCTTTCGACTGTGCCGCTGCCACATCAGGGGCTGAACGTCGCCCAATACCTCTGGGCAAGCTCGCCTTTGCGCCGCTATCTCGACCTCGTCAATCAGCGGCAGATCATTGCCTTGGCCAGCGGCGAAACCCCCCCTTACGAAGCCGGAAGCGAGGACCTGTTCACGCACTTGCGCGATTTCGAGCTGGCTTACGACGCTTACGCCGAATTCCAGCGCACGATGGAGCGCTACTGGTGCCTGCGCTGGCTCCTCCAGGAGGACGTGGCCGTGACCGGCGCCGAAGTCATCCGCGAGAACCTGGTCAGGTTTGACCACCTGCCGCTTTTCGTCAAAATTTCCTCAATTCCGGCACTTCCAACCGGATCGCGAGTGGAGATCGGGGTAAGAGACATTGACCTTTTCGAGCTGACCTTGCGCTGCGAATACCGGCGCAGACTCGACGTGGAGGCCGCCGCATGAGCGTGGTCCAAACGATGGGACAAGGCGCCGCATTGGGCTCGACCACGCGTCTGCAAACCGGCGTGTTGCTGTCGGTCGGCATTCATATGTTCGTTGTTTTTGGAATCGGCTTGAGCCAGCCTTTGCCCAAGAAAGCGAAGGATCTTCCGCCGCGCCTCGACGTCGTGCTGGTCAATGCCAAGACGCAGGCCGCGCCGAAAAAAGCCGAGGCGCTCGCCCAAGTGAATCTTGACGGCGGCGGCAATACCGACGCGTCCAAGCGGTTGAAGAGCCCGCTTCCTCCGATTGAAACCCCTCCGGCCGTAGAGACGAAGGTCGTCGAGGCGTCGAAGAAAGCAGCGCGGAAAAAAGCCGTGGAAAAATCGCAGAAAGAAGCGCAGAAGAAAGTCGAGGCGCTGGAAGCGGAGGCGAAGACGCTGCTCACCAAGATTGATCCGGCCCCGCCCGCGGTTTCCGCGCCGCAACCGAAGCCGCAGGAAGCGGCGCCGCAGCCTTCAGCCGACATCGGCGCGCTGCTCGCTCGCAGCATGGCGATCGCGCGGCTCGAAGCCGAGATCGCGCGCGAATGGGAGGAATATCAGAAAAGGCCCCGCCGCACGTTTCTTGGCTCCAGAGTGCAGGAGTACATGTTCGCGCGCTATGTCGACGACTGGCGCAGCAAGGTCGAACG
>JBOIGA010000313.1:0-3019 GCA_050741875.1 Burkholderiales bacterium
CGGCACGTTGTAGAACTTGAGCATCTCGATCACCGCCATCGGCGTGCAGGGATAAAACCCGGACGCCTCACCCTCCATAAGCTTCGACACATTGACCGGTGTCAGGCAGTCCATGTCCTTACCCGGTGCGAGCGCGTGCGTGATAGCCTTGCTGTCAAGATGCCCGGGTAGAGGCATGAGCAGAAGCACCCCGTGGATGCTCTTATCTCGATTGATGTTCTGGATTTCCGCCACCAGCGCGTTCTCGCCGATGTTCTCCGGGAGTATGCGGGAGTCGGCGGTCAGACCAACGGATTCGCATTTTCTCAGAGCGTTTCTTTTGTAGGCGATATGGTCGGGCCGCTCGCCGACGCGGATGACGGCGAGCCTGGGATTGAATCCTTGGTCGTTGAGGGCGGCGATCTCGGCGCCAAGCCGTTCGAGCAAATGATCCGCGACCGGCTTGCCTTTGATGATCTGCCCCAATTGCGCTGCTCTATTCATTTTTAAGGTTTGCCGCTCCTTCCCCGTAAACCGCGCCGGCGATTGCCGACCCGTTCATTTCCGCGCTCATTTTGCCTCAAGACGGAATTTTTGTTGTCATGCGTGCAAGGCAGTTTGCTGCCGCTCGTTCTTAAGCGTTAGCGCCGACCACATTAGCCGAGCTCTCGAGCGCAGCGAAAATCATCTCCATTACCTGGACGGTCGCGCCTTGATGCGCGCGGCTGTAGGCCAACGCGCGGTGGCTCATTTCAGCGCGCGCCGCGGAATCAGTAAGAAGGCGAGTCAGTTGGCGCGCGAGCTCGTCGGTGTCTTGGATCTCGATCGCGGCGCCTGCGGATTTTGCGAGATCGACCGCATCTAAAAAGTTGTAGTGGTGCGGCCCGATTAAAGCCGGCGTCCCCATTGCGCACGCTTCGATCAGGTTTTGTCCGCCGTACGGTAAAAGACTCCCGCCGATGAAAGCGACGTCGCATGCGCCGTAGTATGCGAAAAGCTCGCCCATGCTGTCGCCGAGCAGAACTTTGGTCTCTGGCGAAACACTGGCGTTCTGCGAGCGGCGCTGATAGGCAATCCCGCGCCTTTCCAAAAGCGCGGCGACCTCATCGAAACGCTGCGGATGGCGCGGAACGATGACCGTGAGCAGACCTTGAGCGCCGATTCGCGCAAGCGAATCGAGGATCAGCGCTTCCTCGCCTTCGCGCGTGCTCGCCGCGAGAAACACCTTGCGCTCGCGGCCAATCTGCTCGCGCAAGATTGCCGCCGCATTGCGCGCCGATTCGGACGGCGTCAAATCGAATTTGAGATTGCCCGTGACTCGCACGCCTCTCGCACCCAGCGCTTCCAGCCGCTCGGCATCGGCTTCCGCTTGCGCGGCAATGGCAGAAAGCTCTTTCAATGCGCCCGCGGCGAGCTTGCCGATTTTCCGATAGCGCGCGGCCGATTTTTCCGAAAGCCGCGCGTTGATGAGCATAAGCGGAATGTCTTTCTCGCGGCAGGCGTGGATGAGGTTGAACCAGATCTCGGTTTCGATCAGCAATCCCAAGACCGGCTGGTAGTGCTCGAGAAAGCGCGATACCGCCGCGGGGAAATCGTAAGGCAGGTACGAGCGAATAACATCATCGTCGAAAAGCTTTTCGCTCGTCTCGCGCCCGGTCGGCGTCATGTTCGTGACCAAAATTTGGTGGCCAGGATAGTTCTGCTTGAGCCTGGCGATCAGCGGCGCCGCTGCTCGCGTTTCTCCAACCGATACCGCGTGCAGCCAGATCACGGGCTTTTCCGGCGAGCTGCGATAAAAGCCAAAACGCTCGGCAATGTTTTTCAGGTAATCGGGTTGCTTGCGCGCGCGCCAGAGGAGGCGAGGAATGACGAAAATGATCGCGGCGTGGACGAGCAGCGTGTAGGCCGCTCGAGTTTTAAACAAGGAACCGCTCCGCCTCGGCGATGACCTCCGGCACGCTAGGTGCTCGCCCAGGCTCGCCGAGGTTTACCGCCTTCTCCGAGCCGTAGAGCCCGGTCAAACGCGGATCGGAGCCGCGGTAGATTCCGATCGTCGGCCGGCCAAGCGCGGCGGCAAGATGCGTGAGTCCGGTATCGGCGCCGATGACGATCTGCGCGCCCGCGAAAAGCTTCGTGAGTTTTCCGAGCGACATACGCGCGGGCACGAAAGCGTGCATGAGCTTCATCTTGAGACGCTCGCTGCGGATGCGTTCGGCTTCGGATCCCCAAGGAAGAAGCACTTCGATTTCACGCGTGTTCAAGAATTGCCCGAGCGCTATCCACGACGCTTCGTCCCATTCCTTGCTCGCGCGACTCGTCGCGTGCAGCAAAACCGCGTAACGCTGTTTCGCCAGCTCCTGTTGCTCCGTCTCTCCCCGCGGAAGAGAGTGAGCGATGGGCGATGACGCAGTCGAGGAGTGGTGCTCCCTCTCCCCTGGAGCCTGCCCTGAGGAAGATCGAAGGGGAAGAGGGCGGGGGTAAGGGGAAAAAACTCGAATCCCGTAATCCACGTCTGCCCACGGTATGTAACCGAGCGCGGCCCCCGCAAGCGCGCGATTCCTCTCAACCGCGTGTTTATCTTTCGCGACGTCGAAAGTCGCATCATAGAAGCGCGATGACAGCGGTTCGCGCGCGCTCGACGCCGAATAGCCGCAGCGCTTCCCGCGCGCCAATCGCGCAATGAGCGCGCTCTTCAACAAACCTTGCGTATCGAGAATCGAGTCGTAGCGCTCGCTTTGCAGTTCGGTTTTGAAGGCGCGGAATTCACGCAGCGTCCGCGAAGAGAACCACGATTTTCGCCAACGCCGGTTGGCCGCTCGAATGACCCTGCGAACGCCGGGATGCAATGCGGGAATATCGCTGAAAGTTTCCTCGACGACCCAATCAATTTGCGCGGCGGAGTCATGCCGATGAATGTCCCCGACGACCGGAAGATTGTGGATCACGTCCCCCATCGAAGACGTTTTTACCAGCAAAATTCGCACGCGCCGTACTGTACAGGAGGCGATTGCGCAGCGCGAAGCCCCCTTCGCCAAGGCCC
>JBOIGA010000314.1:0-2998 GCA_050741875.1 Burkholderiales bacterium
GTCCAAACCCAATGCGCCGAGCGCGAAAAAAACCCCGGTCATCAGAACCAGGATGTATAAAACGACTCCCAGCAGATAGTTGATCTGCCGGCTCTGGGAGAATCGCGCAAGCAGCTTGAGCAGCAACGCGCGCAGCGTCTTGGCCAGTATCCAGAAACCCGTTACGATCAGAATCGCAACGAGCAGATTCGGCAGCAGCAACACAAAGCTTTCGGCCCAGCCGTAGAGTTTGTCCAACAGGTTCTGCAGAGTTTTGTTCATGTTCTCCTCACTTTATGCCTGAAACAGCGCCTTTTGGCTCCTGGAAATCGCCGGTTACTTCGGAACTGATCGCGAGCGGGGTCGTGTCGCTCGGACAAATCGTGCTCGAAGGCGATGCGGTCTACTGGACCGAACAGCGCCCGCAGGAAGGCGGACGCAGCGTAATTGTAAGGCGCGACCGCGATGGCAGGCTTAGCGATGTCACCCCGGTGCCTTTCAATGTCCGGACCCGAGTGCACGAGTATGGCGGTGGCGCGTACACGGTTGCCGATGCGGTGGTCTACTTTTGCAACTTCAGCGATCAGCGCATTTACCGGCAGGTTGATGGCAAAGCTCCTGAACCCATTACCGCGGCGCGCGATGTGCGCTTCGCCGATTTGGTTTTCGATCGCTCGCGCAAAAGATTGGTTTGCGTACGCGAGGACCATACCGGCGCGGATGTGGTGAACAGCGTTGTCGCGATCGACCTTAAGGGCGGAGCGGAAACAATCTTGTGCGAGGGAAGCGATTTCTACGCTTCGCCGCGCTTGAGCCCCGACGGCAGCGAGCTTGCCTGGCTATTGTGGAATCATCCCAACATGCCCTGGGATGGCTGTGAGCTGACCCTCGCGCGTGTTGATTCCGCGGGCCTGCTTTCGAAGCGAACAATCGTTGCGGGAGGCAGGAGGGAATCCATTTTCCAGCCGGACTGGTCCCCTGAAGGCGTTTTGCATTTTGTCTCCGATCGAACGGGTTGGTGGAACCTCTATCGCTGGCTGGATGAAACTGTTGAGCCGCTCGCCCCAGTGCATGCCGAATTCGGCGGCGCGCAGTGGATCTTCGGCCTCTCCACTTACGCGTTCGAATCAGAGCGCCGAATCGTCGCGAGCTACTCACGCGACGGCATTTCTGATCTAGGTCTTCTCGATACCGACACACTGAAGTTCGAGCCGCTTAAGACACCTTACACAGATATCTCGTTTGTCCGCGCGCAAAAAGGCGCCGCGATATTCAATGCGGTTTCGTCAAGCGAAATGAGCGAGATTGTCCGACTCGATCTCACTGATCGGAAAATCACGATTCTGAAAAAGGCGAGCGAGGTCAAGCTTCCTTTCTCTTCCGTACCAACTGCTATCGAGTTTCCCGCTGAAAACGGCGAGAGCGTGCACGCTTTTTTCTACCCGGCGCGCAATCCGGATTTTCGCGGCCCACCCGAAGAGCTTCCGCCGCTTATCGTGATCAGCCACGGCGGGCCGACTTCGTGCACAACGACCGCGTTCAATCTGCGAATTCAATATTGGACCAGCCGCGGATTCGCCGTGCTCGACGTTAACTATGGCGGCAGCACTGGCTATGGACGCGAATACCGGCAGCGGCTGAACGGCCAATGGGGCGTCGTGGACGTGAATGATTGCGTGCGAGGCGCAATGCACCTCGTGCAGGCGGGGGAGGTGGACAAAAACAAACTCATCATTCGCGGCCAGAGCGCAGGAGGGTACACAACGCTTTGCGCGCTCACTTTCCGCGATGTGTTCAGAGCAGGCGCGAGCTATTACGGCGTCAGCGATTTGGAAGCGCTGGATCAGGACACGCACAAATTCGAATCGCATTACAACGCAACTCTGATCGGCCCGTACCCTGAGAAGCGCGATGTCTATGTGGCGCGTTCCCCAATCCATTTTCCAGAGCGTCTGCGCTGCCCGGTAATTTTTTTGCAGGGACTGGAAGACAAAGTCGTGCCGCCCAATCAGGCAGAGACCATGTTCAACGCGGTGCGTGAGAAGGGTTTGCCGTGCGCCTATATCGCGTTCGAGGGAGAACAGCACGGCTTTCGCCGCGCGGAGAACATCAAGCGCGCGCTCGAAGCCGAGCTTTACTTCTATTCAAAGGTTTTCGGATTTCCGCTCGCCGACCCGGTTGAGCCGGTGAAAATCGAGAATGTTTAAGCAAAACAAATCTTGCTCGGCAACACCGCAACTTGTCTGGCCGCTCCTTACGAAGGCCGCGGTGTAGCCAAGGCTACAATTCTGGCCGATAAGCGCAATCGAGGCTGAGTGCCGCACCCCGGAGCCGCTTGTCCGATGTCCAAAGCGGAAATCCCGATACCCACGACGAAGCGAGAAGGTGCGCATCAACGATGCCAATGCCTGATCCGATCAGCCGGTGACGCTCGATGAAATGGATGATTTCATCATCATCTACTCGCGACGAAGCGGGAAGAGTCTTCAAGAGCGAAAGAATTTCTTGGCGATGGCTCAAATTCCCGCAAGCCAACTCGCCAATCAAGAATGGATGACACGCGACCTTACCTTCCGTCAACAGCGCCGAAAGATCGGGTCGGCCGCGGCGCAAATGGTCAACCCAGATCGAAGTATCCGCCAAGACCACGCTCAGCTCTGGCGAGCTCGGCGTCGTGGGGCGCGGTGGGCGCGCGGTTCGGTGCCGCCCAACTCGGCCAATCTGCGGCTGGCCGATAACGCGATCAGGGCTTCAAGTCCCGCACGCACAAGAGCGGTTTTCTCCACGATGCCGGAGAGCCGCGATGCTTCCTGGAGAAGCTTGTCGTCAATATTTAACGTTGATCTCATATGCATCAATATGCATGAATTGCTGCATGGAAGTCAAGCGCGAGTGATACCGCCCGCCTTTCGAGTTTATGCGTCTCGCGGATGCGTCTTCCCCTCAAGAGAGTTCCGCCCAATCAGGCAGAGAGCATGTTCAACGCGGTGCGTGAGAAGGGTTTGCCGTGCGCTTACAT
>JBOIGA010000315.1:0-2964 GCA_050741875.1 Burkholderiales bacterium
ACCTCCGATATCATCTTCTCACCTATCGAAAGTGTCCGGAATGTTGGGGGAAGCCCAGACGAAGCACAACTCGTCCCGCAGCATTCACCCCATGCAACGCGAACACTCGTTTTGCCAGATCAATTCCCAGCGTAGTAATCTCTTCCATGATTTCCCCTCTTTCCGATTGATGACCACAGACTTCAATCTTGGCACTTTGATGCCGTTGTGAGTAGGGGAAGTCCCTTTCATTCGTTAGCGCGCACCGGGACGATCTGGCTATAATGTAGCCAGAATGCCCTTTGAGATCATCCTCGCCCCCGAAGCGATGGAGGACCTGGACGGGTTGAAGGCCAATGTCCGCGCAACCGTGCTTGAAGGTCTTGAGACGCATCTTCGCCACGAGCCGACGAAAACGAGCCGTAGCCGCATCAAGCGGCTGAAGAAGATGTCGCAACCTCAGTATCGCCTTCGCATGGGGGATGTCCGGGTGTTCTATGACGTGACCGAGGAACGGGTTGAAGTCTTGGCGGTCGTGCTCAAGTCGGAGGTTGCAGAATGGCTGGCGAATCACGGAAAGTCAGAAACAGAGTCAAAGTGAAAGAGGTTCCTCTGGCGACAGTGAAGGACGATCTGTCGCGCTACCTCAGGGAGGCTGAGAAGGGCGAGATCGTGATCACCCGACACGGTAAACCTGCTGGAGTCCTGATCGGGTTCCGGTCCGAAGAGGACTGGTTTGACTACCGGCTGGAGAACGATCCGCGGTTCCTCGATCGTGTCGCGAAGGCACGCGCGAGTTTGCGCGCAGGGCGCGGGGTTCGGCTCGAAGACGTTAAGCTCTAAGTCTTGCGCTCCGACCATCCGTTGCAGCGCCATCGCTAGAACGGGTCAACCGACTGAGCCCGACGCTTGCCGAGATCCGACCTCTCAAAGCCATCCTCGTTCATCGGCAGCTGAGAAGAAGCGCCCGCCGCACCGCCAATCGGGCGATTAGCGATGCGGACGAGAAGTGATGCTAAGGGCTAAAGCCCGAACTTGCCTCCGAGGTTCTTTGCAGCGTCCCCCAAACCAGTCGCGCCTCCACTGAGCGCGCTGTCAATCTGTCCAGCGAGGGGCGCCGGAAGTTTGTCCTTGAGAAATCCTACGACGGTATCGACCGCGGTCTTTGCTTTCTCTGGCGCCAAACCGGTGCGCTGCGCGACCATGTTGATGAGTTCATCCATTTTTTCTTCTCCTAAGGTTTGCTGGCCGGCGTGATTGCCCAACCGCTTTTAGGATACACCCGGAAAACGCTATTGCGTATGACGCGGCGAGCGTCACTAGATTCCGGCTTTCGCCGGAATGACGAAACCTAATTCTCGCGTCCCTCGCGACGGATTAGCATGCGAGCGGAGTTTGCCGAAGTACGGCTCAGGAGATCTGGACACCGGCCACCGTATGCGAGTACGGGGCAGGCTTGCGCCGGAATGACGAGATCAATATTTCTTGTACTGCAAGAACTTCCCGGTCATGACGATTTTGACTCGGTCGCCTTTGGGGTCGGGCTGACGTTCCAAGCTCATGTCGAAGTCAATCGCGCTCATGATGCCGTCGCCGAATTCTTCGTGGATGAGTTCCTTCCACGTCTGTCCGTAGACTTGAATCAATTCATAGAAGCGGTAGATCGTCGCATCAACAGGAACGGTCTTATTCGAGCCGCGCATGGGTACGACTTGCAGCAGAGCGATTTCGTCTTCGTTAAGCTCGAGCACGCCGGCGACTCGCTCGGCTTCTTCTTTCGACAAAGGCATTTGTCCGAGCAGCGCCGCGGTTGACCAGACTTTGCTCTTGCCGATCTTGTCGGCCAGAGCGGCCCAGGTCAGTTTCTTTTTGAGTTTCGTCGCAAGTATTTTTTCAGTGAGGTCGGAACGAGTCATGGCTTGTCTCCTTTGTAAACTTCAACCGAATGCATTGATGACTTCGGCACTCCTGATTCTCGCCGGCGCGGGGCGCGAGTCGAGGCTCGGAGTAAACACTGGCGGATGCTTGGGATCGTAGTCGCTCTTGTCACTCTCAGTAAATTTGCGCGAGCGCGTCACCAGAAAATCCACCATGTGATTGCGGATCGGGTAATACAGCGGGTCTTTGTGAATGGTGTCGCGATCCCGCGGCGGGGCGATCGTGTTTTCGACGATTTCGGCGATGTGCGCGCGTGGACCATTCGACATGAGCAGGATGCGGTCGGCGAGCAGGATCGCTTCGTCCACGTCGTGGGTAATCATGAAAATCGTCTGGTGCGTCGCCGCGACAATCTTGATGAGCTCGTCCTGAATGACGCCGCGAGTCAGTGCGTCGAGGGCGCCGAAGGGTTCGTCGAGGAGCAGCATCTTGGGCTGGATGGCGAACGCCCGCGCGATGCCCACGCGCTGCTTCATCCCACCCGAAAGCTGAGCGGGCTTTTTGTGCTCGGCGCCCGTCAAGCCCACCATGTCAATGAACTTTTGGCAGTGCATCTGCACCTGAATGCGGTTCCAGTCCGGCCAGCGGCTTTTGACCGCGAAGGCGATGTTGCTCATCACCGAGAGCCACGGCATGAGCGCGTGCCCCTGAAAGACCACCCCGCGGTCGAGCGACGGTCCGGCGACTTCGCGGCCGTCCATGACGACCGTTCCCGCCGACGCGGTATCGAGACCCGCGAGCACGTTCAAAATGGTGGTCTTGCCGCAGCCCGAGTGGCCGATGATGCAGACGAATTCCCCCTTGTTGACGACGAAGTTCACCTCTACGAAAACCGCGATCTCTCCGCCTTCCGGCGCCGGGTAGCGTTTGGCGAGATCCTGGATGTTGAGAAAAGCCGTCATTCGACGTAGCTCACTGTGCGCGTGAGCGTGGCCAGCATCTGGTCGAGCAGCATTCCGACGAGTCCGATCGCGAGGATGCCGGTCAGGATGTTCGCGATGGAAAGATTGTTCCATTCGTTCCAGACGAAGTAACCGATGCCGGTGC
>JBOIGA010000316.1:0-2952 GCA_050741875.1 Burkholderiales bacterium
CGAAACAAAAAGCAGCGGTGGTATGAACGACAGTACGACGCCAACACGAACAAGGAAAGTTGGGATTGGGGCCCAAGTCTCCTCGGCCGTAAGGAGATCTGGCGTGACGCCACACGCAGCAACGCGCTGTTCCTCTCTACCGCGATTCAGCTAAACAACGAGCAGCTGCGGCCGGTGTTTAACTGGTTCAGTGAGAAGCTCGCTGTCATACTCCCAAATGCGCTGATCCTGCCGCAATGGACGTTAGATCAGTGCAAAGACTCGTCCGGAAAGGATCGGGTACTCGAGCTCTTGAATGCAGCCGACCTGAGTATCGACGACATTGAGATTGAGCTGAAGAAAGGCCAGCACATCTCGGTCACATTTGACACGGCGAAAGGCGTGCAGACCCAAGTAACACCGGATCATGATGTCCAGATCATCAAGTTCCGACACAAGGCAAACCAAGACGGGGACAGCACCCTGCTCGACGCTGGAGATGAATCCACCGGCACGCAGAGACTTTTTGCGCTGGCGGGTCCTTGGCTCGACGTTCTAGCGAAAGGCCGGGTCCTGTTTGTAGATGAGCTTGACAACAGCCTACACCCGCTCATTGTGCGGTTTCTTATTGGACTTTTTCATGATCCGAGCGCTAACAAGGGCAATGCCCAGCTCGTCGTCGCGACGCATGACACTTCGTTGCTGGACGCGGAGCTTTATCGCCGCGATCAGATCTGGTTCATCGAAAAGGACGAGCACAATGCTTCGCATCTTTACCCACTGACGGACTTCAGTCCGCGAAAAGAAGAAGCACTGGAAAAGGGGTACTTGAAGGGCCGTTATGGTGCATTGCCTTTTCTCGGTGAGGTTCGAATTTAGCGCTCCATGGAGAAGCAACGCGCCAAGGCGCGGAGGTTGGTGGACCTACGCCGCAGGGCGCCCAAGCGCGAGCCGTACGATGTGGTGCTGATTGTTTGCGAGGGAGAACGGACAGAGGTTGGGTATTTGAAAGGGCTGCGAAACGCGCTCCACCTTAGTTCGGCCAACATCGAAGTTGTTCCAAGCGGAAGGGGAACAGACCTGGTAAGCGTGGTTCGATTAGCCCTCGATCGGACTCGGAACGAAGGCGTGTATGACCGCGTCTATTGCGTGTTCGATCGTGACCGTCACGCCAATTACACGCAGGCGTTGGCCAACCTAAGGCGGGCCAAAGTGAAAGGAGCGACGTTGCATGCGGGCGTGACGAATCCATGCTTTGAGTTCTGGATTTTGTTGCGCTTTGAGTACACGGCGCGACCGTATGCAGGAGCAGGGCTGCGGTCGCCGTGCAACATGGTGATTGACGACCTGCGGCGACATCTGCCCGGATACGCAAAGAATGACCCGCAGGTGTTCGAAAGGCTAGAGGGACTTCTTGGAGATGCCATCCGCCACGGCACCCGGCTAACTGAAGAGAATCGCCTGACGAGAAACGAGAATCCGCATACGAGCGTCCACGAGCTCGTCGACTATCTTACGAAGCTGAACGCAACCTCAGCGCCCCTGTCGTGAGATCACATCCAGCTAACCGTCATGGCTCAATGAACCAGTAGTTGTCACTGTAGGCGATAGACAAGGGCGAAATGTGACAGAGATCAATTCGACGTCGCCTTCGTCGGCCAGCTCAAGGGACGGTATGAGCGCGAACGACGGTGACCCCGGTCGTACGCCGCAGAAGCGACTTATCGCGCTGCTCGACTACATCGAGCAGGTCGAGAAGCTGAATCGCAAGCCTACCTTCGTCGTTCCGACCGGTTACTTCTGTCGGTACGAGGAGGACCTCCGCGGGCTCCCATCCGTGGAGTTCGACTGTGGGGGTGAAGGCGACGAGGTATGGCTGCGCATCCAACGGCTGAAGGAAAAGGATCCGCCGCCGCCGAGCGAGATACTTACCCCCTGGGTCGTGCTGAACAAATCGCCGGACAAGGTCCCCCAGCTCCATCCGGAAATCACGCTGCAGGCGGCCGAAGAGGACAAGCCGCCGCCGGTGACTCTGCATCTCGAGGATGCGCCCGATGTCCAACTTGCATTCGAGGCCTATGTACGCGGCGCTTGGACAGCCTGGGCCGACTACGAGCGGCCAAGACGTAAGACCATCGCCTGCTACAACGAACTCTTCAAGCTTCAGCAGGTAATGGAAGCCGAAGGCGTGGAGACGCCAATTGAGCTCGTCTGGGGCATCGGTATGGCGCTCTGGGAGCCGGTGAGGTCGACGCACATTCGCCATCCGCTCATCACGCAGGCCGTCGAGATTTCCCTCGACCCGGTATCACTCGCCCTCGACGTCCGTCCACGCGACCGGTTGCCGACGCTCGAAGTCGACGCTTATGTCGCACTGGATAACCCAGGCGTGCCGAGCGTCGAAGCGGCCTGGAGGGCGATGCTCGACAAGGCCGAGACCACGATCTCCCCGTTTGACGAATCGAGCTTTCGAATGCTCCTTGGAGTTGGTGCGGGCTACCTTGATGCCAATGGCCGGTACTATCCCGAGGTCCGGGAGGACCCAGAAGATCGGCGCCTACCTAAGGTCGGGCTGGAACTCACGCTCACCGATACTTGGGTGCTCTTCGCTCGGAGCCGGTCCTCGAATTTCTTTCTGGACGACCTCGTAAGACTTCGCTCAAACCTTGAGCAACTGGAGTCGGTGCCCGGTGGGCCGGCTGCACTCGTCTCCGAACTTACGACCGAGGTGGTCGAGCGACCCACGGTACTCTTCCGAGGCCTTTCGCACGGCGGCAGCGCAATGCCTGCGGGCATGAAGCCGCTTGAGCTCTACTTCCCCAAGCCTTATAACGAGGAGCAAGTCTCCATCGTCGAGAAACTAGAGACCTCTGACGGTGTGGTGGTCCAGGGCCCACCTGGGACGGGAAAAACGCACACCATCGCCAACGTTATTTGCCATTACCTTGCCAACGGCAAGCGGGTGCTGGTCAC
>JBOIGA010000317.1:0-2943 GCA_050741875.1 Burkholderiales bacterium
CTGCGTCCCCGCGCATCGCAGCCGCCGCGCTCTTCGCGGCCATATCGAATACTGTCCTGCGCTGCGCGTCTAGCATCCAATACCTTTTCGTTGAAACACGATTCACGTGGGGCTTAATCGGAGGTTCATTAAGATAAGCCGACGCTTTGCGCCGTGCGCGGTCCATCGACGCCTTGTTCGAATATTCTGACTTCCAGGCTGTCGACGACGGCTTCGGAATTGACCCGGAAACCTCCCTCGATGCGATGATAGAACTTGAAGCTGACTCGATTGCCTTCACCTGCTTCGGAGGGAGGAAGAACCATCGTTTTTGCGATACCGTCATCCGCGAACTTCACAATCAATTCCACCGTCCCTTTGAACTCGCGCTGGCGATTGCCGGTTTGCACGAGAAAGAGGCGGTAGCGATAGGCGCCCGCGTCCACATCGCGCTGCAATTTCAGTTGGTTGATCGAGACTCCCTCCTTGCTGCCCGCCGGCATGAGAGATTGGAAGAAAGCCAGGTCTTCCTTGAGCTTGCTGTTTTCTTCGTCGAGCAGTTTGACCTGCCTTCCCAAGTGCTCGCGCGTCGCACGCTCCATTTGCAGGAGCCGCAGCGCCTCTTTCGGCTCCCGGGGATTCTGCTCATCGTTCGCTTGGGCGAAAAGACCGACCTCCGGCGCCATCAGGTCGGCGAATTCTCGGCCGAGCTGAAAAGTCCAGAACGCGAGAGCGATCACGAGGATCACGCCGACGGCCGTTTCGAGACTGCGCCAATACCACGGAAACTTGATCTTGACCGCCATTCTCGGCGCCGAAATCCCGAACCTCTTCTTAAAATTTCGAAAGATCATCATGGAACGATCGGAGAAATTTCCAAGCCGAGCGTCTCGGGCATCCCGAACATGATATTCATGTTTTGGACTGCCTGTCCTGCCGCGCCCTTGACGAGATTGTCGATGACCGATAATACGACGACACTCGAGGGCGAGGGCCGATGCAGCGAGATCCGGCAGATATTCGCGCCGCGAACGGAGCGAGTTTCAGGATGGCTGGCGAAAGGTAACACGTCGACAAACGGCTCGTTCCGGTAGCGCTCCATGTACAACTTCTGGATATCGATCGGCGAAGTAAGCCGCGCATACAAAGTCGCGTGAATGCCGCGGATGATCGGCGCGAGATGCGGAACGAAAGTCAGTGCTGCGGGTTCCTTCGTAACGTCGACAAGAGTCTGCGTAATTTCCAAAAGATGGCGATGACCGGAAACGCCGTAGGCTTTGAAGTTGTCCGCGGCCTCAGCGTACAAAAGATTGAACTCGGCTTTTCGGCCCGCGCCGCTCACGCCCGAAACCGCATTCGCAATCAAATAATCCAGGGCGACGGCGCCGGCTTCGACGAGCGGAAGGAAGCCCAGCAGTATGGCGGTCGGATAACAACCCGGATTGGCGATGAGTTTCGCTTCGCGAATATTTTCCCGATAAACCTCGGGAAGTCCATAAACCGCGTCGGGCACAAGCTCGGCGCTTGCGTGTTGAACTCCGTACCATTTCTCCCACGCAGCGATGTCCTTTAGCCGAAAGTCGGCCGAAAGATCGATGATGCGCACACCTTCGTCTAACAGCGCCGGCGCCCCGCGCATGGCGACGGCGTTCGGTGTCGCGAAAAAAACGACATTGCATCCCGAGAGCGACGATTCGTCGGGTTTGGTGAACTGTAGATCGACTCGGCCGCGCAGGCTGGGAAAGATCTCGTCTACACGCTTCCCTGCTTCCGAGCGCGAAGTGATCGCGCAAAGCTCGACTTCCGGATGGGAGGCGAGCAGCCGCAGCAATTCGATGCCGGTGTACCCGGCGCCGCCGACAATTCCCGCTTTGATCATGGCCCCTTGAGTAGACTCATGCCGCTTGAGACTCGACTATAAGAAGAGATGATAAATACCTTACCCGAAACAGACAATAAAAAAGCCGCCAAAGGCGGCTTTTTGTTCGTTGCGTTAGTTCAACGTTTGGAAAATTGTTTGCGCCTGCGCGCTTTATGCAGCCCGACTTTCTTGCGCTCGACCTCTCGCGCATCGCGAGTTACGAGCCCGGCTTTGCTCAGAACCGGCTTGAGCGCCGCATCGTATTCAATCAGCGCGCGAGTGATTCCATGCCTGACCGCCCCCGCCTGACCGGATTCTCCGCCGCCGTGAACATTGACCACGATATCGAAGTTTTTTTCGCGCTGAGTCAAGACGAGCGGCTGGCGCACGATCATTCGCCCCGTTTCGCGCGAAAAAAAGTCATCGACAGGTTTGCGGTTGACGATAATTTGGCCGCTTCCCGATTTCAGAAAGACGCGCGCGACCGAGCTTTTTCTGCGTCCCGTTCCGTAGAGAGTCGTCATTGTTTGACGTCGAGAGCCCGCGGTTGCTGGGCCGTATGCGGATGCTCGCCGCCGGAATAGACCTTTAGCTTTCGCAACATCGCATAGCCGAGCGGACCCTTGGGGAGCATTCCCTTGACCGCAAGCTCGAGCACGCGCCTCGGCGATTTGGCATGCAGGTTGGCGTAGGACGTCGCGCGCAATCCGCCGGGATAGCCGCTGTAGCGGTAATAAATTTTGTCGGTCGCCTTGTTCCCCGTCACTTTGATCTTATCGGCATTGACGACGACGATATAATCTCCTGTGTCCACGTGCGGAGTGAATTCGGGTTTGTGCTTTCCGCGCAGACGGCGGGCGATTTCGGCCGCAAGCCTTCCCAGGACTTCGCCGGACGCATCCATTAAATACCAGCCGCGCGTGACTTCGCGCGGTTTGGCGGAGAACGTTCTAGACATAAGGCGGCGAAGTTTATGTCATCCAGTCAAAGAGTGTCAAACGTAAGGAACCTTTGATCAAGTCGCACACGGATCGCGTTTCGACGAGAATGGGTTGGCTACCCGCGAAGATGGGCAAAGCCCGGCTTCGGCTGGTCTTTACCCG
>JBOIGA010000318.1:0-2904 GCA_050741875.1 Burkholderiales bacterium
AACCATCACTGTCTTTTCGGGGCACAAGGATGAAAGCCACGACTATCTGCTGTGCAACAATCTGCCGACGCTGTTGTGGCTCGCGCAGTCGGGAACGCTCGAATTTCACATCTGGCATTCGCGCGCGAAGCCCGGCCCGGACGTGGCGGCGAAGAGCACAGATTATGCGAGCTCGCTCGCCGCGTTGGAAAGTTCGGTGCTCAATTATCCCGACTACGTCGTGTTCGACATTGATCCCTACATCTATTCCGGCAAGGAGGCGCCGGGCGATGAGCCTGAGCTAAACATCGTCGCCTTCGAGAAAGGCAAGGAGGTCGCGTTTCGGCTGCGCGAACTCTTGTTGAGCATGTCGCTCGAGCCGATCGTCAAGACCTCAGGCAAGACGGGTTTGCACGTGTTCGTGCCGATTCGGCGCACGATCGATTTCGACGCCGCGCGCCAAGTCTCCGAGATCGTCGGGCGGCATCTGATGCGCCAACACCCGAAGGACATCACCATGGAGTGGAGCGTGCCCAAGCGAACCGGCAAGATTTTCATGGACTACAATATGAACGTCCGCGGCAAGACGCTGAACGTCGCCTATTCGCCGAGAGGCGCTTCCGGCGCGCCGGTGTCGATGCCGCTCACATGGGAAGAGCTCGCAAGCGCGCACCCGCTCGACTTCAGGATTACGAACGTCGGAGAGCGTCTGGCGGAAACCGGCGATCGCTGGAACGATGTCTTGAAGCGCAAGCAGAGCCTCGAGCGCACGTTTAACCGCGCAAAGGCTTGAATGGATCCCCTCCTTGGACAAGGAGCAGTGGCGCGAAGCGCCGGGTGGCTTGACCGGCGTATTACCACCCCGCCCCTCCGGGGCACCCCTCCTCGAGGAGGAGGGGAAAAACAGTAGGAGCTGAAGATGGCTGCACGATCGATCGCTTCGTTGAATATCTCGTTCGGACTCGTGTCGATTCCGGTAAAGCTTTATTCGGCGACCGAAGCGAGCCGCGCGATCTCGTTTAATCTGCTGCACAAGGGCTGCGGCTCGCGGCTCAAACAGCAGTACATCTGCCTCAAGGAGGAAACGCCGGTTGCTCGCGAGGACATGGCGAAGGGTTATGAATTCGCCAAAGACCAGTACGTTATGTTCACACCCGAGGAGCTGAAGGCGCTCGAGGAGGCGGGCACGCACATGGCGGAAATCACCGAATTCGTGCCGATCGAAGCGATCGACCCGGTGTTTTTCGACAAGGCTTACTATCTTGCCCCCGACAAGGGCGGCGCGAAACCCTATGCGCTGCTGACAAAAGCCCTGCGCGAATCGAACCGCTGTGCGCTCGGTCGCTGGGCCGCGCGCGGCAAGCAGTACATCGTCATGATTCGTCCGGTCGAGGACGGGCTCGTTATGCAGCAGCTTCTCTACGCCGCCGAAGTGAGGTCGATCAAGGACATCGAAATACCGAAGACCGATGTGAAAGACGCCGAACTCAAGCTCGCGCAGCAGCTTATCGAGCAGCAGGCTTCCGACACGTTCGATCCCGGCGCGTACACCGACGAAGTGCGCGCGCGCATCGAGGCCGCGGTGCAGAAGAAAGTCGAAGGACAGGAGATTACGATGGCCGAGGCGCCCGAAGGCGGCGCTCAAGTCATCGATCTCATGGAAGCGCTGCGCGCGAGTCTCGAGAAGAAGGCGCCCGCCAAAGCGGCGCGGCCGCAGGCCGAAACGCGCAAGCCGCCCAAGCGGGCGCAGCAGGCTGAGCCCGTAGCGCGCAAGGTCGCCAAGAAATAGCCGCGGAAGCAAACGAGCGAGGGAGCGCCGCCATGCACCAGTACGGCGTGCGCGATGTCGAGAAGCTGCTTCGCCTGCCGCGCAGCACGATCCGCGCGTTGATCGAAGCCGGGTTCGTATCGCCCGCGCGCGGGTCGCGCAACGCCTGGCTGTTTTCATTCCAGGATCTCATCGTTCTTCGCACCGCTCAGGCGCTTGCCGCGGCCAAGGTTCCGCGTAAACGGATCACCCGATCGGTGAAAGAGCTTCGCCGCCATCTTCCCGATTCCATGCCGCTATCCGGACTGAGCATCTGCGCCGTGGCCGATCGCGTGGTCGTCAAGGAAGGCAGCAGCCGCTGGCAAGCGGAATCCGGGCAATACCTGCTCGCATTTGAGGGCGATCCTGCCGACGGTTCCTTGAGCGTGATCGAACGCAGAGACGAGAAGCTGCAAGCAACCGCGGAGGACTGGTTCGATACCGGAGTCGCGCTGGAAACCAAGGACGCCGAAGCCGCGCTACTCGCGTACGAGCGAGCCGTTGCCGCGGACCCGCGGTTTCTCCATGCGCATATCAACATGGGATGGCTTTTTCACGAAGCCGCACGTTTCACCGAAGCCGAGCGCGTCTACCGGGAGGCGATCCGAGCGTGCGGCAGCGATCCTACGCTGCTGTACAACCTCGGCGTTCTTCTCGATGACATGGACCGCAAGAACGAAGCGATCGAAGCGTACGAAACAGCGCTGCGCGGCAATCCCAACCTCGCGGATTGTCACTACAACCTGGCACTGTTATGCGAAGAACTCAAAAAGCCAAAGGAAGCGATCCGGCACATGGCGCAGTATCGTAGGCTCGTCGCAACGAAATCGGAGTAGGAGTGGCGTCAAATCGCCGGCGGACAAACGGCGATCCAATTTGCCATCGAGCAGCGCGATCGTTTTCTCGAGGCGTTCTTGGTGTATGACCTTACTTCTTATTCCTAGTCAGGCCGCGACCTGTTCGTAGGAGAACTGGGGGATCCCTGCACGTTCGGATGCGTGTTCGACGGTGATGGCGCAGACGTTGCCTTGTGAGTCCAGGTCGAGCACCGTGTTCTCGTCCAAGTCGCGCGTTTCAACTACCGGCGCTTCCTTGAACTCAATTAGTAGTGTATCGGT
>JBOIGA010000319.1:0-2892 GCA_050741875.1 Burkholderiales bacterium
CCTATAATGAATCGTATCCATGCATTTGATGACGACCAATCGGGCTGAGCAGGCCGGCGCGCTGCTCACAATAGACCTCGGCGCGATCTGCGCCAACTACCGCCTGCTGCGGGAGCGCGTGGGCGCTTGCGCCGCAGTTATAAAGGCGGATGGCTATGGGCTGGGAGCGGCGCGGGTTGCGCCCGCGCTGGCGGCCGCCGGCTGCCGCCACTTCTTCGTCGCCCACCTGGAGGAGGCGATTGCGCTGCGTCCACATCTGTCGGAGAGTGCGGCGCTTTATGTGCTCCACGGCTCGCCGCCCGCAGTGGAAGCGGAGTTCCTCGCCCACCGGCTGATCCCGGTGCTCAACAGCCTCCTTCAAGTCGATGCCTGGACCGCGCTCGCGCGCGCTAAAGGCGAAGCGCTGCCGGCGATCCTGCAAGTTGACACCGGCATGTCGCGGCTGGGGCTCTCCGCGCGTGAGCTTGCTACCGTGGCCGAGGATCCCCACTGCCTCGACGGTATCGAGTTGCGCTACGTGATGAGCCACCTGGCTTGCGCCGAGCACCAAGAGCATCCGATGAACGCACAGCAACTCACTGCATTCCGGCAGGCGCTGCAGAGGCTGCCTCGGGCTGCGGCCAGCTTCGCCAATTCCTCCGGCATTTTCCTGGGCCCGGACTACCACTTTGACCTTGCTCGGCCTGGAGCGGCCCTCTATGGCGTGGCGCCGGTCGCAGGGGCGCCCAACCCCATGTGCCAGGTGGTGCGCCTGCAGGGCAAGGTGATCCAGGTTCGCCGAATCGAGGCGGGAACAGCCGTGGGCTACAGCGTCAGGTACCGGGCGCCTTCCGCGCGCCGCATCGCCACGGTTTCGGTGGGCTATGCCGACGGCTATCTGCGCTCCTTGAGCAACGGTGCTGTCGCTTGGTTCGGCGATACCGCGCTGCCGCTCGTCGGTATCGTGTCGATGGACACGATCAGCCTCGACGTGTCGGACCTGCCCGAAGATGCGCTGCAACCCGGCAGCCTGGTCGATCTGATCAACGAGCACCAGACGGTGGACGCGCTTGCGCAGGCGGCCGGCACTATCGGTTACGAGATTCTCACCAGCCTGGGCGGACGCTACGCCCGCGCCTATGTTGGCGCTTGATCGACTCTTCTCAGAACTGAAACCCAAAAGAAATTGAAAATCCAAGGAGGCACGCAGTGAAAGTCGTGATTCTCGGAAGCGGCGTCATCGGGGTCTCCAACGCCTATTATCTAGCGAAGGCCGGGCATCAGGTCACGGTGATCGACCGGCAGCCGGGGCCAGCCCTTGAGACGAGCTTCGCCAACGCAGGCGAAGTGTCTCCCGGCTACTCCGCCCCTTGGGCCGGACCCGGTATTCCGCTCAAAGCGCTGAAATGGGCGTTCATGCGCCATCGCCCGCTCGTAATCTGGCCCAAGCTCGATCCGGCCATGTGGGCGTGGGGGCTCGCCATGCTGCGCAACTGCACCGCAGCGCGCTACGAGCTTAACAAGAGCCGCATGGTGCGGCTGGCCGAGTATAGCCGAGACTGCTTGCGCGAGCTGCGGGCGGAGATTGGCATCCAGTACGACGAGCGCAGCCTCGGCACATTACAGTTGTTCCGCACGCAGAAGCAGCTGGATGGAACGGCTAAGGACATCGCCATTCTCAAGCGCTATGGCGTGCCGTATCAGGTGCTCGATCGTGACGGCTGCGTCCGCTATGAGCCTGCGCTCGGGTACGTCCGAGAGAAGATCGCCGGGGGGCTGCGCCTACCGGGCGACGAAACCGGCGACTGCTTCAAATTTACCCAGGCGCTGGCCAAGCTTGCCGAGGGCCTGGGCGTGGAATTCCGCTACAGCACGCAGATCCGCCGCATTGAGGGCGACGGCCGTCGCATTATGGGGGTCGGGGTCGCCACTGATGCCGGTGAATTGAAGGCCGACGCCTGTGTTGTGGCGCTAGGCAGCTACTCGCCGCTGCTATTGCGACCGTTGGGAGTCCGCATCCCGATCTATCCGGTGAAAGGGTATTCGATCACGGTGCCGATCACCGACCCCGCGAGCGCGCCCGAATCCACCGTGATGGATGAAACCTACAAGGTGGCGGTCACGCGCTTGGGGGATCGCATCCGCGTGGGCGGCAGTGCCGAACTGGTCGGCTACAACCTCAAGCTGCGCCAGGCGCGGCGGGACACGCTGGACCACGTGGTAACCGATCTTTTCCCGCGCGGGGGTGACGTATCGCGGGCGGATTTCTGGACAGGCTTAAGGCCCATGACGCCGGACGGCACCCCGATCGTCGGTCCGAGCCCCTATCCCAATCTCTATCTGAGCATGGGCCATGGCACGCTCGGTTGGACCATGGCCGCAGGTACGGGCCGCGTCATGTCCGACCTCATTTCCGGCCGCCGAACTGAGATTGACCTGGAGGGATTGACCCTGGCGCGCTACGGCGCCGCCGGCGGCTCGGGCATTTTCTTCGCCAAAGGAGCGCACGCATGAAGATCGTCCAGACCAAAAATGCCCCACAAGCCATCGGCCCCTATTCCCAGGCCATCGTCATCGACGGATGGCTGTTCAGCTCGGGCCAGATTCCGCTCACTGCGGCGGGCGAACTCGTGTCCGAAGACATCGAGGCGCAGACCGAGCAGGTCTTCGCCAACCTTGAGGCCGTGTTAACCGCCGCCGGCGCCTCGTTAAAGGATGTGGTCAAGACCACGGTGTTCGTCCAAGACCTGAACGAGTTCGCGCGCCTGAACGCGGTGTACGAGCGCTATTTCGGCGCGTACAAGCCCGCCCGCTCGACCGTGCAAGTCGCCCGGCTACCGCGCGACGTGCTGGTCGAGATTGAGGTCATCTGCCGACCTGCCGTGAACCGCATCGGCGCCGAAATGTTTACCA
>JBOIGA010000320.1:0-2888 GCA_050741875.1 Burkholderiales bacterium
TCGCGTGCAGATCAATCCCGATATACTTCATGTTGGCCTCCGTTAGGCAAAGTAGACGAGTGAAATTCCACTTTACCTGCGCCGCGAAAAAACCGCGGCGCGGAGGCCGGCTTAAGGATTATCAGACATTACGGCACAAGTGTGCACTGGTAAGGGCATGAGTGAAAGACCGCGGCTATTCACTGTCGTCGTCATCGAGCGCCAGCAAGGAAGCATTGCCGCCGATTGCCGCGGTATTGACCGAAACGCTCTTCTCAGCGCGAAACGGACTAGATAATTCGGACCGCCGGCTTTTGGCCCGGTTCCTGACAGACCTTCCCCACCGAACGGCTGCACGCCGACAACTGCGCCGATGATGTTTGCGATTGATGTAGACATTGCCCGCGCGCACTCGCTTACGAATGTATGCAATCGTTCCTTCGATCCGGCTGTGAATTCGCAACGTTAACCCGCAGGAAAGGTGCTCAAGTGCCGCGCGCATAGCTCGCGAACGCCGTTCGGGGGCGTTGCGTAGTTAAGTCCCGCCCGTCCCGCGTGACTTCCTCGGTTTCTTTCTCGGCTGCCGAAGTTTCGGTGATTCGAGTAGTCCAGACCGGAAAAGCTTTTGAGCAAGCGTATAAATATCCTGCTTCGCTCCTTCTTTTCGAATTCCCACTGTAAGCACGAACACCAGCGCTTGACCCATGTTGACTTGATAGATTATTCGGTAACGCTGCCCTGCAGCGCGAATGCTGCGATAACCCTTGAGCGGACCGACAAGCGATTTCCCTTGCTGATTCGGTTCGTTCGTCAGTCCATCAATCCGCTTGGCAATGAGTTGTTTGACACGACGATCGGCGATCGCTACCAGCATATCTCTGGCCAAAGGCGTAACAACGATGCGATACGTCACAACTTGAGATCGGCCTTGACCTTGTCCCACGACAAGCCGGACTTGCGCGCCTGCTGAATGCTTTGCTTGAGCGCATCAAACAGAGATTCGTCCGCCATGATCTCCAGCGTCTCGCGAATAGCGTCGTACTGTTCCCAGGGAAGCACCGCCAACACAGGCTCACCTCGACGCGTAATAACCAGTTCGTCATCCGGCTCGGCGAGTAGCTCGGGCAAGAGGGTAAGTTGATTTCTGGCTTCGGTAATCGACAGTTTCTTCCGCATGAGTAACTCCTTCTGTACGCCTAAGTGTACGCTGATGTGCCCATCAGGGAAAGCGCGCTATTCACTCTTGTCGTCATCAAGCGCCAGCAGCGATGCATTTCCGCCGATCGCGGCGGTATTGACTGAAACGCTCTTCTCAAGCGCAAAGCGGACTAGATAGTTTGGGCCGCCGGCTTTCGGACCGGTGCCGGATAAGCCTTCTCCACCGAACGGCTGCACGCCGACCACTGCGCCAATGATGTTTCGATTGACGTAGACGTTACCCGCGTGCACGCGTGCGCGAATTTCGTCTATGGTTTCTTCGATGCGACTGTGGATGCCCAAAGTCAATCCGTAACCGGCGTTGTTGATCGCGGCGAT
Source organism: Burkholderiales bacterium (assembly GCA_050741875.1). Classification (GTDB taxonomy): domain Bacteria; phylum Pseudomonadota; class Gammaproteobacteria; order Burkholderiales; family JBOIGA01; genus JBOIGA01. The sequence continues at coordinate 1,516 of JBOIGA010000320.1, forward strand.
AACCGAATCGAGTTCGTTCGCTTTCCAGCGGATCACGTGCAGGATAGGACCGAAAACTTCGCGCTGGGGAATGTGCTCGATCGATATCTCGTACATTCGCGGCACGAAAAAAACTCCCCGTTCACTACCCGACGAGAGCGGCGCGGTGGCGAGCAGCGGCGCGCGTTGCGATTCGCAATACTTCTGCAATGCCTTCCTCGCTTTCTCGTCGATGAGCGGGCCAACGTCAGTTGAGAGCAAGGACGGATCGCCCAGTTTGAGCTCGTCGATCGCGCCCGCAAGCAACTCGATTACTTGGTCAGCGATATCCTCCTGCACGAATAACAAGCGCGCCGCTGAACAACGTTGTCCCGCGCTGTTGAATGCCGATTGAATGACGTCAGCCACCAACTGTTCCGCCAACGCCGAGCTATCGGCGACGATCGCGTTCATTCCTCCCGTTTCGGCGATGAGCGGAGCGATCGGACCTTCCCTCGCCGCGAGCGCCCGATTGATCGCGAGAGCGGTTTCAGTCGAACCCGTGAACACGACTCCGGAAATTCTCGAATCGGCAACGAGCTTTGCGCCAATCGAATCCCCCGCGCCCGGAACGAAGTTAAGAACTTCGGCGGGAATTCCCGCCTCATGCAATAACTCGACGGCTCGCATCGCGACGAGTGGAGTTTGCTCGGCGGGCTTGGCGATCACGCTGTTCCCCGCAGCAAGAGCGGCGGTAATCTGGCCGGTGAAAATCGCCAGCGGAAAATTCCATGGACTTAGAGCCGCGAACACGCCGCGCCCGTGCAGCCCGAGGGTATTGTCTTCCCCGCTTGGGCCGGGAAGCGAGTTGGGCGCTGAGAACAAACGCCTCGTTTCCGCGGCGTAATAGCGGCAGTAGTCCGTGGCTTCGCGAATTTCGGCGAGCGCGTCGGGGATGGTCCTGCCGCCTTCGCGCACGATGAGCGCGGTGAGTTCCGCCCGACGCTGCTCAAAAAGTTCCGCGGCGCGCTCAAGAACTCGCGCGCGGCCTTGCGCGGGTGTCGCATCCCATTCCCCAAAGGCCGCGTGTGCAACGGCGAGCGCTGTCTCAAGCGCTTCTTCGCTCGCTTCAATCACACTGCCGAGTCGACGCGTTCGATCGGCGGGATCGAAGAGCGCGCGTTCTTCACCTCGCCATGCTTTCCCCGCGATCAACGGAGCGGCCTGCCACTCGCTCCGTTGCTTCATCGCCTTTGCCAGCGCCGCAAGTGTGTCGGGATTGGTGAGATTCAAACCGGGCGAATTCCGGCGATCAGCGCCATACAGATTTCGCGGCAACGGAATCGCCGGATGCGGCGAAGGCTCGCGCCCTCGCAACGCTTCCACCGGATCGGCGATCACTTTTTCAATCGGCA
>JBOIGA010000321.1:0-2852 GCA_050741875.1 Burkholderiales bacterium
TTACTGTCCAGTTATACCGCCGCCGATATTGATAACAGTGGGAGGCGGCGGCGGGGTCACGAAAGATTCCTTGTATTCATCTATCGCTGCATCCGCTGACGGCCCATCGATTCCCGTCACTGGATCGGTGTTGAGAGAAGCATCGGGATTGATCGTCTGCTGCGCCTTCGCCGCGTTCACGGCGTAGCCGAAGCGGTCGTCCAGTTTCGGAGTACCCGTGTTCACGCAACCGGCAAGCAACGAGGCGGCGATTGCTACTGAGAATGTTTTAAGCATGATTTCTCCTTACTTGACTTCGAATCCGCCCGCGGCCGGCTGCGAGGGGACAGTTTTAGCTGGGGGAAACTCGGAATGACCGCTTCCTTCCATCTTGCCCTCGAGGAAAAACTCGGCGCGATTCGGCGACTGGAAGCTGTCAGTCGGCAGCGCATAATTCGGCGGCAAAGGCTTGACGAGCCGCGGAGTGATGACAAACAGAAGCTCCGACCGATCGGTTTGAAACTCGCTGCTCCTGAACAAAGCTCCAAGTACCGGGAGTTCGCCCAGAACCGGGAAACGTCTCACCGTTTCCGTAACGTTGTTCCTGATAAGCCCCGCGATCGCGAAGCTTTGCCCGTCATTGAGTTGCACGGTGGTTGCTGCGCGCCTTGTGGTAAATGAAGGAAGAACCGCGGTCACACCGCCGACCGTTGTAAATGGAGTACCCGTCTGCGAAAGCTCGGACACTTCCGGCGCAACCCGTAAGTTTATTCGCGTACCCTCGATTACCGTCGGCGTGAATTTCAGCCCAACGCCGAATTCCTTTTCTTCGAGAGTGATGGTGGTCCCACCGGTACCGCTGTCGCGGGCAACCGGAATAAAGATCTTGCCCCCAGCGAGAAACTCGGCTTCTTGTCCGCTGATCGCGATGAGGTTCGGCTCCGCGAGAATCTTCACGAGACCATCCTGCTTCTCCGCGTCAATCGCTATCAGTTTGTCGATGCTCTTTATGCCAATGAATTGACCAATATTTTGGCTGAGGATAGGCAGACGACCGTCTGGGGTTAAGGTGTCGCCGACAACGTCGCCGAACTGATTGAACAGACCGTAAGTTATGTCCCCGTTGGTGCGGGTCCCCCGAAACTCCACGCCGAGTCGATCCAGCAGATTCTTGTTCACTTCAGCCACCTTGACCTCGAGCATCACTTGTTGGGGAGAAGCGACCTTCAGGCGATTGATGACGAAGTTACCCGCCACCTCCTGTACGGCTTTTGGATCAGTTCGGCCAATGCTCACGGTCGTTCCCCCTTGAGCTTGGCCATCGCCTGCGGTAACTGGCAACACCAAACCCCGGTTAAGCTTGTTCACATACGACTGCGCGATTTGAACAGCCTGGTCAACCGCCAGTGCACTCGAAACAGTTCCATCCAGAACGAGAAACTCTGCGGACATGTCCACCTTGATCCCGGGTTCATTCGGCATCAATCGGCGGAACTGATCACGCAAGCTGCTGATATCGAAATTGACGGAAATGTCTATGATCGTCGCGCCTTTTGTCTTGCTCCAGAGGATCAGATTGGTCGTGCCAATGTTTTTTCCGAGGAGGTAAAGCTCCCGCGGGCTAATCAGTGTCACGTCCGCAATATCAGGGCTACCGATGGAAACGCGGTCAACCGGAGCAGGCATTCTGAGCAGCGTGGATTTGCCAATCGTGAGCTGCATGTTCGGCCCGATTTGCGCGGGCTCGATGATTGCGTCTGTGGCAGGCTGGCCAGCGGCATCCTGCGGAGCGAGCTTCGGCTTTGCCGCTGAGGAGTACTGCGCTGGGAAGAGCAACATCAGCATTATCCCAGTCGCGGTAAGCAACTCTTTTGCGACGCTATGCGACCTACATTCAACTTTCATTGACGGTTCCCCTTTTTCCGTTGCATGAACTCTGTCCCGCGCTCCGGTTAAATTTCCACAGACGACTTCTGCACTCCGCGAATGATTTCGACCAGGTCTTTCTTGGGCTCAACCGCGGGAGCAGGAGCCCGTTTCCGCACAACCGCTTTCTTCACTGGCTTTGCTTCCACCTTCGGCTCTTCCTTCGCGGGTGGAGGAGGCGCTTCAGCGATTTTCAACAGATCGGCCTTGCGCATTCCCACGCTTAGAATCGGATCCTTGTCGATTTGGTTACGCAACACCAATGACAGGTTGCCGATGCTGCGCGCGAGATCGAGCTTTTCTGCTTCTTCGGGCGTGACTTCCAATGTCACGGCGTTCACGACCTTGGGCTTGGTTTCGTCGCGGCTCGCTTCCTGCGCTACCGCGAGCACGAGAATTTGCTCGAGCACGATTTTGGAGATGGGTTTATCGGCCGTGTCTTGCGTATTCACCATCACATCGACATGGTTTCCGGGAAGCGCAAACCCCGCCACGCCGATAACTTCGTTCACTTTCACGGTGATCGCGCGCTTGCCTTCGTTGATAACCGCGGACAGCCCGCCTTTTGTTCCGACAGGTGCGAGTTTGGCTTCGAGCAGAGGCTCGCCGCGCAGGACGCTGGTTTTGACGACGCGTCCGTCGAGCGTATTGAGATCATTGATTGCGCCATCCGGAATACTGCCGCTAGGCCACGTCACAACCTGCATCATCGATGGGTTGAGGACACTTCCCAGATCTACATCGCGTGAGGCGACGACGACTTGAGTGGTTGCGAGGCTCGCCTGCTGCGATATCCAGCGCGCCGCAAGCACAACGGCAACCAGGCCAATCAAAAGTGAAAAACCAATCATTGCTATCGCGCGGGAATTTTTCATGTTCACTCCTCGATCAAATCACCCAAAAAAAACTACTCGGTAATGAAGTAGTTCTGCCAAGCCCAATCCAGT
>JBOIGA010000322.1:0-2817 GCA_050741875.1 Burkholderiales bacterium
GTTCACGGTAGTGAGCGAACTATTCATTACCGACACTGCGCGCTATGCCGATATTCTCCTTCCAGCAACCTTGCAGGCTGAGCAATACGACCTCCAGGTGACTTGGGGCCACCTTTACGTGATGCTCAACCAGCCGGCTATCCCTGCACCGGGGGAATGCTTGCCGAACATTGAAATGTTCCGCCGGCTCGCCAAGACCATGGGCTTCGACGACGACTACTGGGACATGAGCGATGATGAGTTGCTGACGAAAATGTATGACTGGGATGCGCCTGCTATGGCGGGCATCACATTGGAGAAGCTTAAAGAGGTAGGATGGATGCGCCTTAATGTAGGTGCGCCTGATAAGCGGGCGCCACACGCCGAGGGCAACTTCAAAACACCATCGGGAAAATGCGAGTTCAAGGCCAGCGCAGCCGACAATGGAAACTTCATCGTGCCTGTTTGGCGCAATGGCTACAATGAAATGCAACCCGGTGATCCGGTCGATCCCGTACCGAACTATATTCCACCACTTGAGTCGTTCGGGGCCAACAAGGAACTCGCTAAACGCTACCCAATTAGTCTGATTTCTCCTAAGCCCCACGCCTTTTTGAATTCGCAATATGCGAACGAGCCCGTTCAACAACGCCGCCAGGGCGAACAGATTGTCGTTATTCACCCCAAGGATGCTGCAAATCGCAACATTAAGGATGGTGACTACGTGCGGGTGTTCAACGGTCGTGGCTCATTTGAAGGTAGGGCGGAATTGAGCATCGACGTTCTGGAGGGTTTAGCCGCAGCCAATTTGGGTTATTGGCCAAGCTTGAGCCGAAGCGGCTCAGCGGTAAATTCAACGACTTCGTCGGCGCACTGTAATTTGGGCGGAGCTGGTTGTCAGGCAGATAACCTAGTTCAAATCGAGCTGGTTTAGTAAGTTTCAGCATCGTTTTGACATCAGTTGATGGAAGGTAGTGAGGCTGTTCTAGATCCTGACGTTTGCAAGCCTTGTCGAGGCGGGGTTCCGCCCCTGACACGGGAGGAGGCGCAGCGCCTTCTCCCGGAAGCGCCCGGATGGGCGATTACCGCCGATTGCACAAAGATCGAGAAGACGTTCACATTCGGCGATTTCAGCTCGGCGTTTGAATTTGTGAAAAAGGTGGCAGGACTGGCTGATACTGTATGGCACCACCCCGTGATTAACTTCGGGTGGGGCTTCTGCACGGTGGTGCTCTATACGAAAAAGATCAATGGCCTGCACGCGTACGACTTTTTCATGGCGGGTAAGATAAATTCGCTTAGAGACGAGGGTCATTAAAGTTTTTATGACCCACGTAGTCACGGCGAATTGCAATCTTTGCCGCTTTACCGATTGCGTGACGACTTGCCCCGTCGAGTGCTTCCATGGCGACGAACAGCGGATGTACATCGATCCCGATGTGTGCATCGACTGCGGCGCTTGCATTCCGGCGTGCCCGGTTCACGCGATCTACGAGACGACCGACATGCCGGAGGATCAAGCTCATTGGATTGAAATTAACGCAAAACGCGCGCCGAAACTTCCCACAATTAGCGAAAAGCAGACTCCCTTGCCAACGGCGGAAAAGACAAAGGCGGAGCTGGGCTTCTGAAGTGTGATGAGCGGCAAGCTGGGGTCGGAGCAGAACCCTTTGCGTGTCGCCATCGTAGGCAGCGGGCCGAGCGGGTTTTATGCCGCCGAGGCGCTTTTCCGTTCCGGGTATATTGTTTCCGTCAATATGCTGGAACGGCTTCCAGCACCCTATGGATTGGTGCGCAATGGCGTCGCTCCCGATCATCCCAAACTCAAGGAAGCGATCCTCGTATACGACAGGATCGCGCGCACTCCCAACTTTAATTTTTTTGGAAACGTCATGGTTGGGCGCGACGTCAGCATTCACGACCTGCGCGGCACCCATCACGCGGTAATTTTCGCTTGCGGCGCAGAGACCGATCGGCAGCTTGGAATTGCCGGTGAGGAGCTACCGGGTAGCCATACGGCGACCGAGTTTGTCGGCTGGTATAACGGCCATCCTGATTACCGCGACCATACGTTTGATCTCTCACAGCAAGTAGCAGTTATTGTCGGGCAGGGCAACGTCGCGGCGGATGTCTGCCGCATCCTTGCGAAGCCTGTCGACGAACTGAGGCACACCGACATCGCTGAGCACGCGCTTGAAGTTTTGGCGGGAAGCAAGGTCAGGGCGATTCACGTAGTGGGAAGGCGCGGACCCGCCCAGGCCAAGTTCACCAGCAAGGAGTTGAGGGAACTGGGCGACGTGACGGACTGCGATCCAGTGGTCGCCCCAGAGGACCTGATACTCAATCCCGAAAGCGAGACGGAGCTGAGCGACAAGAACAATACAAACAATGCCAAGAACGTGGGAATCTTCCAAAGCTTTGCAGCGCGCTCGAACGGGTCTAAGCCTCGGCGCATTTTCTTTCATTTTCTGCGAACCCCTGTTGCGCTTGTTGGCGATCAGCGGCTCGAACGCGTTGTGCTGGCCAAGAACCATCTTGAGGGAGGTCCATTCCATCAAGTAGCCAGAGAAACAAACGAGATGCTCGAATTACAGTGCGGCCTGCTTTTTCGGAGCATCGGTTACAAAGGAATACCCATTCCGGACGTGCCGTTTGACGAGGGACGAGGCATTTTCCCTAACCGGGACGGACGGCTGCTGAATGGTAGTGACAGTGTCTCGGTGGGCCTCTACGCCACTGGCTGGATCAAGCGCGGGCCAACCGGTGTCATCGGAACCAACCGCGCCGACAGCGTTGCCACGGTGAAAGCACTCATTGAAGATTTGTCCGTGCTCCCGT
>JBOIGA010000323.1:0-2805 GCA_050741875.1 Burkholderiales bacterium
TGCGGGCGAGCTGTCTTGTCGCGCTCCTTGCGAAGGGGTCAACCATTCGCTGCGTCGCGCTTCGCGCATCTCATCCCGCAAAGCCGCCGTCGCGACCGTGCGGGACTTATGCAGAGATTCCCTAAGCATGGGGGAGAACCTGCTCATCGCGTTCGCGCTCGTGCTCGTGCTAGAAGGCGTTTTGCCTTTTCTAATTCCCACGGTCTGGCGCGAGACTTTCAGAAAACTCACCGAGCTCTCCGACGGACAACTTCGTTTTATTGGCCTTACGTCGATGCTTGCCGGCTTGCTTCTGCTCTTCCTCGTCAAATAGGGAGCTAATCAGAGGTTCCTATGCGCACCTGGATTTTGCCCGAGCACATTGAGGACATTCTTCCGCCCGAAGCCGAGAAAATCGAACGCTTGCGCAGCGCGCTGCTCGGACTTTTCGCCAGTCACGGTTACGAGCAGGTCATTCCCCCCCTCATCGAATTCACCGAGTCGCTCCTGACCGGAACCGGCCACGACCTCGATCTCGCAACGTTCAAACTCGTCGATCAGTTGTCGGGGAGAATGATGGGATTGCGCGCTGACATCACTCCGCAGGTCGCCCGAATTGACGCGCATCTTCTGCGGCGGTCCCGGATGACTCGATTGTGCTACGCCGGAAGCGTCGTGCGGACCATCCCGGCAGGTGTGTCGGGGACGCGCGAGATGCAACAGATCGGCGCCGAAGTTTACGGACACCCGGGGCTCGAGGCCGACATGGAAGTCGTTAAACTGATGCTCGATGCCTTGCGCATGACAAAAGTTCCAGATATCCGGCTCGACCTCGGGCATGTCAAGGTGTTTCGCGCTCTCATCAAACGCGCGCGAGTCGCGCCAGAGTTGGAAGCGGAAGTCTTCGCCGCGGTGAAAGCCAAGGATGAAACCGAGATCAGTCTTCTGACTCGCGATCTTCCCGCCGCCGACCGTAAAGGGATGATCACATTGCCCACGCTTTACGGCGGCATCGATGTCCTGGATCGTGCGGCGAGCGAATTGCCCGACGATCCCGAAATCGCGCGAGCGCTTGCGGACTTGCGCAGACTGGCCGAATGCGGTGACGCGATTTCCGTCGATCTCGCCGAGCTTCGCGGCTATCAGTATCACAACGGGGTCGTATTCTCGGCTTTTGGCGGCGACCGCGCGCTGGGCTACGGCGGGCGCTACGATGACGTCGGCAAGGCGTTTGGCAACGCCCGCCCCGCCACCGGATTCACCATCGATCTTCGCGAGCTCGCGCGAGTGGCGCCATCCGAAGGCCGCTCGCGTCTGATACTCGCGCCATACGCGCAGGATCGCGCGCTGAAAATAAAGATCGCCGAGCTGCGCCAGTCCGGAGAGCGCGTCATCACTGCGATGCCGGGAGAAGAACAAAGCGATTGCGATTCCGCGCTCGTTCTGCGCGATGGCGAATGGCGGGTGGAACCGCGATGAACGTCGTTGTCATCGGCACCCAGTGGGGCGACGAAGGCAAGGGCAAAGTCGTCGACTGGCTGACAGCGGACGCACAGGTCGTCGTCCGCTTTCAGGGCGGGCACAATGCCGGGCACACTCTCGTCATCAACGGCGAGAAGACGATTCTGCGCCTCATTCCTTCGGGAATTCTCCGCCGCGACGTCGCCTGCTTGATCGGCAACGGTGTCGTCGTTTCTCCGCCGGCACTGTTCGACGAAGTCGATCTCCTGGAGAAATCCGGGATCGCCGTGACTAGCCGACTGACCATTAGCACTGCATGCGCCCTCGTGCTTCCGTATCACGCCGCGCTCGACCGCGCGCGCGAGAGCGGCGCCAACAGGATCGGAACCACGGGTCGAGGCATCGGTCCCGCGTACGAAGACAAAGTTGCCCGCCGGGCGCTGCGAGTGGAGGATTTGTTCGACCCGATACGCTGCGCCGAGAAAATCAGGGCGCTCGATGATTTTCATAATTTCGTGTTGAAAAGTTACTTCCACGCCGAGCCGGTCGATGGCGTAAGAGTGCTGGACGAACTGCTCGCGCTCAGCTCCCGTTTGCGCCCGCTCGCCGGCGACGTTTCCGATATTATCGCTCGCGCGATTCAAGCCGAAAGCAATATCCTGTTCGAAGGCGCACAAGGGACGATGCTCGACGTGGACCACGGAACGTATCCTTTTGTCACCTCGAGCAACTGCGTCGCCGGTCAGGCCGCGATCGGAAGCGGGATCGGGCCGCGTCATCTGCACACCGTTTTGGGAATCACCAAGGCGTACACAACGAGAGTCGGCGAAGGACCTTTTCCTACCGAATTGGATGACGATGTAGGCGCGCGTCTCGCGGCCCGCGGGCGCGAATTCGGCTCGGTTACAGGACGGCCGCGCCGCTGCGGATGGTTCGACGCCGCGGTTTTGAAGCGTGCCATCCAGTTGAACGGCGTAACTTCGCTGTGCGTGACCAAACTCGACGTGCTCGACGGAGTCAAGAGCTTGCGTATTGCGGTCGGCTATAATTCGCCCGGCAAAGCCGTTTCGGCGGCTGCATGGGGCGAGCCGGTCTACGAAGAATTGCCCGGATGGGAGGCGTCAACGCTCGGGTTAAAGCGCTTTGCCCAATTGCCTGAAGCCGCTCGCCGTTACCTCGGTCGAATCGAGGAGATTTGCGAAGTGCCGGTCAATCTGATTTCGACGGGAGCGGAACGCGACGACATGATCGTTCGCGAGCATCCGTTCCGTCAAGGAACCTCTGATTAAGTCGCACACGGATCGCGTTTCGACGAGAATGGGTTGGCTACACGCGAAGATGGGCAAAGCCCGGCTTCGGCTGGTC
>JBOIGA010000324.1:0-2795 GCA_050741875.1 Burkholderiales bacterium
GATGAAGGTTCGTCCGTGTTGAAATTTTGCGTCGAGCCGAAGCTCATGTCCGTCTGCAACCGGCGCGTTCGGTTTCGTTCGCTGCCGCCAGGGTTAACTTGCAGTCATTTTTCGCTACGCCGTTCCCTCAACGATTCGCAGAATCGCGCGCGCAATGTAGAGCTTGGCCCACCGCCGCCCCGACGCTTCTTCAAGCACTTTGTGGGCAACGAGATCGTTGATCATCGCACGGGCCGTTGGATTGCTGACCTTGAGCAACCGTTCCGCGCGGGCGACGGTTATGTAGGGATTTTCGAAAAGCTTGTCTATGAGTTGCTGCGTGCGAGGTTTGTTGGTGAAGTCCTCGCGCAGCCGCGCGCGAAGGTCGAGCAAGGCTCTCGTTTGGCCGCTTGCATCCCGCGCGATTTGCTCGACGCCCGCAAGGAAGTAGCGAATCCAGCGCGACCAATCGCCGTGGGTGCGAATGCGCTGCAGCAGCTCGTAGTAATCCTGCCTGTACGCTTCGATAAATGCCGAGAGATAGAGTAACGGCTGGCTCAGTCGCTTTCGTCCGATGAGCTCGAGCGTGATAAGGAGCCGGCCAACGCGGCCATTGCCATCGAGGAAGGGGTGGATTGCCTCGAATTGCGCGTGCGCGATTGCCGCGTGGATAAGATCGGGAAAAGTATCGTGGTCATGGAGAAACTTCTCCCAATCGTTCAAACATTCGTGCATCTCGCGCACTGGCGGGGGAACGAATGGCGCATTCGCTGGAGTCGAGCCAGAAGGGCCGACCCAGTTTTGCGAACGGCGGAATTCTCCGGGAGTCGTGCGATCACCGCGCACGCCGCGCATCAATCGTTCGTGAATCTCGCGCACCAAACGCAAACTGAGCGGTAGCTTTTCAAGCCGCGCCATCCCGTATTCGAGCGCGAGCACGTAGTTGCGAACTTCGAGCACGTCCTCATGGCGGCGAGGCAACGCGGCCTCCGAATCGAGCTCTTCGATTAGCAGATCGTGCAAGCTTGCCTGCGTGCCCTCGATGCGCGATGACACCACGGCCTCACGGCGAACATACGGCGCGATGAGAAGATGCGGGTTGGGAAGCGTATGGCCGAGCCCGGAAAGTTCCGACAACGCGGCATCGGCTCTCGACAGCAGGTTAACCAAGTCAACGTCATAACTGATCGGAGGCGGTAGCGGCGCGGGTGCGAAGGCATGAAACCCTTGCGGGGTGCGGATGACTCGCCCGGTCGAGGCTTTGATGAAGTCGCTTGGGTTCACCTGCTTTGAAAGAAACTTTTAATTCGGTTGGTAGCTTTGAAAGAAATAGGCTGAATTCTTTCAAAGCTCGCGGAGAATTGCAAGCCGGCTTACAAAGCACTGGAAGCCGGAGAAGTTACTTAAAGCAGCGCTTTCACCGCCTCCGGTGGACGGCCGAGACGGGCTTGATCACCCTTGACCACGATGGGGCGTTCGATCAACACTGGATTATCTGCGAGGAGTCGCAGCCATTCCGCTCGCGGGCGCTCATCGCTCGCCTTGAGGCCAAGCTCTTTAGCCCGGTCCTCCTTGAAGAGTTGGCGAGGGTGGAGGCCGAGCTTCTTGCACAGCATGTCGAGTTCGTTCGGGTCCGGCGGAGTTTTGAGATACTCGATTATTTCGGGTTCCTCCCCCGCTTCCCGCAGTAGCGCCAAAGTCGCGCGGCTCTTGCTGCAACGCGGATTGTGATACATGCGAAGGGTCATGGAAATTTCGCAATCCGAACGCGATTTGAAAATTACACTTTGCGGTAAACTTCGCCGCCCTGCTCGATGAACTCCTCGGCTTTCTCCTTCAAACCCTTCGTCACAGCTTCCGATTCACTCAAGTTTTTTTGCGCCGCATACTCGCGCACGTCCTGGGTGATTTTCATCGAACAGAAGTGCGGGCCACACATCGAACAGAAGTGCGCGAGCTTGGCGCCCTCCTGTGGGAGAGTCTCGTCGTGGAAGGCCTTGGCTTTTTCCGGGTCGAGCCCGAGATTGAACTGGTCGGCCCAGCGAAATTCGAAGCGGGCTTTGGAAAGAGCGTTGTCGCGGATCTGCGCACCCGGATGACCTTTGCCGAGATCGGCGGCGTGCGCGGCGATCTTGTAGGCGATGATTCCATCCTTGACGTCATCCTTGTCGGGCAGCCCCAGGTGCTCTTTCGGCGTGACATAACAAAGCATCGCGGTGCCATACCAGCCGATCATGGCGGCGCCGATCGCGGAAGTGATGTGATCGTATCCCGGAGCGATGTCGGTGGTGAGCGGCCCTAAAGTGTAGAACGGCGCTTCATGGCAATACTTGAGCTGCAGTTCCACGTTCTCTTTGATGAGATGCATCGGAATATGCCCGGGACCTTCGATCATCGTCTGCACGTCGTGCTTCCAGGCGATTTCAGTCAGTTCCCCCAAGGTCTTGAGCTCGGCGATCTGCGCCTCGTCGTTGGCGTCGTAAATGGAGCCGGGTCGAAGCCCGTCGCCGAGCGAGAACGAGACGTCGTAGACCTTCATGATCTCGCAGATTTCCTCGAAGCGGGTGTAGAGGAAGCTTTCCTGGTGGTGCGCGAGACACCACTTCGCCATGATCGAACCGCCGCGGGAAACGATTCCGGTCATGCGCTTGGCGGTCAAGGGAATGAAGGGAAGCCTAACGCCGGCATGGATGGTGAAGTAGTCCACCCCCTGCTCGGCCTGCTCGATCAAGGTGTCGCGATAGATTTCCCAGGTCAGCTCTTCGGCCTTGCCGTCGACTTTTTCCAGCGCCTGATAGATCGGCACGGTCCCGATG
>JBOIGA010000325.1:0-2779 GCA_050741875.1 Burkholderiales bacterium
TGAGATGCGCGAAGCGCGACGCAGCGAATGGTTGACCCCTTCGCCAGGAGCGCGACAAGACAGATCGCCCGCAAAGCCCCGTCCCCTTGGGTTTCGACGATAATGGCCCGTCTACGTCGCCGAGCGTCTGAGGCCGTAGTCTGGCTACTGATCCTCAGCCGCTCGTCTAGTAGCCAACCCATTCTCGTCGAAACGCGATCCGTGTAGGACTCATGCAGAGGTTCCCTGAGACCCTATTTCGGGGGCTTGCTCGTTTGTGGTTTGTCGGCGCCCCTGAAGTATTTGAAAAATTCTGAATTGGGCTCGAGCACGAGTACGTCGCTCTTATTTTTGAAGCCCTGACGGTACGCTTCAAGGCTGCGGTAGAACGAATAGAACTCCGGGTTTCGCTGGTAGGCATCGGCGTAAATCGCCGAAGCCTTGGCGTCGCCCTGCCCTCTTGTTTTCTGCGCCTCGCTGTACGCCTCGGCCAGCATGACTTCGCGCTGGCGGTCGGCGTCGGCGCGGATTTTCGTCGACTCGGCATCGCCTTGCGAGCGCAGCGCCTGCGCGACTTCTTTCCGGCCGGCTTCCATTCTTCGGTAAACCGATTCGGAGACTTCCTGGGGAAGATCGACTCTTTTTATGCGCACGTCGACAACCGAAACGCCGATCGCCTTGGCGTCCTGGTCGGCTCGAGTGCGCAAGATTTCCATGATGTCGTCGCGCTGCCCAGAGACGACCTGCGGAATCGTGCGCCGGCCGAATTCGGCGCGCAAGGCATCGACGATCGTCTGCTGCAAGCGTGTTTCGGCGAGCGCTTTGTTGCCGCCGACACTGATGTAGTACTGCTTCGGGTCCTCGACGCGCCACTTGACGAAAGCGTCGACGAGAACGTTCTTCTTCTCTGACGTCAAAAAGCGCTCGGGTTCGGCGGCATCCAGCGTCTGGATTCGCGAATCGAAAAAGCGGACGTTTTGCACGAGCGGGATTTTGAAATAAAGCCCGGGCTCTTTTTTGATCTCAACGACTTCGCCCAACTGAAAAACGATCGCGTATTCGCGCTCATCCACAGTGAATACACTCATTGAGGCGATGATGAGGACAAGCACACCGATTATCAAGCCGCTTCTCATTGACGCTGTTCTCTTTCCCGGCTACGGAATGCATCGCGCGAGCGCCCCGAAGCATCGGGGGCGGCGGCTTCGGGCGGCACGGGTCGCGGCGCCTGGTTAGCCGAACGCTCAGCGGTTCCCTGAATGATCTTGTCGAGCGGAAGAAACAAAAGATTGCCGCCGCCCTTCTGGTCAATGAGCACCGTGCTCGTGTTCGATAGCACCTGCTGCATCGCGTCGAGATAGAGGCGCTCGCGAGTGACCTCGGGCGCTTTGGCGTACTCGTTCAGGATCTGATTGAAGCGCGACGCTTCGCCTTCAGCGCTTTCGACCACGCGCGAGCGGTAGCCTTGCGCCTCCTGCAGCAGCCTGGACGCGTCGCCCTTGGCGGTTTCGATCACTTCGTTGGCGTAAGTCTGGCCCTCGTTGATTTTGCGCTCGCGGTCCTGCCCGGCCTTGACGGCGTCGTCAAAAGCCGCCTGCACCTGCTCGGGAGGCTGGGCGTTCTGCATCGTCACCACGCTGATGTTGATTCCCGTTTTGTAACGATCGAGGATGCCCTGCATGAGTTTTCTGCCGTTGGCGGCGATCTCGGTCCGGCCTTCGTACAACGCGAAATCCATGCCATTTTTCCCGACGATCTCGCGCATCGCCGTCTCGGCGGCCTGCAGCACCGATTCCTCCGGATTCCTGTTGTTGAACAAAAAATCCTCGGCGTCCTTGATCGTATACTGCACAGCGAATTGCAGATCGATGATGTTGTTGTCATCGGTCAGCATCAGCGATTCTTTCGACACTTTGCTTTTGACATTGTTGCGGTAGCCGACTTCGACGGTGCGCACTTGAGCGACGTCAACGATTTCGCGCGACTCGATCGGCCACGGAAAATGCCAGTGCAATCCCGGATTGGTGGTTACGGCGTATTCGCCGAAACGCAGAACGACTCCGCGTTCGCCCGCGTCCACGATGTAGAACCCGCTCGCCGCCCAAAGCAGGGCCGCGATCAGAACGATGAAACCGAATCCGCCGCGAACTTGCTTGAAATCGGGGCCGGAAGGCGGCCCTTTGCGTCCCCGAAAGAGACCGCTCAACTTCTGGTTGAGGCGGCTCCACACCTCGTCGAGGTCGGGAGGACCCTCGTTCTTGCGCCTGCCCCACTGGGGATCGTTGGGAGGCATTAAGAACCTCTGATCAAGTCCCGCATGGCCGCGACGGCTGCTTTGCGGGATGGATGGCGCGACGCGAGGAGTGCGGTTTGGTCATTCCAAACAAGCGACGAGTAACAATGCCAGGCGCCCGCAAAGCGGCCGTCCCTCTGGGTTTCGACGATAATGGGCTGTCTACGTCTCCAAGCCCGTGGCAGGCGCTTTGCGCCTGCCGGCGTGCCTGGCCATTCGACGAACGCAGCGGCAGAACCGCTGCGTAAGGAGGCCGTAGTCCGGCTACTGATCCTTAGCCACTTGTCTAGCATCCAACCCATTCTCGTCGAAACGCGGCTCATGTGGGGCTTGATCAGAGGTTCTTCTACGCTGGTTCCAGCTCTGGTCGGGAAACGTGCGTGTTGGCGAGAATCGCGTCGCACAGAAGCTCGATACCCGCTCCGGTCGCGGCGCTCAAACGAACGCGCGAAATTCTATCACAGTCGTCCTTGGCCACCCCGGGGGGCAATCCCGCCGCGTCAATCT
>JBOIGA010000326.1:0-2767 GCA_050741875.1 Burkholderiales bacterium
TACAAGGCTTGCGCTTGAGTCATTTTAGTCCGGAAGCGAATTTGTTTGACGAGCTAGAGGGCTTGTTCCGGCAATTTGGCGAAACCGGAACAGGCAAGATGCGCTCCTACCTTCACAACGACGACGAGGCCGCGCAGCACAAAGGGAAATCGGGAACCTTCACCCCTTGGCAGCCGTTGCCGGAAGGCAGCGATGTTTTATTTTACGAAGGGTTGCACGGCGGCGTCGTTACCGACAAAAACGATGTCGCCAGGTACACCGATTTGCTTATCGGCGTCGTTCCTATCGTCAATCTCGAGTGGATCCAAAAAATTCACCGCGACAGCACGCTGCGCGGCTACTCGGTGGAAGCGGTGACCGAAACCATCCTGCGGCGCATGCGCGATTACGTGCACTACATCACGCCGCAATTTTCGCGTACCGATATCAACTTCCAACGTGTTCCGACAGTCGATACATCGAACCCCTTTGTCGCCCGCGACATTCCCACACTCGATGAAAGCCTGGTCGTCATCCGCTACCGCAACCCCAAGGGAGTCGATTTCCCTTATCTCCTCGCGATGATCCACGATTCGTTCATGTCGCGTCCCAATTGCATCGTTGTCCCCGGCGGGAAAATGGGCCTCGCGATGCAGCTTATTCTGACGCCGATGATTCTGCGCCTCATGGAAAGAAAGCGAGCCGCCGATTAGATGAATCCGATTTTCAAGCCGACCACCAACGCGATTCGCGCGCTGGCCATGGACGCCGTCGAGCGCGCCAATTCGGGCCATCCCGGTATGCCGATGGGAATGGCCGAAATCGCCGAAGTCTTGTGGATGCGCCATCTGCGTCACAATCCGGCCAATCCCAAATGGCCTGGCCGCGACCGTTTTGTTGTTTCCAATGGCCACGGCTCGATGCTGCTCTACGCGCTTTTGCATCTCACGGGTTATGACTTGCCGATCGAAGAGATCAAACGCTTCCGTCAGCTCGGATCGAAAGCGCCGGGCCATCCGGAGTATGGCCTGACTCCGGGAGTCGAAACGACGACAGGTCCGCTCGGACAAGGCCTGGCCAATGCGATCGGCATGGCGATCGCCGCGCGAGCGCTCGCCGCGGAATTCAATCGTCCGGGCCACGAGATTGTCGACCATTTCACCTACGTCTTCGCCGGCGACGGCGATCTCATGGAAGGCATTTCGCACGAAGCGTGCTCGCTCGCGGGAACGCTCAAGCTCGGTAAGTTGATTTGTTTCTACGACGACAACGGTGTCTCCATCGACGGCAGAGTGCAAGGCTGGTTTACCGACGACACACCAAAGCGTTTCGAAGCGTACGGCTGGCACGTCGTGCCCAACGTCAACGGCCACGATACCGAAGCGATCGAAGCCGCGCTCGTCGCAGCGAAAGCGGAAACCACAAGACCTTCGCTGATCTGCTGCAAGACGGTGATCGGAATGGGAGCGCCCAACAAAGCCGGAAGCCACAAAGCACACGGTGAAGCGTTAGGTGCGAAGGAAGTGGAAGCAACGCGGCCCAACATCGGTTGGAGCTATCCGCCCTTCGAAATTCCGGATGAGATTTACAAAACGTGGGACGCGCGCGGACACGGGCGCGAGCTCGAAGCGGATTGGAAGCGCAGATTCGCGGCCTACGAAAAAGCGTACCCGGATCTTGCCGGCGAATTCAGGCGCCGAATCGGTGGCGAGCTCCCAGACAACTTTCGCGACAGGGTCGATTCGTTGATCGCGCAAGCGAACGAGAAAACCGACAACATCGCAACGCGGAAAGCTTCGCAAATCGCGCTCGAAGGGCTGGCGCTGATTCTGCCGGAATTGATCGGCGGCTCGGCCGATTTGACCGGCTCGAATCTGACGCTCTGGTCGGGTTCAAAAACGATCGCGGAGGCAGGCGGCAATTACATCTACTACGGTGTGCGCGAATTTGCGATGTCGGCAGTGATGAATGGTCTTTCGCTGCACGGCGGAATCATTCCTTATGGCGGCACTTTCCTTACGTTTTCGGACTATGCGCGAAATGCGCTGCGCATGGCGGCGCTGATGAAAATTCGGGTGATCTTCGTCTACAGCCACGATTCGATTGGTTTAGGAGAAGACGGGCCGACGCATCAAGCGGTCGAGCAGGCCGCGAGTCTAAGGCTTATTCCCAATATGGAAGTGTGGCGGCCATGCGACACGATCGAAGCAATCGCGGCATGGGCAGCGGCCATCGAGAGGACTTCAGGACCCACTTGCCTGTTGTTCAGTCGGCAAAGCGTTCCACCGCAAAAGCGGAACGCCGAGCAAGTTGCGACTATCGCGAAGGGAGCTTACGTCTTGTCCGAAGCGCAGGGTGAACTTCGCGCGGTCATCATCGCGACGGGTTCTGAAGTGCAGCTCGCGATCGGCGCGCAGGAGAAGCTCGCGGAGGAAGGGATATTCGTTCGCGTCGTCTCCATGCCGAGCACGAGCGTATTCGATCGTGAGAGCGAGGCTTACAAACAAAGCGTGCTGCCGGGCGGCATCAAGCGAATCGCGATCGAAGCCGGCGTGACTGATTATTGGAGAAAATATGTCGGTGTCGAAGGTGCGGTGATCGGAATAGACACCTTTGGTGAATCGGCGCCTTTCGCCGATGTGTTCAAGCACTTTGGATTCACCATCGACAACGTCGTCAAGACCGTAAAGAGCGCGCTATGAGCATAATCAAAATGACCGACCTCGATCTCGCCAACAAGCGCGTTCTCGTACGTGAAGATTTCAACGTCCCGCTCAAGGAAGGGGAG
>JBOIGA010000327.1:0-2760 GCA_050741875.1 Burkholderiales bacterium
CTTCCTGACCAGAACACTACCGCGAGTGCGAACAGAAATGAGTTTGCATGTGTTGGCCTACAACCTGAAGCGGGCAATGAACATTCTGGGAACGCGAGCATTGATCGGTGCGATAAGGACGTAACCGAGCGCGCTGGCGATCGCCTCGCTACGTCATCAGCACCTCGACAAAAAACTTCTCCGCTTAATCACACCCGCTTACTGCATTGCGTTTGCACACAGCCTCGGTCGTTAGCGGCTTTCATGTTAGTCACAAAACCGTAACATCCAAACGTTACGATCTCTCTGTTTCCACCAACGGAGAACATCCATGAATTTCAAATTACCTGTCGCGGCCGCTCTCGTCGCGTGGTCGGTCAACGCGGTCTCCGCGGACCTGGTCAAAATAGACGGCTCAAGTACGGTTTATCCCGTGACCGAGGCAGTTGCCGAAGAGTTTCAAAAGGCGAAAAAAGGCAAGGTCAACGTCACTGTCGGCATTTCGGGAACTGGGGGCGGATTTAAGAAGTTCTGCCGCGGCGAAATTGACATTTCCGATGCCTCGCGCCCCATCCTCAAAAAAGAGATGGACGACTGCAAAACCAATGGCATCCAGTACATCGAGCTGCCGGTTGCTTATGACGCTTTGACGGTGGTCGTCAACCCGCAAAACAATTGGATCAAGAGCCTGACCGTCGCGGAACTCAAGAAAATGTGGGAACCCGGCGCGCAGGGAAAATTCACGACCTGGAATCAGGTTAACCCGGCCTGGCCGAACGAGCCGCTTAAACTGTTTGGCCCTGGCGCGGATTCCGGCACCTTCGATTACTTTACCGAAGCCGTGGTCGGCAAGTCTAAATCGAGCCGCGGTGACTTCACCGCGTCAGAGGACGACAACGTGCTGGTACAGGGCGTCTCGCGCGACAAGAACGCACTGGGGTATTTCGGATTCGCGTATTACGTCGAGAACAAGGGCAAGCTCAAAGCCGTCCCGATTGACGGCGGCAAGGGCCCGGTCATGCCCTCGCCCGAAGCCGTGGAGAACGGCACGTACACGCCGCTTTCGCGTCCGATCTTTATCTATGTCAACGCGAAGTCGCTGGAGAAGCCCGAAGTTGCCGAGTTCGTGCAGTTCTATCTGCAAAATGCGCCTAAACTCGTGGCCGAAGTGAAGTATGTCCCCTTGCCCGCGAGCGCTTACGCCCAGGCGCAGGCCCACGTCAAGAACAAGAAGCTGGGAACGGTATTCGGCGGAGAGGCCGACGTCGGCCTCAAGATCGACGAACTCTTGAAGCGCGAAGCCAAGCTATAAGCGCTGCGCAGCACTCGCACCGGGGGGCAAATATGCCCCCCGCATTTTGAGTAGGTCGTTTGTTGTCCGCTGCATTCAGGTAAGATGAACTCCGACTTTGCGCTAGAAAAATCAGCGGTGCATTCCAACAATCTTGAGCTTGCCAGCCGGCGCGCCCGCAAAATACGTGAACGCATTATTGAGTTTGCTCTTTTCCTCGCCGCCTTTTCCGCGGTTGCAACAACAGTCGCCATCGCGGCGATACTGGTCATCGAGTCGGTACCTTTTTTCGAAACGGTCGAAGTCTCCGAATTCTTGACGGGAACGCAGTGGAGTCCGCTCTTCGCCAACCCGCAATACGGGATATTGCCGCTGGTCGCGGGCACGCTCACGACAACCGCAGTGGCGCTTTGCGTTGCGATACCGCTGGGCACAACCATCGCGATTTACTTGTCGGAGTTCGCTCCGCACCAAGTTCGTGAAGCGGTCAAACCTTTTTTAGAATTGTTGGGCGCGGTGCCGACGGTCGTTTTTGGCTACTTCGCTTTGACTTTGGTCACGCCCTTTTTGCAGGATACGATTCTGCCGGGTCTCCCGGGCTTCAACATGCTTTCGGCGGGACTCGTCATGGGAATCATGATCATTCCTTACGTCTCGTCGGTTTCAGAGGACGCGATGCGGGCGGTGCCTATGCAGATGCGTGAAGGCTCGTACGCAATGGGCGCCACGCGTTTTCAAACCGCTACCAAGGTCGTCGTGCCTTCGGCGTTTTCCGGAATCAGCGCGGCTTACATTCTCGGAATTTCGCGCGCCGTAGGAGAAACGATGGTCGTGGCGGTCGCGGCAGGGCAGCAACCCAATCTCAGCTTCAACCCGATGGAATCGGCGGCCACCATCACAACCTATATCGTGCAGGTGAGTCTAGGCGATTTGCCGCACGGTTCGATCGCGTACCAATCTATTTTCGCCGCCGGATTGACGCTCATGTTGATCACGCTCGTTTTCAATCTGATCGGCTTTTACCTGAACCGGCGGTTCCGCGAAGTGTACTAATGGCCGAGAACATCGCACAGGTTCGCCTGATGATCACGCGCCGCAAGCGTTGGGACTACGTGTTCGCGCTAACGGGACTTCTGTGCATGCTGGTCGCGATTTTTGTGCTGGTGATTCTGTTCGTTGACATGTTCATCCAAGGCTTGCCGCGTCTCAACGCCGATTTCTTTACGTCATTTCCCTCACGCAGAGCGGCCAACGCCGGGATATTGGCGGCATGGATTGGCACAACGCTGGTCATGCTCGTGACCGCGTGCGCGGCGGTGCCGCTGGGGGTGGCTGCCGGAGTTTACCTCGAAGAATACGCACCCAAAAACTGGGTGACCGCGCTCCTCGAAATCAATGTCACCAATCTCGCGGGAGTGCCTTCGATCGTTTACGGCCTGCTCGCGCTCGGACTTTTTGTATACGCGCTCAACCTAGGGCAAAGCATACTC
>JBOIGA010000328.1:0-2756 GCA_050741875.1 Burkholderiales bacterium
CAACCGCTACGTGCAACATTACAACGATCACGCGCGCCCATTCGTATGGACCGCTACGGCCGACTCGATCCTTGCGAAACTACGCCGACTTTCGTCACTTATTTCCGAAACACGACACTAGATAGCGCGCATTATTGCCTGGCGTGCAACGTGCCTAGAACGGTTTACCAACCGCGAGAATCACAATCGCGATCAAGAGCACGACAGGAAGCTCGTTCAACCAACGGTAGAAAACGTGACCATGCTGGTTCCGATCGTGTTTGAAGTCGAGCAGCAGCTTGCCGCAGTAGAGGTGATACGCGACGAGGACGAGAATGAGCGCGATTTTCGCATTGAACCAAGCGCCGCTTATGCCGTAGCCCAGCCAAAGCCACAAGCCGAACGCAATCGTCAGAACAGCACCCGGAGTCATGATGCCGTAGAACAATTTTCGCTCCATGATCTTGAAGCGCTCACGTGAGATTTCGTCTTCGCTCATCGCGTGATAGACGAAAAGCCGCGGCAGATAAAACAGCCCGGCGAACCATGTCACAATGAAGATGATGTGAAACGCCTTCACCCAAAGCATCAGGACAGAAGGCGGCGGCGCATGAGCGCGAGCGCGGCGAGATAGCCGATAAGAGCGTAAGCGATCAGGACAGCGAGATGCAGCGCGATTTGCTCCGGTATCTGTCCGATGACAAGCGGCCGCACCAGCTCGACAGCATGGGTCAGAGGCAGCACGCATGCTATCGTTTGAAAGGCTTCGGGCAGTTGCGATACGGGAAAGAATACGCCGGACAACAGCATCATCGGCGTCGTCACCAGGGTGATGTAGTACATGAAAAAATCGTAGCTCGGAGAGAGCGCCGTCATGACGAGACCCATTCCGGCGAAAGTGAGCCCGATCAGAAAGGCGAGTGGAATGACGAACAAGACGAGCGGCGATTCCGACAATCCGAAGACCCAGATGACGAGGAGGATCGCGCTTCCCGAAAGAAGGCTCTTGCACGCCGCCCAGACGAGCTCGCCCAACATGACATCGTCGAGATTGACCGGCGCCATCAGGATCGCGTCCCACGTTTTTTGCACGTGCATTCGCGAGAAGCTCGAATAGAGGGTCTCGAAAGTGGCGCTGTTCATCGTGCCGTAGCACAGCGTTCCGGCGGCGAGAAAAGTCAGATACGGCAGCCCCTCGACCTGCGGAACGAGGCTGCCCAATCCGTATCCGAGTCCGAACAGAATGAAGAGCGGGTCCGCCAGATTCCCCAAAACGGAGGGAATGGCAAGTTTTTTCCAGACGAGGAAATTGCGCCGCCACACCGGGATGAACCGCGGACTGAACGAGGGAGGATGAAAAGTCTTGAGTGCGTGGTTCATCTTGCTATCTGCGTTAGCGCTTCGGAGTAGCTTTCTCGACCGCGACTAAAGGCAAGTCGCGGGAATCAGCCCATTTCTCCCATTCGACAGCGGACTTTAAAAGAAAAATATCCTTGAGCGCCGAAATGTTCAATTGATTCAGACCGAGCTCGGCGGCAAGCTTCTCTCGGAAGTGCGGTTCCACCGCCGCCAAAGCGACGAAGCCATCCCTCGTTTGATACAAGTTGTATTCCGGTCTGGCGCCGCCGAACGCACTCGTGATCAATCCCCGGCGTAGCGGCACGGCGAAATCTTGTGCCGCATCGGCGAGCGGGATTTCGGCGTAGCCCGCGCCGCGCCCTCGCTCGCGCGCAAGCAGCAGCGCAAGCGCACTCGCGACCGCTTTTTCCGCTCCGGCAAGGTCGGCGATGAGCGTTCGCGGCATGTTCGGCGGATCGATCAATCCCGCCCTCGCCTGGTACGTGAGATCGTGTCCGGCTTTGTTTTCGTCAGGCGGCGAGGAACCGATGATCGCGACGTGGCAAAGGCGAGGATGCCGCTGGTGTAATCCGTTCCAGCCGAGCGACAAGCGAGCAAGCGCCGCTGGACGCATCGAAGTCAGCAACAGATCGCTTTGTGCGAGCGAGCAATCAAGTTCGCTTCGGCCCTTCTCGTCTTTGAGATCGAGCGATACGATCCTTTGGCCTTCGGCGAGCGATTGATACCAGGGCAAGCACAGGCGAGCGAGCGGATCGCCACTTGGCGGCTCGACCTTGACGACCTCGGCGCCGAGCTTTCGCAAGCGAGAAGCGGCGACTGGGCCGGGAACGTTCAGCGCCAGAGTGACAATGGCGAAACCGCTCAGGACGTGACTTGCCAAAGCGCACCATCAAACGCCAAATACAACAACGTGTGAACTCGACCTGAAAAAGACATTCTCATCCATAAGCCCTGCGGCAAGTCATGAAAGGAGTATAACGATGGCCAAATACGGCAAAAAGGCGTCCGATGAAGTTGAGAAGGCGATGCGCGAACGGAAGCAAGGAAAGTTAAAAAGCGGAGCCTCGGGAAGGAAGGTCAAGAGCAAGAAACAGGCGGTCGCGATTGGTCTTTCGAAAGCGCGCCGCAAAGGCGCGAAGGTGCCGAAGAAAAAATCTTCTTCCAAGTAAGTCTGCAGTCCAATCTTCATGGCTTGAACGCGGCCGCGCCTGAAAAACTTGCGCGCTATCTCTGCTATGTCATAGCATCCAACCAGACATGGCTCTAGCGCCCGCGAACAAGCGTCCCAGATTTGCCGTTACGCTAGTGTCGTGTGTCAAAAATAACTAGCATAATTCTTGCATGTCGTTCGGGGTATTCTCCAATGGAGGAATCCCGAATGAGAACCGGACGACCGAAGAACGAATTGGTGTTGAGCG
>JBOIGA010000329.1:0-2751 GCA_050741875.1 Burkholderiales bacterium
GCGGTCGCTCGCCAGGACGGCAAAATCAGAGCGGCGCTTGCAACCGCGGCCGAGGAATTGGCCGATAAAAACTGGTGCGCGGGCGACGCCTTCAGCCTTGCCGATATCGCCCTGGGAGTCGCGCTCAATTATCTCGATCTGCGTTACGCCGAAAGCGAATGGCGCAAGCCTTATCATAATCTGGAGAAGCACTACAACAAGCTCGCCGAGCGGACTTCTTTCAAGACGACCGAACCGCCTACGAGTTAAGGATGAGGGATGAAGGATGAGGGATGAAAAACTCCCAAATCGCAGTTTTCAGCCCTCATCCCTCCGCCCTCATCCCTCAATTATTCCGCCGCCTAAACACACCCGGCTTTCGTACACCACCACCGACTGGCCCGGGGCGACGGCCCACTGCGGCTCGGCGAATTCGATTTCGCAAGAATCGTCATCGAGGTGGGCGATACTGCAGGGCGCGTCTTCCTGACGGTAGCGAATCTTGGCGGTGTAGACCCAGTTGCAGTGTGGGCTAACCCCCGCGACCCAGCTTAAGTCTTTTGCCGTGAGCTTGCTGCGATAGAGCTTCGGATGGTCGCGGCCCTGGGCGACCGCCAGCACGTTGCGGCCGAGATCTTTCCCGATGACATACCAGGGCGCATCTTCGCCGCTTTTGGATCCGCCTATTCCGAGTCCTTGACGCTGACCGATGGTGTAGTACATGAGCCCAGTGTGTTCGCCGATCGATTCGCCTTCTGTCGTTTCGATCTTTCCCGGCTGCGGCGGAAGATAGCGGCTCAAGAATTCGCGAAAGGGCCGCTCGCCGATGAAACAGATGCCGGTGCTGTCTTTTTTTTCCGCGGTTGGAAGCCCCAGTTCGCGCGCGATGTCACGCACTTCGCGCTTCGCCAATGCGCCCAAGGGAAAAAGTGTCTTTGCCAACTGCTGTTGATTCAGCCGGTACAAAAAATAGCTCTGATCTTTGGTTCCATCTTCTGCCTTCAGCAGTTGATATTTGCCGCCTACTTGCCGCGTTTGCGCGTAGTGCCCGGTCGCGATCAGCTCAGCGCCAAGATTGACCGCGTGATCGAGAAAAGCTTTGAATTTGATTTCGGCGTTGCACAAGACATCGGGATTGGGAGTGCGGCCGGCGCGGTATTCCTCCAGGAATTGATTGAACACGCGCTCTTTGTATTCGGCCGAAAAATTGACTGCTTCGAGATCGATACCAATCTTGTCCGCGACCGCCGCGGCATCAATCAGATCCGCCTTGGCCGAGCAGTAGTCTTCGCGATCGTCGTCTTCCCAGTTCTTCATGAAGAGTCCGCTGACTTCGAAGCCCTGTTTTTTAAGAAGCCATGCGGCGACGCTCGAATCCACTCCGCCCGACATGCCGACAACCACCCGCTTAGACATTCCGACCCTTGAGCCAGGCTTGCAGGGGCACGATGGGAACGGGCGTATCGCGCTCGGACGACCAGGAATCCACCGCGAATTCGCGGCCCTCGGCATCAACGATGCGAGCCGCCCAGTGAACGTTCACGATCCACGGCGCCCGCATGACAGGCGGGAGCACGCGATGATGTTTGAGAAGGCCGGCCGATTGCAGAAAGTTGAGGTAAGTTGTCGAGTTCTTTGAGTGGTCAATGCAGTCCATGCGTCCGTCGACGATGTCGTCGGCGTAATTTCCTGGGCGGTCATTTCGAGTCGGCGTTTTTCGCGCGGCGAAGGATTGCATAAGCGCGATTGCCTCGCCAAGCTTTACACGCTCGCTTGCCGCATCGGGTGTTTCGCGAAAGAGCGCGTTCACCCTTACCAGCTCAGGCGCGGAGAGAGCGATTTTCGTGGTGGCGGCGCAGCCGTAGTTGTAACAGATGCTCAGCTCGTCCGCATAGGCGAAGGGGCAGAAACAAAGGAGGAAAACCAGTCGCGCGATCAAAGGTGAGTGAGTACGTCCAACGGATAGCGCCGGCCCGCCAGGTAATCGTCAATCGAGCGCAATACCATCGGCGTGCGATGCCGCGCCCTTTTTTGCGCAATCTCGTCGTAGGTCAGCCAGTGTGTCGCGATGATTCCATGGTCGAGCCTCCGCGCCCCGTCATGCGCCAGCGCGACGGCGGCGAAAGTGAAACGCAGATAGATGATGTCTTTTTGCAGGTGCTGCCAGCGATAGATGCCGATCAACGACTGCGGCGCGATTTGGTAGCCCGTTTCTTCCAGCGTTTCGCGGATGACGCCTTGAATAATCGTCTCGTTGGCTTCCAAATGGCCCGCGGGTTGATTGAGGCAGACTCCCGACTCGGCTTCTTCTTCCACCAGCAGAAATTTGCCGTCTTTTTCGACCACTGCGGCGACGGTGACGTTGGGTTTCCAAGTCATGGCGCAATTTTATCCTCGCGCTATGCCGGACGCGATGTTATTTCGCTTGAAGCCCCCCTATAATTGACCCGCGACAAGACCGGAGGACGACATGTACCAGCACATCAAGATCCCAGAGCGCGGTGAAAAGATCACGGTTAACCGCGATTTCTCCTTAAGCGTTCCCAATCGCCCGATTATTCCCTTCATCGAGGGCGATGGAATCGGGGTGGACATCACTCCGGTCATGCAAAACGTCGTGGATGCCGCGGTCAAGAAAGCCTATCGCGGCACGCGCCAGATCGAATGGATGGAAGTCTATGCCGGCGAAAAAGCCGTCGAGCTCTATGGCGACAATCAATGGCTGCCCCAGGAAACCCTCGACGCGGTGGGCGAATTCGCCATCTCCATCAA
>JBOIGA010000330.1:0-2742 GCA_050741875.1 Burkholderiales bacterium
GCCTTGTATTTCCCATTCGGTGGTCGCCTGCTTCATGCCCTCGCGGTCGTAGCGGTGGAAGCTGTCGCCCTCGATGACCGCAGCCTTGATCTTCTCGCGCCGGAAAATATGTTCGAAGGTGTGTTTGACCGAAGTCGTTCCCGCACCGGACGAACCCGTGACTGCTATGACCGGATATTTAGCCGACATGGCTCAAGTCCTTCCGCTTTTATTCACCGCGCCAGGCGAGGCCGATGCTCGCGCGCTTCGCTTCCTGATGATATTGCGAGATCAGCTCGACTTCGTTTTTCGAACCGAGGATTAGCGGCACGACCTGATACAGATTCTCGGGCTGCATTTCGAGCACGCGCTGCGTTCCAGTGCAACTCAATCCGCCTGCCTGCTCGATCAGATAAGAAAGCGGATTGGCTTCGTGGATCAGGTTCAGCCGGCGCGGCGGATCCTTGCTGTCCCGCGGAAACAACAGCAAGCCGCCGCGCAGCAAAATTCGATGCACTTCGGCGACGGGAGAAGCCACCCAGCGCATGTTGAAATCAGCTTTGCGCGGCCCGGTCTTGCCGGCGAGGCATTCATCGACATAGCGTTTGACGCCCGGCTCCCAAAAACGTGAATTCGAAGCATTGATGGCGAACTCGCGGGTCTCCGCCGGGACGACAAGGTTCTCGTGTGTATGAATGAATTCGCCGAGTTCCTTGTCGAGCGTGAATCCATTGACCTCCTGCCCGGTGGTCAACACGAGCATCGTCGTTGGGCCGTAAATCGCGTAACCCGCGCAGACCTGTTGCGTGCCTGTCTGCAAGAAATCTTTTTCACCCGGATCGCCGTCATCATCGGTTCGCCGCAGCACCGAGAAGATGCTGCCGACCGATACGTTGACTTCGATATTGGCCGAGCGATCGAGCGGATCGAACGCGAGCAGATATTTCCCGCGCGGGTAGCGCGTGGGAACGCTGTAGACCTCCGGCATTTTCTTGGATGCGAGCGCGGCCAGATGTCCCTGCCATTCGGTCGTGCGAAGAAAAATTTCGTTGCTGATTCCGTCGAGTTTGTCGAAAGGTTCGCGGCCGCCGTTTTGTGGGCTTGCGAGCGGCCCTTTCGACAGCACGCTGGAGATTCCTTTGCACGCGGTCGCGATATCATTCAGGAGCGAGGTGAAGTCTCCGGTTGCCTGCGCGATGCGGCGCTGTTCTTCGATGATGAACTGGGTGAAAGTCGTTCTACCGTTGAGCATGGAATCCTCGTCTCGTCACACTCGCGCGAGCTGTTCGCGCATCTGAGCGATCGTTTTTTTGTAGTCGCTGGTCCCAAAAATTGCGCTACCGGCGACGAACGTGTCCGCCCCCGCGCGCGCGATCTCGGCGATGTTGTCAACTTTGACTCCGCCGTCGACTTCGAGCCAGATTGGGCGTGCGCCGATTCTTTCTCGCACTTCCTGAATTTTCACAAGCGACTGCGGAATGAATTTCTGTCCGCCAAACCCGGGATTGACCGACATGATGAGCACAAGATCGAGCCGGTCAAGCACGTGGTCGAGGTAATCGAGCGGCGTGGCCGGATTGAACACGAGCCCCGCTTTGCAACCCTGTTCCCTGATGAGCGCCAGCGTGCGATCGACATGGTCCGAGGCTTCGGGATGAAAACTGATGATGTTGGCGCCGGCCTTGGCGAAATCGGGAACGATGCGGTCAACCGGCTTGATCATCAGATGCACGTCGATGATCGCATCGGTCAGCGGCCGGATCGCTTCACACACGAGCGGACCGATGGTGAGATTGGGGACGTAGTGGTTGTCCATGACGTCGAAGTGGATGAGATCGGCGCCAGCGGCAAGCACGCTGCCAACTTCTTCCCCCAGTCGAGCGAAATCGGCGGAAAGAATACTCGGCGCGATGCGATAGACGGTCATGGCTGGCGGCCCGCGTCGGGCGCGCCTTCGTTGAATACGCGGCTCGCAAGAAGATCGGCGGGCTCTATGGTCATCAAGTCTTGCCGGGTGAGTTCCGCGCGCTGGTCAAAGAGACGGCTCGCCTGACGCAAGCGTGCGCGCTCGAGCGCATTGCGGATGCTGCGCGCATTGGAGAAATTCGCCATGGAGAGACGGCGCGCGATGTAGTCGCGAAACACTATCTTGGCTGCATCGCTCAAAACGTAGTCGCTTTGCTCGAGCATCAAACCGGCAATGTCATAGAGCTCGTCCGGGGTGTAATCGGGAAAATCGATATGGTGGGCGACGCGCGAAGACATTCCCGGGTTGCTAGAAAAAAACTTTTCCATGCGGTCCCTGTACCCGGCGAAGATCACAACCAGATCATCGCGCTGATTTTCCATGACTTGCAGCAAAATCTCGATCGCTTCCTGGCCGTAGTCGCGTTCGTTCTCCGGGCGATAGAGGTAATACGCTTCATCGATAAAAAGCACGCCGCCCTGCGCGCGCTTCAACACTTCGCGCGTTTTCGGCGCGGTATGGCCGATGTATTGCCCGACCAGATCGTCGCGCGTGACGGCAACGAGGTGGCCGCGCCGCGAGTAGCCGAGGCGATGGAGAATTTCGGCCATGCGCCGCGCGACCGTCGTTTTGCCCGTGCCGGGGTTGCCGGTGAACGACATGTGCAAACTCGGCGCGCTCTTGCTCAATCCCGTATTGGCGCGCAGGCGGTCGATCAAGAGTAGCGCCGCGATCTCGCGTATGCGGGTTTTGACTGGCGTGAGGCCAACCAATTCACGATCGAGCCCATCGAGCAC
>JBOIGA010000331.1:0-2724 GCA_050741875.1 Burkholderiales bacterium
GGCAACGCCGCGCCGCACCTGTCGCTGCTCGCCGCATGTCTTCTCATCGCGCTTGCGCTTAGCCCCTGGGCGATCGGCGCCGCGATCAAACTGGCGGTGGAGTGAAAAGACAGGGCCAGGGACCAGAGGGCAGGGGCCAGGATTATTGAGCAGAATCGACTATTATTTTTCTGATCCCTGATCCCTGATCCCTGATCCCTGATCCCTGATGCATGAACTTCTATAAATTCTCCTCCCCTACAACCTTCTATCCCCTCGCCGGAAGAATGTTGCCGTGGTTCGGTTGGGCAGCCGCGATTCTGACCGCGTTTGGGCTCTATATCGGTTTCTTCGTCGCGCCGACCGACGCGCAGCAGGGCGAGGTCTATCGGATCATTTTCATTCACGTTCCCGCCGCGTGGATGTCGATGTTCCTGTATCTGGTGATGGCGGGATATTGCGCGCTTGGTCTTGCGCTCAACGCGCGATTGTCATTCATGATGGCGTCCGCGATCGCGCCGACCGGAGCGATGTTCACGGCGATCGCGCTCATCACGGGTTCGCTGTGGGGAAAGCCGACCTGGGGCACTTACTGGGTATGGGATGCGAGGCTCACTTCGGAACTGATCCTGTTGTTCTTGTATCTCGGTTTTATGGCGCTCAAGTCGTCCATAGAGGACACGCGCAGAGCGGAGCGTGCGTCGGCAATCCTCGCCTTAACCGGAGCGATCAACGTGCCGATCATTTATTTTTCCGTGCAGTGGTGGAACACCTTGCATCAGGGAGCCTCGGTCAGCTTGACCGCGGCGCCGGCCATGGCCGCGACGATGCTGACCGGAATGCTCATCATGGCGCTGGCGTTCTGGATGTACAGCATCGCGGTCGCACTCGCGCGCGCGCGAGTTCTCATCGTTGAGCGAGAGCGAAGCGCGCTTAGGGCAGCGTAAATGGATTGGTCTGATTTTTTCGCGATGGGCGGCTATGCTTTCTACGTGTGGAGCGCGTACGGGATTACCGCGCTCATCATTACGTGGGAGATCGTAGCATTGATTGTGAAGCGGAGAACTCAATCGAGAATGGAATTGTCAGTAGCAGGCGAACATGAAAGCTCGACATAGACGATTCGCCTTGATTGGCGCCGCCGGCGCGCTCCTCGGCGGCGCGGCGGCGCTCGTGCTCTCAGCTTTCCAAAGCAATCTCGTTTTTTTCTTCAGCCCGAGCCAGGTGCATGCGAAGGAAGCGCCCGCGGAGCGCAGCTTTCGTCTCGGCGGAATGGTGGAGAAAGGCAGCGTCCAAAAGGAAGCGGACGGATTGACCGTTAATTTCGTCGTTACCGATTCGGCGCAGAGTGTGCCGGTGGTTTTCAAGGGCATTCTTCCTGATCTGTTTCGCGAGGGAAAAGGCGTCGTCGCGGAAGGGCGTTTGAACACCGAAGGCGTGTTCATCGCCGACCAGGTGCTCGCCAAGCACGACGAGAACTACATGCCGCCCGAAGCCGCGGAGGCGGTCGAAAAAGCCAAGGCAGTGAACGAGCGATCGGCAAAGTCGCTCGTCCTTCCGCGGGACAAGCGCTAGCCGGAACTCGCGCGGTTTATCGCGATTGCCCGCGGCAAAGGCGGATTCGCAGATACTCGGACGTTAGGGCGGCGGCGTCGTACGGTGGAAAAAATTGCGCTTTAGGAAAACCATCGGGGTCCACGAGCATGATTGGAGCAGGCTCGGATACTGCGCTTTGATCCGGGGACACGCGCACATTGAGGAGCGCTGAGAGTTGCGCAAGCGTTTCCGGGGATCCGCTTGCGCCGATGAAGGTTCTGTTGAAGCGGGTGACGAAATCGCCCAAACGCTCGTCGCGTTCCGGGGCGACCGAGATGAAGAGGACCTGCGTGTCGTCGCCCGCTTGCGCTTTTCCCATCCTCTCGCGCACGCCGGCTAATGCGGTCATCGCCGCGCCGCAGCGTTCCGCGCAGCGCGTATCACCGAAGACCACAAACGTCCATTGACCCTCCAAATGCGCCTCGGTAAAACGCTGACCGTGGTGATCGAGCAGCGTAAAAGGCTCGATCGGCCACGCGTCGGGATTGAGATTGACGTTGATGAGCGGTGCACCATCGGCGAGTACGGGGCCGGAGCTACAAACGGCCAACAACAATGCGGCGATAATCCGATTCACGTTGCGTCTCCTTCAACCGTGGTGCGATGAATGATG
Organism: Burkholderiales bacterium; assembly: GCA_050741875.1. Lineage (GTDB taxonomy): Bacteria > Pseudomonadota > Gammaproteobacteria > Burkholderiales > JBOIGA01 > JBOIGA01. The sequence continues at coordinate 2,189 of JBOIGA010000331.1, forward strand.
GCTGGCGGCTCGACGCGTTCAACTCGCTCATCGCGTGCGCTGTGCGCCGCGCGTAAGGAGCGAACGACCACGAGCAAGCTCGAGCCCGCCATGAGTCCGGCGGCGATCACCGGCTGCAGCCAACCCGTGACCGCAAGCGTCAACGCGACCACGTTGTAGCCAAGCGCCCAGGCGAGATTGGTAATGATGGTTTTGCGCACCCGCCGTGCGAGAGCTAAGAGCGCAGGCAAGCGTTCCAGCCCGCGCTCGGGTAAGGTCACATCGGCGCTTTCGCGGGCCAGATCGGTGGCGCCGCCAACCGCGATGCCGACGGTGGCGGCGGCGAGCACGGGGCCGTCGTTCAATCCGTCGCCGACCATTGCGACTGCGCGATAGTCGCGTTGCCAGTCGCGAAGAATGTCGACCTTATACTCGGGCATGAGGCCGGCCTGCCACACGCCAACGCCGACCGCATCGGCGACTCGCGCCGCGGCCTTCGCTGAATCGCCGCTTAACAAACACGTGGCGATACCCGCGCGCTCCAACAGCGACATCAC
>JBOIGA010000332.1:0-2723 GCA_050741875.1 Burkholderiales bacterium
AGATCACCATGGATGAAGCGCTCGCCCACTCCGACTCGCCGACTAATCTGTCGTGGATCATCAACAACGCGAAAAGCCAGGGCGCATCGGCGCGACCGCTCAAACCCGCCGGAACAAAATCGCTCGATCCGGGCGACATCAATTTCAACCTCGACGTGGTCTAAAGTCAGTGAAGGGTGAAGGGTGAAGGGTGAGGAGGAAAGCAAGGTCCTCGCGCTCGCGCAGGCTTTAATCTCGCGCGCTTCCCATACCCCCAAGGACGAAGGCTGTCAGCAGATTCTCGCCGAGCGCTTGGCGCCCCTGGGATTCTCGATCGAGCGCATGCGTTTTGGCGCAGTCGAGAATCTGTGGGCGCGCCGCGGCGATTCCGCGCCTGTCGTCTGTTTCGCGGGACACACCGACGTCGTTCCGCCTGGCCCGGTGGAAAAATGGGCAAGCGATCCGTTCACGCCAACCATCCGTGATGGGATTCTTTACGGCCGCGGCGCGGCGGACATGAAAAGTTCGATCGCGGCTTTCGTTTGCGCGGTCGAGACCGTCGCGCGCGAAACTCAGCGGGGCTCGATCGCGCTACTCATCACTTCGGACGAAGAAGGCGACGCCGTGGATGGAACCGTCAAAGTCGTCGAAGCGCTTAGACAACGCAATGAGTCGATCGATTGCTGTATCGTCGGTGAACCGACTGCGGAAAAGAGCGTCGGCGACACGATAAAGAACGGACGGCGTGGGTCACTCTCCGGCAAGCTCACACTCAAAGGCGTTCAAGGCCACATCGCTTATCCGCATCTCGCCGCCAATCCCATTCATCTTTTCGCTCCGGCGCTCACCGAGCTTGCGCAAACCACGTGGGATGCCGGCAACGAATTCTTTCCGCCGACTACCTGGCAGGTTTCGAACATTCACGCCGGGACAGGCGCTTCCAACGTGATTCCCGGCGAGCTCGAAGTTCAGTTCAATTTTCGCTTTTCCACGGCGAGCACGGTCGATTCATTGCGCGGGCGGGTCCACGAAATTCTCGACCGCCATCGTCTGCGCTATGAAATCGAATGGTCGCTCTCGGGAAAACCCTATTTGACCCAACCGGGAAAGTTGGTCGAGGCGGTTTCGGCCGCGGTGACCTCCGTCACCGGGCTCAAACCGGCGCTTTCCACTTCGGGCGGGACTTCCGATGGGCGCTTCATCTCCGACATCTGCCCGGAGGTCGTCGAGATTGGACCCCTCAATGCGACGATTCACAAAATCGACGAATGCATTCCGCTCGCCGATCTCGAAGCCCTGGAAAAAATCTACCGCCAGACTCTCACCCGATTGCTGAGCTAGCGCGAGCATTGTTGACGCTCCGGCAGCTTATCGATTCCACAGCCGCGCGTTTTGAAGAAGCCGGCCTGCAATTTGGCCACGGCAGCGACAACGCGCATGACGAAGCGGCGTATCTTATCCTGCGCACATTGAAATTGCCGCTCGACGAACCGGTTCTCGACCGAGAACTTTCCAAGGACGAAATCGCGCGGGTCTCGCCTGTCCTCGAACGCAGAATCAACGAGCGAATTCCCGCTGCCTATCTGACGAACGAAGCCTGGCTCTCGAACTTCAAGTTCTACGTTGACGAGCGCGTGATCGTTCCACGTTCGCATATCGGTGAACTCTTGTGCGAGCAGCTCTCGCCGTGGATCGCCGAACCGGAAAACATTACCCGGGGCCTTGACTTGTGCACGGGTTCTGGGTGTCTCGCGATTCTCATGGCGCACGCTTTCCCTGACGCGAGGATCGATGCAAGCGATATTTCGCTGCCCGCATTGGAAGTTGCGCGGCGTAACGTCGCGGATTATCGGCTGGGAGAAAGAGTCACCGTGATCGAGTCAAACCTATTCGCCGCGCTCAAAGGGCGAAGCTATGATGTCATTGTCAGCAATCCGCCATATGTCACTCGCGCATCCATGGAGAAGCTGCCGACGGAGTACCGGCATGAACCGCGCGAAGCGCTCGCGGGCGGAGAGGACGGACTGGATTTCGTACGCCGCATCGTCGCGGCGGCGAGAGCCTATCTCAACGAAGAAGGAATGCTGGTGGTCGAAGTTGGCGATAATCGAGATAGCGTCGAAGCTGTTTTCTCCGGTCTGCCCTTCGTCTGGGTTGAAACGAGCGGCGGCGATGGCAGCGTTTTTGTGATCACTCGCGGTGAACTGCATTGAGCTCGTAGAAAAACAATACCGGCGACGGGTTGCCATCGAAAATGCAAAGCATATTTAGCCGAGCAAACTTCGCTTTGACTGATGTAAAGCTTCCGGGAAGAGGTGCGGAAATTGCCAGAATCGGCGAAAATCCCATCGGATTTCGCGCCGCCCGGCGGCAACTCACCCACGCGAGCCGTTCAGGTGAGCCGCCCCAGGACGCGCGATGAACCAATACCTTCCGTCAAGGAGGAAGTCATGGCTGATCCCGACCCGCTCTCGCAACAGCCTGTCTCGATCGAAGACATGGTGCAAACTGCTCGTTCTTCGGTGGAAGAGGGCACAGATATCCGCGCGCGCGTGCGCGACTTGACGTTGCATGCATTGCGCGATCGCCGATTTGAGCCGGAGGCGATCAGAGACGTCCTGCGGGCGATGACTGAAGGTATCCGCCGTGGCGCGGAACAACGCCCGCACGGCGTGCGTCAGGCTCTGTCCGACGCGCTCACCGGACTCGACGACGCGATGATGAAAACGGTCGAGGCGGCTAGC
>JBOIGA010000333.1:0-2723 GCA_050741875.1 Burkholderiales bacterium
ATCGCCAACATCAACCGCTACGTGCAACATTACAACGATCACGCGCGCCCATTCGTATGGACCGCTACGGCCGACTCGATCCTTGCGAAACTACGCCGACTTTCGTCACTTATTTCCGAAACACGACGCTAGCTCTACAACCCCGGTGCTCCAGTCGCTGGCGGGTAGACGATGCAGAGCGACGAGCTGAGCTGGACGCAACCTTAATCAGCCTGCTTTGGAACTCAGTTAAAGGCGGGGACGCCGTTTACGGGCGAGCGTCGCGGCACGACCCGCGGCGGATCATAGAACGGGAGCCGTGAAACGCTCGCCACTCGTCCGTCTGCAGTGTAGACGAGGCTGCCAGGAAAACGCTGAGCGTGGGCCACGAAGCCGAGTCCTAGGCTCATTCCAAAAATTGGCGAATCGCATTGGCTTGTCACTTCAACGCGCGGCAGCTTGCCGTCGTCACACTTCGGGCTGGCGCCTCCAAACCTCAAACCGACCAGCGTGCGTGCTGGCCGTCTGAAACGAAGCGTTTGCAGGGCAGCGGAGCCAAGAAAAGGTGAGCGCGGAAGCGCGACCAATCGGCCCAAGCCAAGTTCGTAGGGCGTCGCCGGTTTGGCGAGCTCGCACGCGAACAGCATGTGGCCAGCTTCGATGCGCAGGCTGTCCGCTGCCTCGAACCCGCATTCGCGGATTCCATTGCCTGTGGCGAGAAGCGCTTTCCACACTTTCGCTCCGGTGGCAGCCGGTACCAGCAGCTCGAATCCGCATTCGCCGGTGTAACCTAGCCTCGCCACCCACCCGTTTTCTCCGCAGATTATCGCGCGTGAGAAGCTGAAGTACGCTTCGGGCAAAGGCGAGTCGAGGCATCGTTTCAAAATCCGCTGGCTCTGTGGTCCTTGAACGGCGATGATTGCAAACTTTCCCGAGAGGTCGGTGAGTGTGACAGCAAAGCCGCTCGCGACAGCGGCAATATGACGCCAATCCTCGCGCCGGCCGGTGAAGAGCCAGAACTGCTGAAAGCAATGGCGCCAGACTGTCGCGTCGTTGATCACGGCGCCGTTTTCATTGCAGAGCAGCGTGTAATACGCTCGTCCTTCTCGTAACGAGGTTAGATTTCGAGTCTGCAGGAAATCTAGAAACCGGAGTGCTTCACGCCCGGTCACCTCGAAGCAACCCATAAAAGAGAAATCGAATAAGCCGGCAATGCGTCGCGTCGCAAGATGTTCCTCTGTGGCGCTTGAGAAGCGGAGAGGCACCCTCTGTTCGCCTAAACGCGTAAGCGCGATGCCGCGCGCTTCGAAGTATTCATCCAGCATCGAACAGCACCGTTTTCACGAGCATCGCGCCTCCGACGGTGATACAGAGACCAGCGATCATCGCGCGCAGCCGCTCGGTTCTAACAACGTGGGCGACGCGCACCCCGATCAACACGCCGGCCAACTCGAATCCGGTGATCCAGAGCGCAATGGAGAAATCGATGGATCCGTACATGAGATGGCCCAGCGAGCCGGATGCGGCGGCAATGATCTGGATCACCTGGCTTGTGCCGATCGCGATGAGCGGAAAAAACCCGAGCATCACCATGATAGGGACCGAAAACAACGGGCCACCCGCTCCCGAGAGTCCGGACCCAAACCCCGACATAGCCCCGACGCCGAGCAGCAGGAACTGCTGGGGTAATGAGCGGCCGTCCCGCTCGCTACCCAAGAGCCGCTTCGGGGCAAAAATGTATGCACCAGCGAAGACGACCAGAAGCGCAACAATCAAATTGAGCAGCCACGCGTCGACCATCCAGTTCACCTTCGCCCCGAGGAAACTAAACGCAGCGGCGCCGGCGCAGACCGGAGCCGCAATTTTCCAACTTATGCTGCCGTGCCGGTGGAATGCGTAGGTGCCAACAAGCCCGGTGAAAAAGAAAGTGAAGAGCGCGGTCGCGCTCGCCTCGTGAATGGAAAGCCCGGCTAAAAGGTTTAATGCGGGAATCAGAAGGATTCCGCCGATGCCTACGGCGCCGATAAAAAAGCCGACCGCGCCGGCGATGACGATCAAGGCGTAGAACAAGCCGACGTAAGGAGCAGCGGCGCCGTGCTAGGCTTCGCCGCTCCGCCGCTTAGTAAGGGGTTTAAGCAAAGCAATTAACCGGCGGCGAAGGCGGCGAGCTCGCCGGTAATCAGCTTGTTCAATCTTTTCATAATCACGTATCCGAGAGTGTGATCCTGATCCATCAGCCGCAGTATCTCGTTCCCATTCATTGCCACCACCACGCAGGACGTCAGGCAAAAGGCGTTGGCAATGCGGGTTTGCGGTTTTTCAAGCAATGCCGCCCAACCGAAAACTTGACCGCGCCGAATTATTTCGCCGACGGAGGCCTCCCGGCTACCCACGCCGAGAGCGAAGCGCACCATTCCCTCGACCAGCGCGTAAAGGTTTGTGGCGGGCTCGCCCAGCACGTAGATGTGGCTACCCTGCACGAACTCCTGCACTTGGCAGTGCACTCTGATCGCGTCCAACTGCTCGTGACTCAACCCGGCGAAAAACGCGGATTCAGCGAGTATATCGAGCGGCGGTGCAAGGCGTTCTAACACGGCGTGCCCCTACTTCCACCCCACCATGTCCTTGAACCGCGCGAGCTCTTCTTCCTTCATGAAGACGGTGTGCTCCTTGCCCGGATAGAGGCGCTCTTTCACATCGCGGCTGTAGTCCTTGTACACCTGCTCGAGGACAGGGACGAGGTC
>JBOIGA010000334.1:0-2713 GCA_050741875.1 Burkholderiales bacterium
CCAGCCTTAACCCTTCACGAATCTCTGCACCACCAGACTTCCGATCATGTCGCCTTCCACATTGACCGCAGTACGCACGGTATCGAGCAAGCGGTTAATTGATAGCAATATCGCAATCGCTTCAACCGGCAAGCCAGCCGACTGCAGCACCATCACCTGCGCGGTTCCTGCTTGCTGGGAGGAGCGAACTTTGGTTTCGTTGGGGTTTCAGTTTGCAATGGACTTTCTCATCGCAAGTTAAAATAATAGGAAATTGAAAAATCAATAGCCAAGGGCGAACTCGCGGAGCAGATAGTCGAACAGGCTCAAGCGAGTTCCCATGGTGACCCGCGCGTTCAACTAGATGATCAGATGAAACGGCCACGATCTGACCCGATAGTGAAAGAGGATCGCGGAATTCGTTGCGGCTTTCACGCGACATTAGCAACCGCGGTTCAGCGTCGCAAAATTAACAAAGCTAGATCGGCGTCGCGAAGTTAAAATCGGAACCGCGAAACACGTTACCATGAAGCGGCCCGGCTTCTCGCGCCCACTATGCCGGGTGCGTGCGCCGGTACAAGCCTTGCATTATCAACTCTGTTGTCGGTCATTGGACCAATGATACCGTTTCGATCTTCGACGCTCCCTGCGTTGATCGTCGCCTTGTTGTGTGCGACCTGGTCGGCAACGGGATTCGCCATCGGCTTCGACGATGTCGGGCAGCGCGCGATGCAGCTTGCCGCTGCTCCATTCAAGAATTCGCCCTCGAATTTGCCGGCGGAATTGCAAGCACTGGATTACGACCGCTATCGCGATATTCGTTTCAAGCGCGATCAAGCTTATTGGCGCGATGCCGGCTCGCGGTTCGAGCTTACTTTTTTTCATGAGGGTCACTACTACGACCAGCCGGTCAAAATCAATGAAGTCGCGGCGGGCGAGGTTCGCGAAATCCCGTTCAGTCCCGCGCTTTTCGACTATGGCAAAACCGGCCTCGACCCACAGAAGATGCAGGGCCTGGGGTTCGCCGGCTTTCGCGTCCACTATCCCCTCAACACCCCGCCATACAAGGACGAGGTGCTGGTTTTTCTCGGCGCGAGCTATTTTCGCGCAATCGGCAAAGGAGGCCGCTATGGCTTGTCGGCGCGCGGTCTCGCGCTCGATACCGGGGTCATGTCGGGCGAGGAATTTCCACGCTTCGTCGAATTCTGGATCGAGCGGCCGACGGCCGAGGCAAAAGAGCTCGTAATTTACGGTTTACTCGATTCGCGGCGGGCGACAGCGGCTTACCGGTTCGTTCTGAAACCGGGCGTCGAGACCGTGATGGAAGTCACAAGCCGGCTTTATCTGCGCGAGAATGTTGCCAAGCTCGGCCTCGCCCCGCTCACCAGCATGTATTTTTTCGGCGAGAACCAGCACCCGCAAAAAGAAGACTTCCGCCCCGAAGTGCATAATTCCGACGGCCTGTCGGTGTTGACCGATACGCATGAGTGGCTGTGGCGGCCGCTGGTCAATCCAAAGCGTCTGCTGGTCACTTCGTTCACTATGATCAATCCCGCAGGCTTCGGTCTCATGCAGCGCGATCGCGATTTCGAAAGTTACGAAGACCTCGAAGCCCGCTTCGAGTTGCGGCCGAATGCATGGGTTAAGCCGCTTGGTTCGTGGGGTTCGGGAAGGGTCGAACTCGTACAGATACCCACACCGGACGAAAGCAACGACAACATCGTCGCGTTCTGGGTGCCTGACAATCCGCCGCCGGGACAACCGTACGACTTCGCCTATCGACTGTCGTGGGAAAGCGGATCGGCGCGGCGGCCGGGATCGTCGTGGATCGCGCAGACGCGGCGCGGCCAGGGCTACGCGCGCAAACCCGATGACAGCATCCTGCTCACGATCGATTTCGAAGGTCCGATATTCGACAAGCTTGCGGGGGGAGCCAAGGTGGAAAGCATGGTCTCGGCGGATGGCAACGGCAAAATACTTGGGCACAACACCTATCGCAATGAAGCATCGGGCGGATGGCGGACCGTGATTCGATTGCGCCGCGTGGACGATGACAAACCGGTCGAGCTGCGCGCGCAGCTGCGCAGCGGCAATCGCACACTGAGTGAATCGTGGAACTACATACTCCCCGCGCAGTAGTCGAGGCGCCTGTCCTGAGCGAAGTCGAAGGGCGACTCCCCGCGTCGGTCAGCGAGCGTTATCTCGATTGCCTGCCGCTGCCGCCCGCGCTGCGAGCCGAATGGCTGGCGAAAGCGAATCGCCGCGGCCTTGTCGAACCGCGTGCGCAGATGACGGAGTTGCATGGCGTCATCGCCGGTCGCGAGGTTGAGCGCGAAAATCCCGCGTACGCGTCGATCGGACGGCGGCTCGCGCTGGGCCTGTCCGCAACACGGGAGGTGGACGTTAGCGTTACGTCGACGCCGTCCGCGCCCGCGACGCCGTCCATGCCCGACCTGAACTCTGGTGAAGCTCAACCGAAGACCGCACCGCTTGCGATGGCTGCGACCGATGTCCATGGGCGAGCGCGCCTTGTCACGACGCCGCCGATGAACCGCACATCGATGGCGCCGCGGCCCCTGATGTCGTACTTCCCCTTGTTCGCTTCGGTCAAGACGCGCTTGATGCACGAGCGGCAGCGTCCTCGTCGTCATGCGCGTGGGGGAAACGACGACGAAACTCCGTCGCGCGGCAAACGCGACGCCTGGTACGCCGCGGCGGCGGTTCGGCGCACGAC
>JBOIGA010000335.1:0-2695 GCA_050741875.1 Burkholderiales bacterium
GTTGTGAGTTGACGGTCCAGTTGTGCCTGACGAAGCGCCCGCTCCCGGCGGACACCCACCCGGTCACGATGTCCGAGCCTTTGATCATTGTTCCGGGACTGCCCTCGATCACCAGATTCTGCGCCCGCCAGTTCGGGTTCAGGCTCTCGCGATAGGTTCCGGGGGCGATGATCAAGCGGTCGCCGGAGACGAGTTGTCTCATTGCGTGGGTGATCGTTTTGTACGGCGCCGTAGACGCGCCCGAGCCACTATCTCTCGAATTATGATGCGACGGGTTGACGTAGCGCGTAGCACTTTCCGCGGCGCCGGAGAAAAAAAGCAGGGCGCAAAGAACTGGCAGGACTTTCATTTGGACACTCCAAAGATTGCACACACCCAACCCGGGTTTTCTACTCCCGTGTCCTTTGGCGCGGTGTTTGAGGCGGGCTGGTTAAAGCCTCGATTCCGCTTGGGCGGGAGTACGCCGCTTCGGCCTCAAGGGCGGTCTCCCTCGCCTTACGCCTTTGCAGTCCGGCATCAAGGCTCTTGTCCCCGGTTGCTTCGCGTTTCCGACTCTCGGATCGCGAAACCTGTTTATATTGAGATTTCACATTAACAGCGCAGCGCATCTCAATATTTTATAGTGTGTTTTTATTTTTTCTTTACATTCTACACGAGCAAAATTCTGCATGTCCAGCTTTTTCTATTGCTTTCTTAATTTTCTTTTGGCTGACGGAGGGTTTGCTTCTTAGGAGGGGAAACCCGAGTCCGAAATTGACTGCGTGAGGCGAATCGCTGGTTCGCCGGCTGGATCCAATCGAAATCTTCGCTGATCGGCAGAGTGCGAACGGTTCGCGAGGATCAGATCACTGCGGACTACGAGTTGATCTAAATCTCGACGTTGTCTATAAGACGCGTTCCGCCGAGCCAGGCCGCGCCGAGGATGACAAGCGCGGAATCATTCGCTGTCGCACGCTCCAAGGTTTCGCGGTTACACAGCGAAACGTAGTCTACTTTCCAGCCGTGTTTCGCGAGCTCCGTCTCGGCCTTCGCGGTCAAGGCCGCGAAGTCACGCTCGCCGGAAGCTATCTCGTCCTTCACCTGCACGAGCGTGCGGTAAAGCCGCGGAGCTCCCTGTCTCTCCTTGGCGTTGAGATAGCTGTTGCGTGAGCTCAGAGCCAATCCGTCGCTTTCGCGCACCGTTTCGCCCGCAATGATTTCGATTGGCAAATTCAATTGCTCGACGAGCGCGCGGATGATGAAGAGTTGCTGGTAATCTTTCTTGCCAAAGACCGCGATGTTGGGTCGCGCGATGTTGAAGAGTTTGGTGACGACTGTCGCGACGCCTTTGAAATGCCCCGGACGAAATTCGCCGCACAGCTCGTTCGCAACCGGCGGCGGTTCAACATGCACGTACTGGTCGCGGGGATACATTTCGCTTTCATCGGGCGCGAATACGGCGCTCACTCCACGGCTGTAAAACTTGGAGCAGTCCTCTTCGAACGTGCGCGGATAGCGCGAGAAATCCTCGCCCGCTCCGAACTGGAGACGATTTACGAAAATCGTTGCAATGACGAATTCCGAATGCCGTTTCGCCAGATCCACGAGCGCAAGATGGCCTCCGTGCACGTTGCCCATGGTTGGCACCAACCCGACCGACGGTTCGTTTTGCAAGCGCTTTCTAAGCGCGGAAATCGAAGAGATAACGTCCATTGATCGGGTATCGGGAGTCGGTATCGGGGATCGGAAATCGAATTGATTTTTCGATTACCTATTCCCTACCCCCTATCCCCGTATTTAGAAAGAATGCTCCGGTCCCGGAAAGACCTTGGACTTTACTTCCTTGACGTAGCGCGTCACCGCGTCTTGAATCGAATCGCTGCCTTGTAGAAAATTTTTCACGAAGCGCGCTTTGCGTCCGGGATAGACGTTAAGCATATCGTGGAGGACGAGGACCTGGCCCGAGCACTCGGCGCCCGCGCCGATCCCGATAGTTGGAATGGCCAGCTCCCGCGTGACCGCCGCCGCAAGCGCCGCCGGAACGAATTCGAGAACGAGCATTCCCGCTCCGGCTTCCTCCAGGATCTTCGCATCGCGCGAAATTCGCGCAGCGGCTTCTTCGTCCGCGCCCTGCATGCGGTAGCCACCCATCTGGTGAATGGATTGCGGCGTCAAACCAAGATGCGCGCAAACGGGAATCCCGCGTCTCGCGAGAAAAGTGACCGTCTCAGCCATGGTCTCTCCGCCTTCGAGCTTCACCATGTGTGCTCCGGCAGCGATCAGCACCGCGGCGTTTTCGAAAGCCTGCTGAGGATTCAGATGATAAGTGCCGAAAGGCATGTCGGAGACGACGAGAGCGCGCTGCGAGCCGCGCGCGACGCAGCGCGTGTGATAGGCAATGTCGCCGAGCGTGACCTGCAGCGTGGACTCGTTTCCCTGCAGCACCATCCCGAGCGAATCGCCGACGAGAAGCACTTCGACTCCGGCATTTTCGACAAGAGCGGCGAAGCTCGCGTCGTAGCACGTCAGCACCGCGATCTTCTCGCCTTGCTTTGCCATTTTTTGCAGCGTGTTGAGTGTAATTCGCGGCATCCGAGAACCTATCTCATGAACCCGCGCATGTGCGACGGAGGTGATTTGGTTGAAGGACTAGGCGCGAGCAAGGCGGTTTGGTCATTCCAAATAAGGAGCGAGCAACACCGCCATCCGCCCAAAT
>JBOIGA010000336.1:0-2642 GCA_050741875.1 Burkholderiales bacterium
AAGCCGGGCTTTGCCCATCTTCGCGTGTAGCCAACCCATTCTCGTCGAAACGCGATCCGTGTGCGACTTGATCAGAGGTTCCCCAACTAACCCTTGGCGGATTGCGCGGGCGATGGGCGCGGATTAAAGTCGGCGCAGGTCTACTGGAAAGGAGATCAACATGGCCAAAGCGGGTATCTTCTGGGATCCATCAGGGTTCGAAATCGACTCGCTCGGCGATAACGAGCTCGTGCGCATCAGCGATGGCGATACGCCCATCGTGTCGATGTCGGTGCGCATGCTTTCGATCGATACGCCCGAAAGCCATTATCCCGGGCGCGAGAATCCGGAACGCCACGACGAAAAGCTGCAGCAGCTTGCGTTATGGATGACGCAGGGAAAGGCGCCAGTCGAAGCCGACCTCGCCGCTCATCTGCAACCAAGGCTTGCTGCAGGAAGCGCCGGAACGTTGCAAAAATCGCAAGCCGATCGCGCGAGCGCCGAATTCAAACGCCTGGCGGAAGAAAAGCTCACGCGGGAAAACGGCCGCAAACGCCCTGTTTTTCTCCGCACCGCAAACGCTCCATTCGATGAATACGGAAGACTGCTCGCGTACGCCGCTCCTTCTTATACCTCGACTGAACTCGCGACGATGACGCTTGCCGACCGCGCGACATTCAATCTGCTCATGGTCGAATCGGGATGGGCGGCGTCGTTTCCGATATACCCCAGCCTGCCAAAATACGCCGATCTCAACATGCTGAGAGAAGCGGCGCAGTCCGCGTTCGATGGCGCGCGCGGAATCTGGGGTGACCTAATGTCGCTCACCGGTTATGAATTTCGCATGTGCTACAAGCTGTGGATTGTCACCAAAGACCTCGTTGCCGGAACACGCTTATCGAGCCATGAGCGCGAAAGCTGGATCACGCGCTACTGCTTCGATATGGTGACGCGCGAAATTTATCCGCCGCAGGAATACATCCGCGTCAAACCATACGACCGAATCTTCATCTGGCCGCAGGACGTGAACGAGGCGGTAGGGAAACTCAATCTCACGCCGGGGTAAAGAACGACTAATAGCGGGCAGTGCTTTTGGAACAACGGCGCTGCTTGCACTCGGAAACAACGACTAATGGCTGGCAGTGGCTTTCGATTCGCTGGGCTGCTCGCAGCCCCTGCTGCCGTTTGCGGGCACTTTCTCTTCATAAGCAGTACGACGTGCCATCCGCGTTGATTCGCCGCTGAATTCCCTTTCTTTTTCATCCGTCACCTCCATACCTCATCCTTTATCCCTTCTCATTTAAAATACCCCGCTGAATTTTCACGGGAGAGTTGAGTGCTCGAAGCAAGAGAGCTCGCGTGCACGCGCGGCGAGCGCTGCCTGTTCTCGAACCTTTCGTTCACCCTGTCGGACGGCGAGTCGCTCGCGGTTCATGGCGCTAACGGCAGCGGTAAATCGAGTCTGCTGCGTATCGTATGCACGCTGCTGCCTCCCACCGCGGGCGAAGTTCGCTGGGACGGAGAAGACGTTCGTAACTTGCGCGAAGACTATCGGCGCTGTCTCGTCTACGTCGGACACTTAAACGCGCTCAAGGAGGAGCTGACGGTCGCGGAAAATTTGCGTGCGCACGGACGGCTGACCAATGGCGGCGTTAGCGAGGCCGGCTTGGATGAAGCACTTGCGCGCATCGAGCTGCAGCGCGTACGCGATCAACCGGTACGCTTTCTTTCGCAGGGGCAGAAGCGCCGCGCGGCGCTCGCGCGGCTCGCGCTTCCCACGCAACCGCCTCTTTGGATTCTCGATGAGCCGCTCTCCGCGCTCGATTCGCGTGCGAGCGAACTGACGGGCGCGCTCATCGAAGCGCACCTCGGATCGGGTGGAATCGTCATCGCCGCGACCCATGCCGGCTTCGCCGCGACTCACCGTATCACGCTCAGCGATGCTTGACGCCGCCACGACACTCGTCGCGCGCGACGTCGCGATCGCCCTACGGCGCCGCGCCGACGCGCTCGCAGCTTTGCTTTTTTTTGTTGTGACGGTGAGTCTTTTTCCACTCGCGATCGGGCCGGAGCCGGAACTCTTGCGCGCGATCGGCCCGGGATTGATCTGGGTTTCGGCGCTGCTCGCTTCGCTCCTGTCATTGCCGCGCTTGTTCGCGGGTGATTTTCAGGACGGAACGCTCGAGCAGATCGTTTTGCTCAAGGAACCTTTGGGCGTGCTTGTGCTGGCGAAGATTTTCGCGCACTGGATGACCACAGGAGTTCCGCTTGCGCTCATCGCGCCACTGCTCGGAATGCAGTTCGGGTTGCCGATGAACTCGCTCGCGACGCTTGTCGTCTCTCTCTTGCTCGGCACGCCGGTTCTAAGCGCCCTCGGAGCCATCGGCGCGGCATTGACCTTGGGGTTGCGCGGGGGAGGCGCGCTGATTGCGCTGATCGTGCTGCCCCTTTATATTCCGGTACTCATTTTTGGCGCCGGTGCGATCGAGCAGGCCGCGTTGAATGGCAACGCCGCGCCGCACCTGTCGCTGCTCGCCGCATGTCTTCTCATCGCGCTTGCGCTTAGCCCCTGGGCGATCGGCGCCGCGATCAAACTGGCGGTGGAGTGAAAAGACAGGGCCAGGGACCAGGGACCAGGGACCAGAGGGCAGGGGCCAGGGTTA
>JBOIGA010000337.1:0-2620 GCA_050741875.1 Burkholderiales bacterium
ATGACCCTTCCGCGCAAATGGTCCGGCGTCATGGATTGAATGAGGGTATTGGACGACGCCATTTGAATCATCACGAACAGCCCGATGGGAACGAGTAGTGCCGCAGACAGCCAGAGCGTGCGCGAGGACGCGAAGAAGATCAAACCGGCGCCGAAAGCCGCGCACGAATAGACGACCCATGCTCCCAATCCGCGCAGTCCTTGGCGCGCCGCGAGGATCAGCGCGCCGCACAATGCTCCGACTCCCGACGCGCTCATCAGCAGCCCGAGCTCGCTTGCTCCTCCCTGCAAAATGCGATCGGCGAAAATCGGCATCAGCACGGCATAAGGCATTCCAACCAGGCTGACCAATCCGAGCAGCAGGAGCAGCGCACGAATGGGGGCGGTCCGTTCAACGAAGCTCAATCCTTCGGCGATACTCGAAAACATCGAACCCGCAATCGGCCGCTTCGCTTTCGCCGGCGTGCGAATCACTGCGAGACTGGCGATGACCGCGATGTAGCTCACGGCGTTGACAAAAAAGCACCAGCCTTCTCCCACCACCACGACCAGCGCTCCCGCCACTGCCGGCCCGACGATTCGCGCGGCGTTGAACATCGAGGAATTCAAGGCGATCGCGTTCATGAGGTCGTCCCTGCCGACCATGTCGACGATGAATGACTGGCGGGTCGGAATATCGAAGGCGTTCACGACACCCAAGAGCGCCGCAAGCACCAGGATTTGCCAGACCTCGACGCGCTCGGTCAAAGTCAGCCAGGCAAGCGTTCCGGCGAGCAGCATAGACACCGCCTGCGTGGCGACAAGAATACGCCGGCGGTCTGCCCGGTCCGCGAGCGCGCCGCCGAAAGCCGCGAACAGAAAGACAGGGATCTGCCCAAGAAATCCCGCGAGTCCGAGCAGGAAAGCCGAATCGGTCAGGCGGTAGACCAGCCACGCTTGCGCAATGGACTGCATCCATGTTCCGGTCAGCGAAATGATCTGGCCGCTGAAGAACAGCCGAAAATTCCTGTGGCGAAGCGAGCGCAACACTTGCGAATACTTCTTATCGATCAATCTCGTGCTCTCCGTGGCGGCGCTAACGCTATAATCGAGTCCGGTCAGTCATGAAAATTCACGAATACCAGGCGAAACAAATCCTGCGCGAGCACAACGTTCCCACTCCGCGCGGTTTCGCCTGCTTTTCGGTCGCGGAAGCGGTCGAAGCCGCGCGAAAACTTGGCGGCGAAGTCTGGGTGGTCAAAGCGCAGATCCATGCCGGAGGCCGTGGCAAGGGCGGCGGGGTCAAAGTCGCGAAATCGCTCGCCGAAGTCGAGGAGTGCGCCAAACAAATTCTCGGCATGCGGCTTATCACACACCAGACCGGCCCGGATGGGCGAATCGTCAAAAGGCTGCTCGTCGAGGACGGTGTTGACATCGCCGGCGAGCTCTACGTCGGCATGGTCGTCGATCGCGAATCGCAGCGCGTCGTGTTGATCGCGAGCGCCGAAGGCGGCATGGACATCGAGAAAGTCGCCGTCGAAAGTCCCGAGGAGATTCACAAGGTGGTCATCCATCCAGTCCAAGGTTTACGCGCCGAAGAAGCGGAAGGCGCGGCGCGAAAAATCGGCGTCCCCGAAGCGCTTGCCGCTGAAGCAGGGGAATTGCTCGCTAGTTTATACAAAGCTTTCGACGCGACCGACGCGAGTCTCGCCGAGATCAATCCACTCATTGTCACTAGTGATACTCGGATACTCGCGCTCGACGCCAAAATGAACTTCGATGGCAATGCCATGTATCGTCATCCCGAGCTTCTCGCGCTGCGCGATTTCGACGAAGAAGACCCGGCTGAAATCGAGGCGTCAAAACACGATCTCAGCTATATCTCGCTAGACGGCAATATCGGCTGCATGGTGAACGGAGCGGGGCTCGCCATGGCGACGATGGACATCATCAAGCTCTATGGCGGCGAACCGGCGAATTTCCTCGACGTCGGCGGCGGCGCCTCCACCGAGCAAGTTACCGAAGCTTTCAAGCTGATGCTCGCCAATCCGAAATTGTGCGCGATCCTTGTCAACATCTTCGGCGGCATCATGCGTTGCGATGTGCTCGCCGAAGGTATCGTCGCCGGTGCGCGCGAAGTGAAACTCAGCGTTCCGCTGGTCGTGCGCATGGAAGGCACCAACGTCGAGCAGGGCAGGAGGATCCTCGCCGATTCCGGTTTGCCGATAATTTCCGCAAGCAACATGGCCGACGCGGCGGAGAAAGTCGTTGCGGCGGCAAATCCCGCAAAGCGGAATGACCGATGAGCATCCTCGTAAACAAGAACACGAAGGTCATCACCCAGGGAATCACCGGCAACACGGCGAGTTTCCATACCCACCATTGCGCGGCTTACGCCAACGGGAAAAATTGTTTTGTCGCCGGCGTGGTGCCGAAGAAAGGCGGGCAGAGTTTCGAGGGAATTCCCGTTTTCAACACCGTCGCCGACGCGAAAGCCGCGACCGGAGCTACGGTGTCGGTCGTCTACGTCCCGCCGCCCTTTGCCGCCAACGCGATCCTGGAAGCGGTCGCAGCCGGGCTCGATCTTGTCATTTGCATCACCGAAGGCATTCCGGTGAAGGACATGATCCGCGTCCGCTACC
>JBOIGA010000338.1:0-2607 GCA_050741875.1 Burkholderiales bacterium
ACGCTCTATGAGCCGCGCGGAGAGTTCCAGCTCAATGTGGAGGCCATTCGCCGCGCCGGATTGGGCGCGCTCTACGAAGCTTTCGAAAAACTGAAAGCGAAGCTTGCCGCCGAAGGGCTTTTCGACCCCGCGACCAAAAAACCGATCCCGCGATTTCCGCGGACGATTGGAATTGTGACTTCGCTCGCCGCGGCGGCGCTGTCCGATGTCTTGAGCATTCTTCGCCGGCGCATGCCCTCGATTCGCGTGATCGTCTATCCAACTCCGGTGCAAGGCGAAGGCGCCGGGCAGAAAATCGCGGACGCCATCAATCTCGCGGCGCAGCGTCGCGAGTGCGAAGTGCTCATTCTTTGCCGGGGCGGGGGCAGTATCGAAGACCTGTGGGCGTTCAACGAGGAAGTCATCGCGCGCGCGATTCGGTCTTCCCCCGTTCCGATCGTTTCGGGCGTGGGACATGAAACCGATTTCACCATCGCCGATTTCGCCGCCGATGTGCGCGCCGCCACCCCTTCCGCCGCTGCCGAACTTGTGAGCCCGACCGCCGCTGAACTGAGTGGCAAGCTCACCGCGGCGCGCGAGCGGTTGCTGCGTTCATCTCATCGCTTTTTGCAAACGCGCGCGCAAGCGCTTGATTACTTGTCGCGACGGCTCTTGCCTCCCGCCGCACGGCTTGCCAACGAGCGCCAACGGCTGGGCCATTTGCAAGACAGGCTTGCGCGAGGTCTGAACAACGGTTTTTTGGCGCGCGCATCCACTCTGCGCGAGTTAAGCCGCGCGCTGAGAAATCTCAGACCCGATCTTCTGAGGGCGCGCCAGAGCTGCGTACGACTTCATTCACGCTTGGGCTCGGGCATGCGGGGGTATCTCCAACGATTGGAACTGCGGACAAACAACCTACGCCTGCACCTCGAACACTTGAGTCCGCAAGCCGTACTCGAGCGCGGTTACTCGATCGTCCGGCAGGACGGCGGCAAGGTCGTGCGCGGCGCCGACGAAATCGAGATCGGGGCAAAGCTCAGAATCACCTTCGCCCGTGGCAGCGCCGTTAGCTCGGTGACCGCGAAAGACTAAGTTCAATGAATTGTTTAACTTGCGTGTGCAAGTTACTAGAAAAACAATCGAATTGTCGCACGTCAGCCATCGCTCGAATCCACGTGAGCTGCCTTTTCGCGAGTTGGCGAGTCGCGGCAACCGCTTTTTCCTCAAGCCCGCGTTGATCGTATTCGCCTTCAAGGTACCGCCACACTTGCCGGTAGCCTATGCAACGCATCGAGGGCATCGCCGCGGTTAACGCAAAATTCGCGCGCAGCCATTGCACTTCCTCGATCAAACCTTTTTGGAGCATCGAGCGAAAGCGAACTGCCGCACGCTGGTGCAGTACGGCTCTTTCGCTTGGAACGAGCGCGATCGCGATCGCCCGAAAAGGAAAAGGCGTGGCTTGCTCGCGCATTTCGGAGAACCGGCGGCCGGTTAGCATACACACTTCGAGCGCACGTTGAATTCGCTGCGAGTCGCCCAGCTGGATGTGTTCGGCGGCGATAGGATCGAGGGCGGAAAGTTCGCGATGCAACTCTCCCCACCCCTGTTCGGCGGCGCGCGAATCGATCTCCGCGCGCAGTTTCGAGTCGGCCTCGGGCAGTTCGCTCAGACCATCGCGCAACGCCTTGAAATAGAGCATTGTGCCGCCGACGAGCAGAGGGGCCTTGCCGCGCGCATGAATCTCCTGCATTACCGTCAACGCATCGCGGCGGAACCGCCCTGCCGAATAGGCTTCAGTCGGCGGGACCAGATCAATCAGATGGTGCGGCGTGGTGCTTCGAATCGAAGCTTCGGGCTTCGCCGTACCGATGTCCATATAGCGGTAGACCTGCGCCGAATCAACGCTGACGATTTCGAGCGAAAAGTTTTGCGCGAGATCAAGCGCAAGCTCGCTCTTGCCGGAAGCTGTGGGGCCGAGCAGAAAAACCGCCGGCGGCAATTTTTCCGAGGATCGAGCGAGGTTCACTTGCTTAGGCTGGATTGAGCGGTGGATAATGCAGCACATTTAACGGCCGGGGCAATCCCGGCTCACAAAAACGTCAAGGGGGAAAAGTGATCATCGGCATCCCGGCCGAAATCCGCATCAATGAGAAACGAGTCGCGGCAACGCCAGAGACCATAAAAAAACTAGCGGCGCAGCATGAGGTTTGCGTGCAAGCGGGCGCTGGCAGCGGGGCTTCCATTCCCGATTCCGAGTTTACCGCCGCGGGCGCCACGTTGGCCGTAAATGCCGCGGAAGTCTATGAGAAGTCGGACGTCGTTTTCAAAGTTCGGTTGCCCGAGAATTCCGAAATTTCCATGCTGCGCGCCGGCAGCGCGTTGATCGGTCTCCTCGAGCCGCACCGGCCCGAAGGCATCGAGGCAATCGCCAGGCAGGGAGCGACAGGATTTTCCCTCGAACGCCTGCCGCGCATTTCGCGCGCGCAAAGCATGGACGTTCTTTCCAGCCAGGCCAACATCGGCGGGTACAAAGCGGTGACGCTTGCGGCCGACCGTTATCAGCGCTTTTTCCCTATGCTGATGACCGCCGCGGGAACGGTGAAAGCCGCGCGGGTTCTCGTGCTCGGC
>JBOIGA010000339.1:0-2583 GCA_050741875.1 Burkholderiales bacterium
CGCGGCGAAGTCGATTCAGAATTCAGACAGCGGACAGAGATGGTGAAAACGAACGCATCCCAGAATCCAATTTCCAGCAGAAAGAAGACTTGACCCTTGGAGTGTGGGCGGTTTAATCGACTATTCGAAGTGCCAAGCCATAATGTTCGCACAGTCAACAGGACCGAGAAAGCGAATACCCCTCCAGGTAGATCCAGGTAGATTAAGCATGGATGCCTGAAGTTCCATTCGCCGCCATTCGTTGGTGACGTGAACCATCAGAAAAACGGCGCTTAGGATTACTCCCGCCGCGCCACGCGTTACGCAATTTTGCCAAGCAAAAAACCCCGCCCTGGGCGGGGTTTTTTGAAAGATCGGCGACAGTTAGTTTCTGACAATCACACTGTTCTCTATTTTGACCTTATCCCCTGGGCGCAGCGCCGGGTCGGTTTTTTGGCTGATCGTGCGATAGGTTCCGTCGTCCATGCGGATCGTCACGTCGTAACGAGTGGTGCCGCGAATATATTTCTCGGCCTGATGTCCGCCGTAGGCTCCCGCTGCCGCGCCGGCCACGGTCGCGATTTTGCGTGTCGTGCCATCGCCGATCTGGTTGCCGATCACCGCGCCGGCGACGCCGCCGCCGACCGCGCCGATTCCCGTGCCTTCACCTTGCTGCTTCACCGTTTCGACATTGGTCACGGTCCCGCAGATTTCGCAGACTTTTGCCACCGGAACAGGTTCGGCGGCCGCGACTCTTTTCGGCATCGCAGCTTTCTTTGGCAAGGGCGATGAAGCCGCTGCCGCCTCCGGTTTGGTCGCGGGTTTCGTCGGATCGAGCACTTTCTGCTCCGCAGCCACGATTCCGGTCTTGTCTTCGGCCGCGCTTGTTTCGGGTTTGGAAAACGAGCTCGGAATGGTTCCAGTCATCACGCCTATCCCCGCTGCGCTCAAGATGATCACCGAAATCGCGGCGATCACAACCAGCGGATGAATTTTACCTGTTGCCATCATCTGAACTCCTGAAAGCCCGGCAAGCGGGCGACGGCCAATGATAACGCCATTCAGTGCTTAAGGGTTGACTCGTCTTAGAGGTTGTCTTCGCTGCGTCAACGTCTTAAGAGTACGACTTCAACCGATGGTGGAGATGTGTTCAGAGATTGATTTGGGCGTGACCGCGTGTTCGACCGGCGTAGAAATTGGAACATCATGACCTGCCATCGCTGGGGGGTCTTGATGCTGAAGCTTCATCGCGACAGGCATCGAGCCGGCGTTCGGATGTGACCTGCTACTCTGCAAAGGCGTAAGTGAAAGTGCTTTGCTATCAATGATTGTGAGCGATTCCTGCGCTTTTACCTTAAATGGCATATGTCTTGCGGCGCCTAGGACAAAAATACTAGGTGACAGTCATCCCTTGAAGCAAAGTATCGCCAAATCCGCCGTCGCGCCGAGCCGCTACGAACTCGCGCTGGAGGCAGTAAACCCGTCCGGCATCGCTTTGATGCGATGCATTCTCGCGCTCTCCGGGCTCTTCATTCTCCTCGTTCATCTGCCGGAGACCAGCCGTATGGCGAGGTGGACGTATGCCTCCCTGTTTTGTTATGGGGTTTACAGCGCGGCGCTCTATTACCACGCCACCCGGCGCGGCGAGTGGGCGCAGAGCAGGGTCACGCATTGGCTGGACGTCGCGTGGTATCTCGTCTTGACCGGTCTCAGCGGAGGGACCAAGAGCCTGTTCTTTCCTTTTTTCTTTTTCGCGATTCTCGTTTCATCCTTTCGCTTCGGCTTCTCCGAAGGGACGAAAGTTACGCTTGCGTCCGCGCTCCTCTCATCGGCGATCGGTTTCGCGGTGCTGACGGACACGGAACAATTGCAGGGATTGCTCCAGCCCATCTATCTCCTGGTCTTGGGATATCTGATCTCGCGCTGGGGAGATTCGGAAATTCTGCTGAAGAAGCGGCTCGCGCTGCTTCGCGAACTGAACCGGCTGCCCAATCCGCGTTTTGGCGTGGATAACGCCGTTGGCGCGATTCTCCGCCGGCTCCGCACGTTTTACACCGCCGATGCCTGCCTTGCGATCATTCGCGTTGGAGAGTCATACAGAATGCATCTCGCCGATGAGGACGAGACCAAGCCGGTCTTGCTTTCGCAGCCCGTGCCGGAAGAGATGTCGAAGGTCTTGCTCGCATTGCCTTCACAATGCGCCGCCGTATTTAACGCGCGTCGGCGCTGGCGGCTCGGGCGCGTTGCGAGATGGCAGGTGCATTGCACCGACGCAGACCACTCGGAGCCCGCGTCGAAGGCGGGACAAGAGGCGGCCAACGTGCTCGACACGCGCTCGTTTGTCAGCGTCCCGCTGCAACGCTTATCGGGCGACGGCCGGCTTTATGTCACCTCCGGCACCCGTACCTTCGGCCAATCGGATATGCACTTCATCCGGCAACTCGCCGCCCAACTCGCTCCGGTCATCGAGAACATGCAGTTACTCGATCGCATCGCGTCGGAAGCCGCGGGAGTCGAGCGGCAAAAAATCTCGCGCGACCTGCACGACAGCACGATTCAGCCCTACGTTGGCCTGAAGATTGGCCTGGAAGCGCTGCGCCGCAA
>JBOIGA010000340.1:0-2579 GCA_050741875.1 Burkholderiales bacterium
GGGCAATCCCGCCGCGTCAATCTTGTTCATGACGACGATCTGGCGAATGTCCTGCGCGCCGATTTCGGCAAGCACTTTGTTGACTGCGGTAATCTCGTCGTCGTGCGCGGGATCGGAGGCGTCAACGACGTGCAATAAGAGATCGGCCTCGACGGTTTCTTCGAGCGTTGCGCGAAAGGCGGCGACAAGTGTGTGTGGCAAATCGCGAATGAAACCGACGGTATCGGAGACGACGACATTGGCGCCGTTGACGCCGTGCAGGCGGCGCGTGGTCGTGTCGAGCGTCGCGAAGAGAAGGTCGGCGGCGTAGACGGATTGTCTGGCGAGGCGATTAAACAACGTCGATTTGCCAGCGTTCGTATAGCCGACGAGCGAAACCGAGCAAACTCCGGCGCGGGAACGGGCGCGCCGCCGCACGCTTCGCTGCTTTTTAATTTTCGCCAGCCTCTCCTTCAACACCTTTACTCTTTTCGCGACGAGCCGCCGGTCGGTTTCCAACTGGGTTTCGCCGGGGCCGCGCAGTCCGATACCGCCCTTCTGCCGCTCCAAGTGAGTCCAGCCGCGGACGAGCCGCGTCGAGAGATGTTCGAGCTGCGCAAGCTCGACTTGCAGCTTGGCTTCGAGGCTTTGCGCGCGCTGCGCAAAAATGTCGAGGATGAGGGTGGTGCGATCGACCACGCGTGCTTCAAGCTCGCGCTCGAGGTTGCGTTCCTGACCGGGAGAAAGATCGTGATTGAAGACCGCCAGCGAGGCGGCATTCGCGCTCAATGCCTCTTTTATTTCGGCGACTTTGCCGCGGCCGGCGAAAAACGCCGGATCGATTCGACGCAAGTTGCCGCCGACGACCGTCGCGGCTTTAAGCCGCGCGGAACGCGCGAGTTGGCGAAACTCCTCGGTGGTTTCGCGACTATCGGCTTTCGCGGAATCGAGACTGACGAGAACGGCTTCGGAACGGATCAACTCTCTGACGATGGCTCCTGCGGAATGGCGATCGAACGCGAAGGAACGATAGTGGAAATGGCGTGCTTGTAAACCATCTGCGTCACCGTGTTTTTGAGCAACACGACGTATTGATCGAACGATTCAATCTGCCCTTGCAACTTGATTCCATTTACCAGATAGATCGAAACCGAAATACGTTCCTTCCGCAATATGTTCAAAAACGGGTCTTGTAAGGTCTGCCCTTTCGCGCTCATTTTTGCTCCATCGTTTTTTATTGCCACAATTTCAACTGTACTCGATTTCATGTATCAAAACCAGTTACCCCTCTTTTGCATAGGGATTGCGCGCATTCTTATACTGTAGCCGAAGCGGCGTGCCCTGCAATTTGAACGCCGAGCGAAACGAATGTTCCAGATAGCGCCAGTACGATTGCGGGACGCGCTTGAGCGCGCTGCCGTGGACGACGATGCAAGGCGGATTGACTCCGCCCTGATGGGCGTAACGGAGCTTCGGGCGGATCAACCCCGCGCGCGGCGGTTCCTGTTTGGCGACCGCGGCGGCGAGCGCGCGAGTTAGACGCGGAGTCGAAATTTTCGCCGTGGCCGCGCCATACGCCGAATCCACGGCTCGTAGCAGCGCCGAGAGGCCGCGGCCATGCAACGCCGATATCATGTGCTTCTCGGCAAAAGCGATGAAGTTGAGTTTGCGCGCGATGTCACTTTTCGCCTGCTCGCGCTCCCGGCTGCCGGCGAGATCCCACTTGTTGACCGCGAGGACGAGCGCGCGTCCGGCGTTGAGGACGATTCCCGCGATGGTGGCGTCGTGCTCGGAAATTTCCAGCGCGTCGACGACGAGAATGACGACGTTGGCCTCGTCCACGGCTTGCAGCGTCTTGATCGCGGAAAAACTCTCCGCGGCGTGCGTGACCTTGCCGCGCCGGCGCAAACCCGCGGTGTCGATCAAGGTGTAACGCTTGCCTGCTTTTTCGAAAGGAGCAAAGATCGCGTCGCGCGTCGTTCCCGGCGTTGGCGTGACAACCACCCGGTTTTCACCGACGAGCGCGTTAACCAAGGTGGACTTGCCGACATTGGGCCTGCCGATGATGGCAACCTTCGGCCGCGGCCAAATTTCTTCGTTCTCGTCGCTAGCTGAAAAGCCGGCGAGCGCGTGCTCGATCAGATCGCTCACACCGTCGCCGTGCGCTGCTGAGATCGGCAAAGGTTCGCCCAAACCTAACTCGTGGAACTCGGCCACGGCGTAGACCGGGTTCGATTCCGACTTGTTCACGGCGAGAAGGATTCGCTTGGAACGTCCGCGCAAAAACTCGGCGATTTCGCGGTCGCGCGGTAGCAAACCAGCCTTGGCATCGAGCACGAAAATTACGACATCGGCTTCGACGGTCGCAAGCTCGGTTTGTTCGGTCATGCCGCGGCTTAACTGATCGATATCGGGTTCGAAACCGCCGGTGTCCACGACGATGAAAGCTTTGCCGCCGAGCCGGCCTTTCCCATAGTTTCGATCGCGGGTCGAGCCCGGCGCATCGGTCACAATCGCGGCGCGGGTTCTGGTCAGACGATTGAAAAGCGTGGACTTGCCGACGTTTGCCCGGCCGGCGAGGACGACGATCGGTGTCATTG
>JBOIGA010000341.1:0-2553 GCA_050741875.1 Burkholderiales bacterium
TCCCAAACCCAGCGCGAAGACATTGCCGGTGACTCGCGGCAATGCGCCGAGCTCAAAAACCGTACGCGCAACGTTTGCAGACAGGAACAGCTTGGGAAAGAGATCCGACTTCGCCGAACCGAGCCGTGCGGCGGCTGCGGTCACCTCTGCCTGAGCGCGGCGCAGATCGGGTCGCTGGGTAAGCAGATCGGCAGGCAACAATGCGGGGATTTGCGGTACCTTCTCTGGTAACGGTGCAGACAGCCGCAGTTTGTCACTGAGGTGAGCCGGCGGTTCGCCCAGCAATACCGACAAGCGATGGATGAGCGTCGTCGTGGTTTGCGTAAGCAAGGGCATGGCCGCTTCGGTCGTCTTGAGCAGTGTCCTCTGGCGCGTCACGTCGAGTTCAGTGGCGAGCCCCGCCTGGTAACGCGCCTCCAGCAAACGCAACCGTTCACGCTGAATGGCAATGTTGTCTTGCAGAATCGTGGTCTGCTTCTGCGCGCCACGCAGCTCCAAATAAGCGACGGCGACTTGCGCGTGCAGGCCGACCTGCACCGCGCGCCGGCCCTCCTCGGCGCTCCGCGCCTGCGCTGCTGCGGCAACGGCGTCGAGTCGGTTGCCGCCAAAGAGATCGATCTCCCACGCCGCGGTTAAGCCGAAGCTCGCAGAATTGGCGGTGGTCGGCTTGGGCAAGCGCTCGAAGGATTTGTTACGGCTAACTTCTGCCGTCGCGTCTATGGTCGGATACAACAGCGAATCGGCGATGGTGACAAACGCCTGCGCTTCCCGCACGCGCGCCACCGCGATCTTGAGATCGTGATTCGCGGCGATTGCGTTTGCGATCAATTCGTCGAGGATGGGGTCGCCGTATCCCTTCCACCACTGCACCAGATGCTCACGCTGGTCCGCTAGAGCGTCGTTGGGACGATTAGTCCATTCTGCGGGAACGTCAACTTTGACTTGGTCGCTCACGGGCGTCACAGCGCAACCGGCGAGCATGAACGCGATCGCTGCGGTCGCAAGCAAACGTGTTTTCATCTGACGCCTCCCGTTCCGCTTAATGCGGGTATCGCGACAGGCTTCTCTCGTGCCGCCGATAAAACGCTTGAGTCATTCGGTTGAGCTGCTACGCGCTTGACTCGAAACCAAGCTGCATACAGAGCAGGCAGGAAGAAGACCGTGAGGATCGTGGCGATCGTCAGACCGCCCATGATGGCGACTGCCTGTGGGCCGAAGAAATCGCTGCGCGAGAGCGGGATCATGGCCAGAATCGCTGCGGCGGCGGTCAACATGATCGGCCGGAAGCGCCGGACCGTCGACTCGACGATGGCGGCCCAGGTGTCACGGCCTGCCTTCTCCTCCTGTTCGATCTGGTCAACCAGGATCACCGAATTGCGCATGATCATGCCGGCAAGCGCGATGATGCCAAGCAATGCGACAAACCCGAACGGCATACCGAACAGATGCAGCGCAAACCCCGCACCGATGATGCCGAGCGGCGCGGTCACGAACACCAGCATCGTGCGCGAGAAGTTGTGCAGTTGAATCATGAGCAGGACCAGCGTCGCGATCACCACCAGAGGAATCCAGATCAGAATCGACTTCTGCCCAATCGAGCTTTCTTCCAATGCCGCGCCGGTTTCGATGGCATATCCATTCGGCAGCTTGTCAATGACGGGTTTGAGCGCCGACTCGATCTGTTTCCCGACGTCCGGCCCTTGCACACCATCGACCACATCCGCGCGCACCGAAATCGCGGGGAAGCGGTTGCGTCTCCAGGTCACACCATCCTCAAAGTTGGTTTCCAGTCTCACCAGTTGAGAGATGGGCACCGCCTTTCCATTCGCTGTTTGCACGGCCACATCGGGCAACTCATCGGCTGCTGCGCGCTGGTCTGCTTGCGCTCGCCAAACGATGTCGATGAGTTCGTTGTCTTCGCGAAATTGGCCGACGCTGAGACCGGTGTAGTGCGCTTGTAGAGCCTGCGCCAGACTTTCGCTGGACGCACCGAGTGCGCGCGCCTTGTCCTGATCGAGGACGAGGCGCAGTGACGGGATGCGATCGTGCCAATCGTCATTGACGTCTACGGTGCTCGGATTCGCGCGAATCACGTCTTTGACCTGCTCGGCAAGGCGGCGCACTTCCTTCGGATTTTCGCCGACCACGCGGAACAAGACGGGATACTCGAGCGGCGGCCCCACATTCAACCGCGCCACACGACCGCGCACTTCTGGGAAATCATTGGCGAACACGGCGCGAATACGCTGCATCACCCGTTCGCGCGCCACGTTGTCTTTCGCCATCACGACAAACTGCGCAAGATTGGTGTTGGCGAGCTGTTGTGTGATGAGCAGGAAGAAGCGCGGCGTGCCGCCACCGATGTAGCTCGCGTAATGCACGATTTCTTCGTCCTTGGCCAGGATCGCCTCGAGCCGCTTCGCCGCACTTTCTGTCTGCGTGAAACTCGTGCCCTCGGGGAGCCACATATCCACGATCAACTCCGGGCGGTTCGAGAGCGGGAAGAACTGCTGTGGCAACTTGACGAACGCAGTCAACCCGACTGCGAACAGT
>JBOIGA010000342.1:0-2529 GCA_050741875.1 Burkholderiales bacterium
TGCGACCCATCCCGCGAGCAATCTCGCCTTAAGCTCGGCCGCGCTGTCGATGGCGATGCTCGTCGCGCGCACCGCCGCGGCAAGCGCGACCGCGAGTATCGCGAGGGCAACGAGAACTTCGAGCAGTGTAAAACCGCGCGTATTCATCGGTGATGATTGTAATGCAGGAGATGCAGTGAAAAGTGAAACGTGAAATGTGAAATCTGAAATCGAGATGAACCCTGTCGCCGGCGCTTGGGAGAAAGGTAGTTGATGAGGATCGCGTTTCACTTCTGGTTTCCACTGCCTTCACGCGTCCAAGCCTCGGGCTAGATCGCCTTTGATATCCTCGATCGCTTCCAGTCCGGGCGCGACTCGCAGCAAGCCTTCGACGATTCCCGCCGCGGCGCGCGCTTCCGCCGAGATGCGGCCGTGCGTCGTCGTCGCCGGGTGCGTAATCGTGGTTTTGGTGTCACCGAGATTCGCGGTGATCGAAAGCATCCGAGTCGAATCTACGACTCGCCACGCCGCTTCGCGCCCGCCTTTGACGATAAAGGTCACGATCCCTCCGCCCGATTTCTGTTGCGTCTTGGCGAGCTCGTACTGCGGATGCGAGGGCAGACCGGGATAGTAGACGCGCTCGATTTTCGAGTGTTTCTCCAGCCACCGCGCCAGCTCAAGCGCTTTCGCCGACTGCGCTTCAACTCTCAGTTTCAAGGTTTCCATTCCCTTTAACGCGACCCATGCGTTGAACGGGCTCATCGAGGGTCCCGCGGTGCGCAAGAAACCAAAAACGCTTTCGCCGACGAGATTCTTCGGTCCCAAAACAGCGCCGCCGAGAATTCGGCCCTGGCCGTCGAGGTATTTGGTCGCCGAATGAATGACGAGATCGGCGCCAAACTCGATCGGTCTTTGCAGTACGGGAGTGCAGAAGACGTTGTCAACCGCGAGCCAGGCGTTCGCGCTTTTCGCGACTTCGCTCAAGGCTCGAATATCGGAAATTTCGGTTAGCGGATTCGATGGCGTTTCGACAAAAAGCAATTTCGTTTTCGGCGTGATGGCGGACCGCCATTCGTCAACGTCGGTCGCCGAAACGAAAGTCGTGTCCAGTCCGAAGCGTTTCAAAATCGTCCCGAACAATTGCACCGTCGCGCCGAAAATGCTGCGCGACGCGACGATGTGGTCTCCGGCGGAGAGTAGGGCCATGACGGTCGCGAGAATCGCCGACATGCCTGAGGCGGTGGCGATGCACGATTCAGCGCCTTCGAGCGCGGCAAGCCGCTCTTGAAAAGCCGTCACCGTCGGATTGGTGAAACGCGAATAGACATTGCCGGGTTCGGTCCCGGCGAAGCGCGCCGCGGCTTGGGCGGCGTTATCGAAAACGAAACTCGAAGTCAGATAAAGCGCTTCGGCGTTCTCGTTGAACTGTGTGCGATGAATTCCCGCTCGCACTGCGAGAGTTTCGAGATGGAAATCGTTTGCCATTTTTGTGTCCTGAAAATAAAAAACCCGTTCAGCTTTCGCTAAGAACGGGCCTTCGGCTCGCTTTAGCAGAATTTCTTGAGGTTTTGAGACCTCCGCGCCCGCAAGCTGAAATCAAATCGGCGCAAGTTGAGACTAGCTCCCTATTACACCGTTGTCAACAAAACCCCATGGCGCGGTGGCATCATTGCGGATCATGACAAGGCTTAGGCGGCAATGACGTTGCTCATACACGCAAGAAGGTTGTCAGACGAGTCGCGCCCGAAGCTCGAAGCGCATTTTCTTTCACTTTCGTCTGATGATTTGCATCTGCGTTTTGGTACTTCGCTGTCGAAGGCCGCGATCGCGGATTATGTTGCGCGGATAGATTTCGATCGCGACGCGGTCTTTGCCGTTCATGACGACGAGCTTGCGATTGTTGGCGTCGCTCATCTCGCCCGCAATCCGGATGCGGCGGAGCTGGGGCTTTCTGTCGCGCCCGGGTTTCGTGGTAAAGGCATCGGCAGCGCACTTTTTCGCCGCGCGCACGAGCACGCTCGTAATCACTTGATCCGCGCGCTCTTCATGCATTGCCTCGCCGAGAACGAAACGATGATGCGCATCGCGCGCAAAGCCGGAATGAAAATCGTCATCCACCCCGGTGAAGCGCAGGCTTTCCTCGATCTGCCGCCCTGGAGTCCTGCAACGATCGCGCAGGAATTGATCGAGGACCAGGCGGCGCTTTGCGACTTCGCGCTCAAATCGCAGGTGCTCGCATCTCGCGGAGTCATCGAAACCACGCGATTACAAAAGTAGATTTATTCGGCAGTGACCAGAGTGAGGTCGAGCTGTGCGCTCGCCCATTCGGCGGCGGAAACCCGCGCCGCTTCTCCACGCCGGGCTTCCAGGTTCGCCAGGTACTCGGGAGTGATGTCGCCGGTGATGTACTCGCCGCTGAAGCACGAAGCCTCAAAGCGCGTGACCTTCGGATTGACTCGCCGGACGCAGTCAATGAGCGCATCGAGGTCTTGGTAGATCAGGCTGTCGGCGCCGATTGCATTAGCGATTTCGGAGTTGGTGAGTCCCGTC
>JBOIGA010000343.1:0-2521 GCA_050741875.1 Burkholderiales bacterium
GAAATCGAGTTCTTCGGCAATACTCCGACAAGCTTATCCCCCGGGGATCACGCATCGAGTGCATTCGTTTCGCCTTCGAGCATCGGATCTGTCGTCATGTTCAAGCGAATTTCAACAGCCTGCTAACTCGCGCCGACCGATTGTAGCTTCACCGGCTCGGCGCCGTATTTTCGTTTGACCGCGGCTTCGACGAAAGCCTTGAACAAAGGATGACCGTTACGCGGAGTGGAGGTGAATTCGGGATGGAACTGGCAGCCGAGAAACCAGGGATGCTCTTTGATCTCGACGATCTCACACAAGCCCTCGGTCGCTGATAGTCCCGACACCCTGAGCCCGGCCTGGGTCAGTTGCGGTAAATAACGATTATTGACTTCATAGCGGTGGCGGTGACGCTCGACCACCGTGTCGCGCGCATATACTTTTTGCGCCAGTGTCCCTTCGGTCAAGGCGCAAAGCTGCCCGCCCAGGCGCATCGTTCCGCCGAGATTCGAGGTCGCGTCGCGCACCTCGGTTTTCCCGTCGCGATTTTTCCATTCATGAATCATCGCGATGACCGGATGGTGCGTATCGGGGTCGAACTCGGTCGAATGCGCGCCTTCGAGATTGGCGCAGTTTCTCGCAAGCTCGATCACCGCGAGCTGCATACCGAGGCAAATACCAAGATACGGCACGGCGTTTTCACGGGCGAAACGGATAGCGCTGATCTTGCCTTCGACACCGCGCTTGCCGAAACCTCCGGGGACGAGAATCGCATCCATGCCGGCGAGCGCCGACACACCCTGCCGCTCGAGCGTTTCCGAATCAATGTAGTGAATGCCGATTTTGCTGCGCGTGTGAATTCCCGCGTGGGTGAGCGCCTCGCTCAAGGACTTGTACGACTCGGTCAAGTCCACGTATTTGCCGACCAGCGCGATATTGACGTCGCGCAACGGATGTTCGAGCGCATGGATCAGGCGTTCCCAATCCTTGAGCTCGGCCGCGGGCGCGCTGAGCGAAAGCTTGCGGCAGACGATGTCGTCCAGACCCTGCGATTGCAGCATGCCGGGAATCTTGTAGATGCTGTCCACGTCCATCGCCGAAATCACCGCATCGACACTGACATTGGTGAAAAGCGCGATTTTTCTTCTTTCGTCGTCCGGCAGTCTGCGGTCGGCGCGGCACAAGAGAACATCGGGTTGAATTCCAATTTCGCGCAGCTCCTTGACAGAATGCTGGGTCGGCTTGGTCTTGATTTCACCGGCCGAGGGCAAATAGGGCACCAGGGTCAGGTGCACGAAACACGTATCGTTTCGGCCAAGCTCGAGGCTCATCTGCCGGATCGCTTCGAGAAAAGGCAGTGACTCGATGTCGCCCACCGTACCGCCAATTTCGACGATCGCAACCTCGGCGTCGCCGGCGCCGGCGCGGATGAAGCGCTTGATTTCGTCGGTGATGTGCGGGATCACCTGCACGGTCCCGCCCAGATAATCTCCGCGCCGCTCTTTCTTGATCACCGACTCGTAGATCTGGCCGGTGGTGAAATTGTTGCGCCTCGTCATTTTGGCGTTGGAAAAACGCTCGTAGTGACCAAGATCGAGATCGGTTTCGGCGCCGTCCTCGGTGACGAAAACTTCGCCGTGTTGAAACGGGCTCATCGTCCCTGGATCAACGTTGATGTACGGGTCGAGCTTGAGCAGCGTGACTTTGAGCGAGCGCGATTCGAGCAAAGCGGCGAGCGAGGCGGAAGCGATGCCCTTGCCCAGTGAAGACACGACACCGCCGGTGACAAAAATGAACTTGGTCATTCGGGGGCGATGATAGCGCAAAACGTAAGTTTCCGGGCAGTTTCCCCTTCCTAGCCCCGGCCTAAAAGGAAAGGCCCGCACGAGGGCGGGCCGAATGACTTGACGAGGAATTAACTCTTCTTGTCGAGGAAAGCTTGCGGCGTGTAGGTCCCGCCGATGTCTTTGCACGCTTGCTCCGACATGGCGACGACGCCTTTGCCCTTGCACCCGTTTTGCCCCTTGCAGGCATTGGTCGCGCTCTTGCATGCGCCGTGGCCTTTGCATGCGTTCACGCCCGCACACATAACTTCGCCTTCAGCGGCCTGCACAGCGGGGGTCGCTGCGATCGAAAACATTCCCGCCGCGGCGGTCGCGAGTAGTGCTCCGGTAATCCGTTTTGCATTGTTCATGGATGGAGATCTCCTTTAAATGGTAGTGCCGGTTTGTGGCCGACGCGAGTTTATACGATGCTTCTTCAGGTTCGGATTCATCCTTTTGTCTCATTGAGATAGCTGAAACGCAACGCGACTGCAACCAGGATGTCACGCGGCGAAGTTAGAGTACGCGCAAGTTGCGAGGCTTAGGAATCTCAAGCCCCACGTGAATCGCGTTTCAACGAAAAGGTATTGGATGCTAGTGTCGTGTTTCGGAAATAAGTGACGAAAGTCGGCGTAGTTTCGCAAGGATCGAGTCGGCCGTAGCGGTCCATACGAATGGGCGCGCGTGATCGTTGTAATGTTGCACGTAGCGGTTGATGT
>JBOIGA010000344.1:0-2516 GCA_050741875.1 Burkholderiales bacterium
GTTGCCGATCGTCGGGAATACTTCTCTGCGAACGATGTCGTGTCCGCGCGTGTGCACAATTTTAGCTTGCGCTGCAAGCGCCTGTTCTTCCTGCCAGGCGCCGATGCCGAGATAGACTGAACACAGAGCGAGCGCGACCGCGGCTGGGCGCTGCGTGCGTCCGCGGACGGCGAGCCCAACACCAACGAGCAGAACCAGCGTGAACAAGGGATCGATGACCGAGATCCAGTTGAACGCTATGCGGTGCGCGGAGAACGGCCAAAACAACTGCGTACCGTAGGTCGTGCAAGCGTCGAGCAAGCCGTGGGTGGCGTACGCCGCGGTCGTCGCCGCGAGGATGGGCTTCCATTCAAGGCGATTACGCCTGCGCACAAACCACGGAAGCGCCGCGATCAGTCCGCCGACGGGAATGAACGCAAGCGCGTGCGTGAACTGCCGATGATATTCGATCGCGAGCAGCGGATCGCTCGGGCTGCCGATCAGTACGTCGGCATCCGGCAGCACACCAGCAACGCCGCCGATTAACGCCGCTCGGGGGCCAAGACGCCTTCCCATGAGCGCTTGCGCAGCCGCGGCACCTAGCAGCCCTTGCGTAATCGGATCCAAGCCGGCTGAGCGCTATTTTCCCGAATCGGCCGAGCCTCGCTTATCCCACGTATTTCTCGACAACTTCGGGTGTGCGTGCGCGCGCTTCATCCGGATCGCGTCCGAACTCGCGGCGTGCCCGGCGCTGGCGCAGAAGATCCCAGCACTGGTCGAGCTCGAGCTGGACGCTCGTCAGCCGCTTTTGTTCGACGTCGCTAAGCGAACCTTGCTCGAAAAGCTGGTGCTCTTCGGCGACGAGGCGCTGAATGTTACTCATGATTTGATCCGCGCCAAGATACCACTGCGCAGTACCAGTCGTCCCATTGCCACCCTCGCTATCCGTTCCGCGCCGGAGGCTTTAAAGCCGATTGAAAGTTCAAACTACCTTCGGTGAACTTGAGCGTGTTGGTTGCATCGATTAGGATTTTCCCGTTCAAGTCGCCGCACTCACGCAAAGCGTCTACCGCTTCGTAAGGTACAGCGAGCGGGATGGTTTCGGCGCTTCGCGCGGCTTCCTCAACCGTGCCGACCTGCGAGCCAATGCCACTTACGAGCGTTTGGTGTTTTTCGTCTCGCGGATTCGGTACGCCGAAAAACACTTCATGCCCATTTCGAAGAACCTGCGTCCCAGCGTTCCGCCGACATTGCCCGCGCCCAAAATTGCGATCTTCATAAATGTGCTCCCTCGTCAATTCTCGTCTTTCGTTGCGCGAAATCAGTTTGCAGCGCTGCGTTGCCTGAACGTCACTTTGGCGAACTGCCAATGTATGCTTAGGGCCTTCGAACTGGTGCTGTGTCAGGCGTTTGCATCTGCAGTCAGCGTCTGATGAATGAACATAGTTTTCCCCATCGGGGAAGGGCGGGTTTGACTCCCAGGTGCTCGCCATGCTTCGCAGGGTGAACACCGCCGCCGCTTCGCACATCGCCTCTTCAAACCATTGGTTGGGCTTGGCATGATGATCGTGGTTGGAAAGAACATGGCAGAGCTCGTGGGAAAACTGGTAAGCGTACTGCACCCAGCGCCTATTCTTGGCGCTTAGCAAAATCACGTATTCCCCGTTTGGCCCTCTTCGGTAAAGAGCCAAAGGGCCTTTTTCGCTCGCAATGACTACGAGCTTGCTGGGCGATCGCTCTGGAAAAAAGCGCCAAAGTTCGGATGCCACCGAGTGAAGTAACGTTTCGATTTCGCCCGTGTCGGCGTTTCCCCAGTCGCCTTCCAACACTTGGATGGCGGGACCTTGGTCAGAGCTTGTGCGCGCAGCAACGGGGGCGCTGAAAAAAACGCCGAGTACGCCGATAAAAACGAGAAATGAGCGCATATTTTTTGATTACCCTGCGGCTGGCGAACAGCACGCGGGTGTTCGCAACCATGTACCGCCCACAACATCGCAAGCTGCGCGCCAGGTGCGCGTCGGCAAGCAAGTTATTGATTGGCCACAAAGACGGGGAGGCCAAAACGTAAGACGGCAGGCAAGTAGCTGCACTTAGACGGTGCACTCCGCCCTAAAACGCACCCGCGAAGAGAATCAAGAAAGAGAATCCCGGAATTAGCATTTGTCATAACTGACAAACTCCATCTGCGAAAGCCTTGGCCGATTCTTAAACTCGGCCTACGCCTGCCGCAGCCCGGCGGAGGAGGCCCACTCCTCTGAGGATCAAATCCGCGATCGCGTGCCCGAAGCTCCTGCTCGCCAAGACTTCAACATTCTCTTGAGCGAGATCGACTTCTTTCTGACCATAACGCTTGCCGCGCTTGTGAATAAATCGGCGGCATGATATGTCTATCGGCCGTCTAAAACGAGTTGCTGTGCCGAAAAATGATTAGAGCAAGGACCGGTCGCAAATGACTTACTGCGTCGCCATCAAGCTCGATGCAGGGATGTTGTTCGCATCCGACTCGCGCACCCACGCCGGGGTGGACAACTTCGCCA
>JBOIGA010000345.1:0-2494 GCA_050741875.1 Burkholderiales bacterium
CCTAAGCGCCGGCATTCGACGTTAGGACAGGTGAGCCCAGACGCGTTTGAGGAAGCCTGGGCCACTCAAGGGATGTGTCCGTGAAAACGGGGGAAGCCCACTCCTCACCTCCCCCCTCAAGCATGCGTAAGCGCACCCTGAGTCTGTCCGCCAACAGGAAAGGGTTGACAAGAGCCTCTATGTCGCGCAACTCGTCTATAGAGAGGATTGGATTGCCGAGGAACTTAACGGTGGTGACGTTATTGGAACCAACTTTGAACTCGGAGCCTACGAAACTAATCAGCCTGAGCTTTGGCAGCGCGGCGAGCGGTGCGACTACTCTCACAAGATTGCCACTGATGTTCAGCTCCTCGAGTTCACCGCAAGCTGCGAGGGGGGCGATGTCGGAGATTCGGTTATTGCTAAGGTCGAGCTCACGTAGCTTCTCCAGCTCGCCCAACTGTGAAATGTCGGAAATTTGATTACGTGAAAGGTTTAACACCCGTAGATTCGCAAAACGGTTGATACCCCGGATGTCGGGCAGCTCCTTGTCACGTATCTTCAGCTTCTCCAAGGATGCCGGCAACATATCGGCCAGGTGCGCCAATGAAGTAAATGGTCCGCCGTGCTCGTGTATAAGGTCAAACTCCTTCATTTGGGCCACGATGGGTGCGAGCGCGGCCCCACGAAGCTGATCTGTGCGGGCCTGATCGCTGCCCGGGTCCTGGATCGCATCGAAATTCTGCACTTGATCTCGGCTGAGTAGTTCTAGATGTTTAATGTATCGTGCATCGTCAGAGAGAATGGCTGGATCGTTTCGCAAGAGGTACCAATCCACGAACGTTTTTGCATGCTCCGAAGTGCGCCGCTTAAGCCGAAATGTCGGTAACACAATGGGCGGCGCGATTGACGCCGGATCGAAGAATTGCGGCGGATCGATCTCGGCCCTGCTCAGCCTTACCGCATGCGCGACAACGGCGTTAAGAGCACGCGTACACTCATTAACGCCCGCCTGTAGAGCATCTACTGCAGGCAGATCGAAAAAAAATTCCGGATGATCGATCGCGAATTGCAAGTCGTTCCTACGCTGCATGTAAACCAGCTTCTTGGCGTCGGCATCGGCAAGTGCTGCCAGGAAGCTTTCCATCTGCTGCTTGGTCGGCAGCGGGAGGGGAACCGTATCATAGGTAGCGACTTCAACCTGGAAGGGGAAGGGATGATCCCGCACCGCTGAGGGAAAGTTTTTGAGCCGGGACAGAACTTCGTTCACATCGAGCGTCGTACCGGCTTCCTCTCGGCCTGCACCACCTTTTTGATAAAAGGTGACGAAGAATTCGGAGTGAGACTCACTTTTCGAGTTCGCCTGGTTGAACGCGCCTTTGAAGCTGCCCCCGAAGGCGACGCCGTTTACCTCGGCTTCGAGTGTCACGGAGAGTTTCCGCTGGACGGTAGTGTCGAGGGACGTTACCCGCATCAGCGCGTAGTACTCCCCGCCACTGAACACACCTCGCACAAACGCGTCTCCGAAGGCAGTCTCAAATTCCTTCAATCGCAAGGCATCGAGCAACGCCTTCGCTTCGGGCTTAACTCGAAAATTGCGCCCGCGCATAATTTGGTTTCTTATCGTGCTTCGGGCGAGGACGAACGTCGACGTGGAATTGAACGTCGTATTGGTGTGGAAGCCGACTTTCAAATTCGCAGATGTTAGGCCATAGCGACCTTCGGCCTCGGCCGAGAGATCCATGGCGCTTGTCAGACTCTGTTGCGACGTTATGACAGACGCCTGCGCAAACGCTTCCTGCGCTAGCACCGCCGTCGGCGGATCGAAGTCCAAAGCGGTTCCAACGGCCTTGCCGGTATCGCTGTTGAAACCCATCCCGATTTCCTCTCCGTTGTACAAGAGATTCCGGATCTGCTCAACGGGTCGCATCTTTTATCCCTTCCGCAAAGAGAGAGGCGCACGAGAATAATCCTCATGACCTCCATCGTTTTTATTATTGCACGAGCCACTGAATGTACGTAGGCATGGGAACAAATAGTGACTGCATCAACGAAGCCCATTCTTGTGAGGCAAAAATGCTATGCGGGGCAGCCGAAGGCGATATTCCGCGATTGTTCAACCGCTATCTGCGACTCAATCGCGAGCTGGCCGGCCCCTCTAGGATGGTAGGTAACAGCAACTTTAACTGCCGCGCGCTTGCGCAGTTTGCCGACAGCCGTATCCGGAGCATTTGCAGCAACGTCCTGACTGCTCTCCCACTAAAGTTCGATTACAGCTGTAACAAGACTCCCCACGCGTGAAACCGGACGGAAATCGCCGCCGCGTTTAATGCGCACTGTCTTCGCCAATAGATCGCGCAGCAGTGCTTAGGCGCGTTTAACGAAGTGATCGGCGGGAAACAACTTGAAAGGAGTTTGGTATGACAAACAATTGTCAAAAGAGGCAAGTAGCATGAAAAAGAAAATCGTGAGTCTCGCACTCCAAGGCGGCGGCCCCCATGGCGCTTTCACCTGG
>JBOIGA010000346.1:0-2463 GCA_050741875.1 Burkholderiales bacterium
TTTGACTACATTGAACGGTTCTACAATCCTAAGCGCCGGCATTCGACGTTAGGACAGGTGAGCCCAGACGCGTTTGAGGAAGCCTGGGCCACTCAAGGGATGTGTCCGTGAAAACGGGGGAAGCCCACCAGCGCCTCCCTCTCGCGCCCAGCACCGAACCAATAGGCGTACATGATCAGTGCTGCCGCGGAGGAGCGACTCACCCCCGCTTCACAGTGGACTAGCACCTTCCCAACAGATGAGCGCAAGCTGTCAGCCAGCTCGATGATCCTCCGGACGTCCGCTTCCGTTGGTCCGTATTCGCCGTTGACGTGGTCGGCGAACAGCAGGCGCAGCCGCCAAGCGACATTCTCAAATCCTGACGGCAGCTCGTTATGAGGTTCACCGATGGAGACGAGGCATGTCACATCGGCACAAGCGTGCGGGGAGCACAAGATGTCACCGGCCTCAGCCCGCCCGACTACTTCGATAAAGATCTCGTGCATGTCCGCCTTCATCGTTTGTTTCGTCTTAGCCGCCGACGTTTGACGTGAGCGGACCGCAACCGGCGCAGCCCCGAATAAGTCGCGAATAAGTCGAAGAATAAGTCGGGTCAGACACCATTTCCTTCACGCCTTGGCCGGCCACGCGGCAACGGCGCGGCGCGGCGGCCGGCCAGCTTCTCGATCTTCACCCGGAATCGATCATTACCGAGCGCCCAACCCTTGTGCAACGTGTCGCGGATAGATTGCAGGTCAGTCTTGGACAGTTGCGCCCGAAACAACTGCCGGTAAGCCGCCTGGCGGGAAGCTGCGTCTTCGCCCAGGCGCCGGTAGATGAGATGCGGGGCGATCAAAGGGTCGGCTTCGCCTTGCGCATTGGCGTGGTAGCTGGAATAGGGGTAGTTCGAAGGGTGTCCCACCATGTTGCCCCGGACGGGATTGAGTTCAATATAACGCATACAGGTCAACAGGTAGTTCTCGGCATCGATGATGGAGGCGCGGTAGCGTCCCTCCCAGAGCGTTCCGCTCCGCTTATAGCTGAAATTAAAATACTGGACATAGCGGCGGCCCGCCGACTGGAAGAGCTTGGAGAGACTGTCTTCATTGGCCGGGGTGACCAGCAAATGTACGTGGTTGGTCATCAGGACATAGGCGTGAATCGCGCAGGCGTGTCTTTGCGCGGCATCGAGTAGAAACTCCCGGAACCTGTTGTAGTCTTCGGGCGCGGCAAAAATCGCCTCGCGGTTGTTGCCGCGCTGAATGGCGTGGAGCGGCTGGCCCTTGACGAAGAAGCGAGGGAGACGGGGCATGAAGGAGCCTGTAGATTGACCTGCATGCTACCATAAATCGTGTCTGACCCTATTATTCCTTATTCCTCCGCGGGATCAACTCGTAAGTGCGACAACTTGAAAGGTGTTGGAGTGGTGAGACGCGATAGTCTTGTCTTACCCCTCCACCGCCAAGTTTCAGGGAGTCGCCATGGGCTACACGCATCTCACCGAGCAGGAACGGTATCAGATTTTCATTCTCTTGAAGAGCGGCCTTGAGGTGGCAACGATTGCCGCTATTCTCAAGCGGCATCGCTCTTCCATCTATCGGGAGTTATCGCGCAACCGAGAGGTGAATTCCAGTCGCTTGAGCTACTCGCCTTCCCGAGCGCATGATCGAGCACGTTACCGGCGAACCGTCAAACCAAGGTTTCGCATCGTCGAGGCAATCTGGCGTCAAGTGTGGGACCACCTTTGCTGCCGTTGGAGCCCGGAGCAAATTGCCGGACGCCTGAAGGTTTTGGACGAGGGCGCGATCAGCCACGAGACCATCTACCGGCGCATCTGGAGAGACAAACGCGCCGGAGGCGGGATGTGGCAATACTTGCGTTTGAAGCTTCGCCGGGGACGGCGCTATCGCACCCACTCCCCGCGTGGACAGATCACCGGCAGGATCGGGATTGAGCAGCGGCCGCAAATCGTGGCCGATCGCCGCCGCCGCGGGGATTGGGAAGTGGACACGCTGTTTGGCCAGCGCTCACGCCGCCCTTTGGTCACGCTCGTGGAGCGGACTTCCCGCTACCTTAAGGTGGAGCCGGTCGTCGCCAAGCAAGCCGAGCATGTTAAAGCCGCAGTGATCCGAGCGCTTAAACCTTTGCCGGGGAAGGTTCATACCATCACCTCGGACAACGGCAAGGAGTTTGCGGAACATCGAAGCATCGCGGATGCGCTCAAGGCGCGCTTCTACTTTGCCCGACCGTATGCGTCCTGGGAGCGGGGAACGAACGAGAACATGAACGGATTGCTGCGCCAGTATTTCCCGAAGCACTTGGATTTCTCAACCATCACGCAACAGGAGATCGACCATGCTGTCACCGAGCTGAATGCCCGACCCCGAAAATGCTTGGCTTTCAAAACCCCGCAGGAGGTATTCTTCGCACATCGAACCGTCGCACTTCGAAGTTGAATCCGCCCGATCAGGGAGCGGCTATCCA
>JBOIGA010000347.1:0-2431 GCA_050741875.1 Burkholderiales bacterium
TGGCATCGGCAGTTGCGCCTCTTTTCAAGGAGGCCTCGCCGACGGCCGGGTTTGAGGTAAGACGACATTTCGCGCTTGGCGAAGACATCCCCGAGAGTGAGTATGAACGGCTGGGTCTACACATCAGCATGATGGGGCGTGTCTACCAGTACCTTCGTGACGCGCCGCGACTCCCCGAACTCGAAAAGTACTCATCGCATCGGTGACCTGCGTTCGAATCGCCCGTTGGAGCGCATGACTATTTACGCCTCAGCAG
This sequence comes from Burkholderiales bacterium, assembly GCA_050741875.1. GTDB lineage: Bacteria > Pseudomonadota > Gammaproteobacteria > Burkholderiales > JBOIGA01 > JBOIGA01. The sequence goes on from JBOIGA010000347.1 coordinate 257, forward strand.
TCCGCGAGATGATTGAGCGGGTGATCGAGTTGTCCCGCAGCTACGCGATTTGGTGGACGCTCGTGAACAAGCAGAATTTCGAGAAATACGGCAAGGTCATCGACAACCACGCCGATTTCTTTGAGGCCACAACACACTCGCTGTTCCAGGGGTTCTCTGTCATCACGTATCAGTTGTTTGAGTCACGAATAGACACGACCTCAATTCCACGCCTCATCAAGGATCTCGCGTCCTCAGACCCTGCGCTGGCGCAACAACTGAAGGTAGCAGTGGATGCCAAGAAACCGCTTCTTGGCAAGGTTTTCGCGATCCGTGGCAACGCTACGCCCATCGCAACAAGTCGCAAACCCCGGAGAGTGTCTTTGCTGCCGCGGGCCTTTCCGCGAACGAAATGCAGACCGTAGTTGCGTTCGCTCAAGACCTAGTCGCTACGCTCGGTGCGGCTGCGGGCGTCTACGCAAAGGCCGAACTCGCGGCCGACATCAAGCTACGGGAAGACTTCTCCGCAGAAGATACCCGCCTCATCATGGAGGCATTGCAGAAGCATGCGCTCTCACCGCTTAATGCAGCCGACCGGCCGCGAGCGGCTGGCGGTTGATTAAGAACGTTGGTCGGCGCGCAGCGCCTACAAAGTGCAAGATGAATCAGCACAGCGGTAAAACAATCGCTCTGGAAGAACGGTTTCCTTCGCAATGAATGCGCTGCGCTTGCCGACCAACGGGGCCGAGTTAAGCCGTGTCGAGGCAGTGTGGTCTAAGGTCCCCGCGAGTTTCAACGATCTGCGATTCAAGAATGCGGCAGGAGCGGCGAGCGAGGTAAGCGCTCTAACGGTTCGCTCGATTGCAGGACGGAGGTCTCGACATTATCATCCACCCGCACCGAAGTCATTTCCGGCCAGCCCAGTAGCCCGGCTTACGCCGATGATGAGCGAGTGCAATGACGCGCAGCTCCTCCCCTTTGGTGTAATAGATGATGCTGTACGGAAACCGGCGCATCGGAAAGCGCCGCCTGTTTCGCCACGGGGCCCCAAGTTCGGGATAGGCCCGGAGAAGGTTTAGCACCTCCTCAAACTCAGCGATGAACGCAAGGCCCAGTTCAGCATTGGCTTCTCGGGCGTAGTAGATGGCTCCATCGGTTAGCTCCAGCTCGGCGTCTGGGCTAACCGAAGAGATCATTTAATGGCGGCGCGAGCGCGAGCAATGGTGTCAGCGGCGGGAACGAGCTGAGCGCGGCCGCTTTCGATCTGGGCGATACGCCGCTCGACTTCCGCGGACCAGGCGTCCTCGACTTCGTTGTCGCCAAACAGGCTGGCAATCAAGCGGTCGGCCAACCGTGCCCGCTCCTGGGCAGTGAGTTTGAGCGCTTGCGCTTCTATGATTTCGAGTTGGTTTGACATAAATAGCCTCGAACCTTCAAGTATGAGCAATGATACTCGACTGACCGGCTCCGGTGGAGCCGGATGGGTATTGGAGGATTAACTGGATAAACGACAAGAATTTTAGTCGGGCGCTATTGCAAAAATGGGGTTAACACCAAAAAACTTTCCAGTGTCACTCGACCCCCACCGTTTACCCCATGCAACGCGAACACCCGCTTTGCCAGATCGATTCCCAGCGTAGTAACCTTGTTCATGACTTCGCCTCTCCTTTCGATTGATGACGACAAACTTCAATCTTGGCACTTCGATGCCGGGCGGCCAATCCGCCATCGAGCAGGGGAAGTCCCTTTCATTCGTTAGACCGCGCTAGGCTGAGCGCCCGGCCATAGATGCGATTCGTTAGACCGCGCTAGGTTGAGCGCCCGGCCATAGATGCGATTCGCCTGGGATCCCAAGAAAGAGCGCCTTAACCAACGCGATCACGGCGTAAAATTTCAAGAAGCAACCACCGTGTTCGGCGATTCGCTAGCCGTCACAGTGTCCGATCCGGATCACTCGGTTGGCGAAGAACGCTTTCTCACCATAGGCCAGTCCAGTTCCGGACAACTGCTTGTCGTATGCCATACCGAACAAGGGGATACCATTCGTATTATTTCGGCTCGCCGAGCCACAGCTCATGAACGAAAAGACTATGAAACGTAAGAGTAAGGAAACAGAGATGCGCGCGGAGTACGACTTCTCCGGCGGAGTGCGGGGGAAGTACTACCAACGCTACATGGAAAGCAGCAATGTTGTCG
>JBOIGA010000348.1:0-2375 GCA_050741875.1 Burkholderiales bacterium
GCCTGGTCTTTAGCCCGCCTTCGGCTAAAGACCAGCCGAAGCCGGGCTTTGCCCATCTTCGCGTGTAGCCCAACCCATTCTCGTCGAAAGGCGGTTCATGGAGGACTTAATCAGAGGTTCCTAAATTCATGGCAACGCGGCGACCTGTCGGGGCGCGTCGCTCGGTTCAAGAGGCAGGTGTTGCTGATTTTCCACAGGCGCATCGTGGTTTTCGTCGGCGCCGTTTCCTAATCGCGCTGCGGCGGGCTCCGGTTCGGCGAACAGCGAGGCGAGCTGCTCGAGCGGCGGCAGCTGATCGAGCGCGGTCAAACCCAGATCATCGAGAAAGGTGGGCGTCGTCGCATAGAGCAAAGGTCTTCCCGGCGTTTCGCGCTGACCGACGACCTCGATCCAGCCGCGTGCTTCCAAAGTTCGCAAGCCCTGAGTCGAAACGCTGACGCCGCGGATTTCCTCGATGTCTCCGCGCGTGACCGGTTGACGATACGCAATGACGGCGAGCGTCTCCAACACGGCGCGCGAATATCTCGGCGGCTTTTCGGGAGTCAAACGATCGAGATACTGCTGCATCTCGGGGCGCGTGCAAAAGCGCCATCCGCTAGCGACTTCGACAAGCTCGATCGCTTTTCCGCTCCACTCGCTCCTTATCTCATCGAGCAATTCCGAAATACTCGCCGCCGACGCTTCTCCATCAAAAAGCTTCCTGATCTGCGAGAGAGGCAGCGGTTCTTCGCTGGTCAAAAGCGCGGCTTCGAGAATCTCTTTAGCGTCAGGCGGCATCTTTCAATCTCGCATAGATGGGGGAAAAAGCGCCGCTTTGAGACAGCTCAATCAAGCTTTCGCGCGCAAGTTCGAGCAGCGCCAGAAAAGACACGATCAACTCGCGAGTTCCAGCGCGAGCGTCGAACAACTCGGAAAACTCGACGTAGCCGGTACCTTTAAGCCTGCGCAGAATCCGGCCCATGTGCTCACGCACGGAAAGTTCTTCGCGGCTCACCTTGTGGTGCCGGTTCAATTTCGCGCGGTTCAACATCATCAGCCATGCCGCGCGCAGATCCTCGACGTTCACTTTGGGAGCAAGTTTCGTCGCTTCGCGCTCGAACCAGATTCGCACGACCTTGAAATCACGCCCGGCCTGCGGCAGGGTATCGAGCTGCCTTGCGCCAAGCTTCATTTTCTCGTATTCAACCAATCTGGCGACAAGCTCGGCGCGCGGGTCCTCCTCGTCAGCGTCGGTTTGAAGCGGCTTGGGCAGCAGCATTCTCGACTTGATTTCGAGAAGCATCGCCGCCATCAGCAGGTATTCGGCGGCGAGCTCGAGCTTCTGCTCCTTCACAAGCTCGACGTACTCCAGATACTGCCGGGTCAATTCCGCCATCGGAATATCGAGCACATCGAAGTTGTGCTTGCGAATGAGGTAAAGCAGAAGGTCCATCGGGCCTTCGAAATTCTCAAGGATGAGTTCGAGCGCGTCGGGGGGAATGTAGAGATCAGCGGGCAGTTCGCAAAGCGGCTCGCCGTAGAGTTTGGCGATCGGGGGATTGTCGAGGACTTCAGACATCGAACACCACTTGGGCGACGTCGCGAAATTTCTTCACGTAGTGGATTTTAAACCCTTCCTTGACGTAGTCGGGAAGTTTGTCGTAGTCGCGGCGGTTCGCGTGCGGCAGGATGAGCTGCATGATCCGATTGCGGCGAGCCGCGATGACTTTCTCGCGGATTCCTCCCACGCCCAAAACCAACCCGGTCAAGGTAAGCTCCCCCGTCATGGCAATGGGCTTGCCCACTTTCTCTCCTCGCGCCAATGACAGAAGCGCCGTCGCCATCGTGATTCCCGCGCTCGGTCCGTCTTTGGGAGTAGCACCTTCAGGAACGTGCAAGTGGACGTAGGCCGCCTCGAAAAAAGCCGCGTCGCCTTTGTACTCTTTCAAATGCGATGAGACATAGCTGAATGCGATCTCGGCCGATTCGCGCATCACGTCCCCCAACTGTCCGGTCAATTTGAAGCCGCGATTCTTGGTGTGGACGCGAGTCGCTTCTATACTCATGATCGCGCCGCCCAGCGCCGTCCACGCAAGCCCGGTGGCGACGCCGATTCCGGCGATCGGTTTTTCCGCGGTGAATACGGGCTTACCAAGATAGGTTTCCACTTCCTTGACCCCGATCTTGACCGGCGCGATTTCCACATCCGGTTCCCTAGTCGCGAATTTCACCGCCGTTTTTCGCACGACTCGCCCAAGTTGTTTTTCCAAGCTGCGCACGCCGGCTTCGCGCGCGTAGCCTTCCGCGATATGGCGCAACGCCGTCTCGTTGATCGTTACCTGGTCGCGCTTCAACCCCGCTTTCGCCAACTGCTTTGGCCAAAGATAGTGCTTTGC
>JBOIGA010000349.1:0-2360 GCA_050741875.1 Burkholderiales bacterium
GGAGTTGCGTGCGGTCTATCCGTATCCCGGCTGGGTCGAGCAGGATCCGCAAGAGATCTGGGACACGCAATTTCGTTGCGCTGAGCAAGCGCTGAGAGAGGCCCGAATCACAGCGGGCGAGATCGCAGTCATCGGCATTACCAACCAGCGCGAAACGACACTCGTGTGGGAAAGAAAGTCCGGCAGAGCGGTGCACAACGCGATCGTATGGCAGGACCGCCGGACCGCAGATCAATGCGAGAGTTTGAAAGCGCAGGGTCACGAATCGCTCATCTCGAAAAAGACCGGGCTGGTCATCGACCCCTATTTTTCCGGGACCAAACTCGCGTGGCTCCTCGATCACGTGAAAGGCGTGCGGGCGCGGGCAGAGTCCGGAGACCTGGCCTTCGGCACGGTGGATTCCTGGCTCGTATGGAATCTCACTCAGGGTGACGTGCACGCGACCGATGTCACCAATGCTTCGCGCACCTTGCTTTTCAATCTACAAACCCTGGACTGGGACGAGGAACTGCTTAAGCTCCTGCGAATTCCACGCGCCTTGCTGCCGCGCGTTTACCCAAGCAGCGGGGTCATCGCTGAAACGCGCCTGTTCGGAAGTCCCTTACCCATCACCGGAATCGCCGGCGATCAACAGGCCGCGCTGTTCGGACAAGCGTGTTTCTCCGAGGGCATGGCGAAAAACACCTACGGCACTGGCTGCTTCATGCTGATGCAAACAGGAGAAAAAATCATTCATTCGAAAAACAAACTCGTGACCACGGCAGCGTGGAAACGCCAGGAACGAGCCAAGTACGCGCTCGAAGGCAGCGTGTTTATTGCCGGCGCGGTGGTGCAGTGGCTGCGCGACGGGTTGAAAGCAATCGGCTCTTCGCGCGAGGTCGAAACTTTCGCGGCACGCGACAACGGCGGAGTGTATTTCGTACCGGCATTCGCCGGTTTGGGGGCGCCGCATTGGGACGCTTTCGCCAGGGGAACGATCATCGGTCTCACGCAGGGTACGGGTGCGGCGCACATCGCGAGAGCAGCGCTCGAATCCATCGCGTATCAAACGGCGGATGTATTGCGCGCGATGGAGAGCGATTCGAAAGTCAAGTTGAACGAGCTGCGAGTGGACGGCGGCGCGGCGGAGAACGACATGCTCATGCAGTTTCAGGCGGATCTCTTACGCATTCCCGTCGTGCGCCACGAAGTCACTGAGACCACTGCGCTCGGGGTAGCGTATCTCGCGGGGCTCGCCGTGGGTTATTGGCGCGACGAGGGAGAAATTCTCAAGCTTTGGAAAAAGTCCCGTGCCTTCGAGCCGAGGATGAGTGAAGATGAGGCGGAAAATCTTTACTCGCGGTGGCAAGAAGCGGTCGCGCGTGCGAGAAGCTGGTCGAAAGCTTGATCCGCTTAAACAAGATTTCGTATTCCGGGAGAAACTTCGACTTGATAAGGCGAAACCGAGTCAAGCGAACACAGTGTCTCTGGCAAGCTTCGGTATTGCGCAAGCGTCCTTTCGCGTATTTCGGAGACCGGCAGTGATTTCTGCAGGCGCCTTCCATTGCGCATCATAGGCCGGACCAACGGCTCGCCGTTGTCGTTTTTCTCTTCTTCAAGCGCGAGCAGATCGCCAATTATTGTTCCTCGCGAATCGTAGCGGCGATACACCTGTTTTCGCCCCGGCAGAGTCGCTTTTCCCTCGGAAGTCTTGCGCCTCGGTTTTCCTGCGTACTCCTGGAGCTTGTACGCGCAATCGAGAAACGGTGCGTCTGAAGAAGTATCGAGAGCAGTGCCGACTCCGAAGCCTGATATTGGAGCGCCCTGCTTGACGAGCTCCGCTATTCGGTATTCGTCAAGACCGCCGCTCGCGAAAATCTTGATCTCTGGAAATCCCCCATCATCGAAAATTTGTCGCACCCGCTTGGCGTGCAGCCCTAAATCCCCGCTATCGATCCGTACCCCATTGATTGCGATTCCTTCAACTAAGAGCCTTCTTTGAACCGCGACGACCTTTTCTGCTGCAGCCTCGGTATCGTAGGTATCGATCAACAACACAACGTTCTGCGGGCGAGCGCGCGCAAAATTTTCAAAAGCAGCTTCTTCTGAATCGTGCGCGAGAATGAATGAGTGCGCCATTGTGCCGTACAGCGGAATGGCATAGAGCGTTCCCGCAAGCACGGTCGCGGTTCCCGAAAATCCTGCGAGGTAGGATGCGCGCGCGGCGAACAGTCCGGCTTCCGCGCCGTGGGCGCGGCGCAGACCGAAATCCACCAGCAATTTATCGGGAGCCGCGATCACTGCGCGCGCCGCCTTGGATGCAATCAGCGTCTGAAAATGCAGCAGATTGATAATTCGCGATTCGAGCAATTGCGCAACCG
>JBOIGA010000350.1:0-2356 GCA_050741875.1 Burkholderiales bacterium
CATAAGAACGCCTTATGCAATAGATAAGAATTTTTAAATACCCGTAGGCGGCGATTCGGACGATACTTGTCGCCTCTCGATCCTCGATCCTCAATCCTCAATCCTCTTTATGAACATTCACGAATACCAAGCGAAAGAATTGCTCTCAGGATTCGGCGTCGCCGTACCACGCGGCGCGGTCGCGTACAGTCCCGATCAGGCGGTCTATTGCGCGACGGAACTCGGCGGTTGGCACTGGGCGGTCAAGGCGCAAATCCATTCTGGAGGGCGCGGCAAAGCGGGCGGAATCAAGTTGTGCAAGACCTACAACGAAGTTCGCCAAGCAGCCAAGGAGCTGCTCGGCAAGAAGCTTGTCACCAATCAAACCGGTCCGGACGGAAAGATTGTCAACCGGCTCTACGTCGAAGTCGCCGAACCGTTCGAGAAAGAGTTCTATCTCGGCTTTGTGCTCGATCGCAACGTACAGCGCGTCCGCGTCATCGCCTCCAAGGAAGGGGGCATGGAGATCGAAGAGATCGCAAAGACGAACCCGGAAGCGATCCTGCAGGAGATCGTCGAACCCGCGGTCGGCTTACAGCAGTTTCAAGCGCGCGAGCTGGCTTTTGGACTCGGGCTCAACATCAAGCAGGTTTCGCAAGCGACGCAGATCATATTGGGCGCGTACCGCGCGTTTCGCGATCTCGACGCGACCATGGTCGAAATCAACCCGCTGGTGCTTACCAAAGACGACCGCATGCTCGCGCTCGACGCGAAAATGGGATTCGACGATAACGCGATGTTCCGCCGCCGCGGAGTAGCGGAAATGCGCGACCCGGGAGAGGAAGATCCGCGCGAAGTGGACGCCGCCCAGCACGGGTTGAACTACGTCGGCCTGACCGGGAACATCGGTTGCATCGTCAATGGCGCTGGTCTTGCCATGGCAACAATGGACACGATCAAGCACGAAGGCGGAGCGCCGGCGAACTTTCTCGATGTCGGTGGCGGCGCTTCTCCGGAGCGGGTCGCGGCAGCGTTCAATCTCGTGCTCTCCGACAAAAACGTGAAAGCGATCCTGGTCAACATTTTCGCCGGAATCAACCGCTGCGACTGGGTCGCGACCGGAGTGGTGCAGGCGGTCAAGGAGACCGACATCAAAGTCCCGCTCATCGTTCGTCTCGCCGGCACCAACGTTGAAGCAGGCCGCAAGATCATCAAAGAGTCGGGCTTGCCCATCATCACCGCGGATTCACTCGCGGATGCCGCGAAGAAATCGGTGTCTGCCGCCCGCACCGCCACCGCATAGGAAGAGAGCCATGAGCATATTGATAGACGAGAAAACGCCGGTGCTGATCCAGGGCTTCACCGGAGACAAGGGAACGTTCCACGCAAAAGAGATGATGGCCTATGGCACCAACGTCGTCGGCGGGGTCACCCCGGGCAAAGGCGGCAAGACGCATCTCGATCTTCCGGTATTCAACACAGCGAAGGAGGCGGTCCGCGCGACCGGAGCCACGGCGAGCATTACTTTCGTTCCTCCCGCATTCTGCGCCGATTCGATCATGGAAGCCGCGGATGCGGGGATCCGCCTCGTGTGTTCGATCACCGACGGCATCCCGGCGCAGGACATGATGCGCGTCAAACGTTATCTCTTCCGCTACCCCAAAGAACGGCGCACGATGATGGTGGGGCCGAACTGCGCCGGCATCATTTCGCCCGGAAAAGCGATGCTCGGAATCATGCCGGGCCACATCTACAAACAAGGGAACGTCGGCATCGTTTCCCGCTCCGGGACGCTCGGCTATGAAGCCGCGGCGCAGATGAAAGAACTGGGAATCGGCGTTTCCACGAGCGTCGGCATCGGTGGCGATCCGATCAATGGCTGCTCGTTCCTCGACATCCTCGCCTTGTTCGAGCAAGACCCGGAGACGAAAGCGGTGATGATGATTGGCGAAATCGGCGGGCCGCAGGAAGCCGAAGCTTCGGCGTGGGTCGCGAAGAACATGAAAAAGCCGGTGATCGGTTACGTCGCCGGCGTGACCGCGCCCAAGGGCAAACGCATGGGACACGCCGGCGCGATCATTTCGACCTCGGGCGACACCGCGGCGGAGAAAACCGAAATGATGAAGAGCCTCGGTCTCACGGTCGCACCGAGCGCGGCCGAGCTGGGCTCGACGGTTGCGCAGGCTCTGAAAAAAGCCGCATAGTCTCCAAGGGAGCACGCTTGCGGGCGGCGTCACCCACATGAATAAGAAGCCCGCTTCCTCTTCCGCTCCTTTCGAGCTCAAGCCGGAAACTTCCCTCGCCGATCTCGAAGCGTTTCTGTTCGGATTGCTGACCGACGTGGTCGCCACGCACGCGCCGGATATCGAGCCGGTGT
>JBOIGA010000351.1:0-2355 GCA_050741875.1 Burkholderiales bacterium
CGGGAAAGAAGAGCCGGAAATCAATCTGATTCCGTATATCGATGTGCTATTGGTGATCGTGATATTTCTCTCGATTACCACGACATATTCGAAATTCGCCGAGCTGCAAATCAACCTGCCGACCGCCGACGCGGAGAAGCAGGTCGAACGCGCCAACGAAATCAACGTCGCCGTGGATGCCAGCGGACGCTACGTTATTGACAAATCTCCGGTCGCGTTTTCGGGCGTTCAGGCGCTGAGCGACGAGCTCAAGCGCGCGGCAAGAGTCGCCGATCCGACCATCATCGTCAACGCCGACGCGAACGCAAGCCATCAATCGGTCGTCCACATCATGGAAGCCGCGCGGCTCGCGGGATACACGCGCATCACTTTCACCACGCAAACTCCGCAATAACTCCGAACGAGCGTGCAGGCGCACTGGTACCGAAGTCCCAATGCGCTCACCTGGCTTCTGTTTCCGTTCTCTTTGCTTTTCCGTGGGGCAGTCGCGCTGCGCCGTCTTCTCTATCGCGCGCAAGTACTGCGTGTTCAACGACTTTCGCTCCCGATAATCGTCGTCGGCAATATCACTGTCGGGGGTACGGGCAAAACTCCGCTCGTCATCGCCCTCGCCCGCCGTTTGCGCGGCCTGGGATGGAATCCGGGGATCGTGAGTCGGGGTCATGGGACAAAGAATGAGGCGCCGCGGGAAATCAATCCGAACGACGATGCGCTCGAAGCCGGTGACGAGCCGGTGTTGCTCGCGGAAAAGAGCGGCGCTCCCGTCTGGACGGGACGCGATCGCCCTCAAACCGCCCGAGCGCTTTTGCGCGCGCATCCCGAATGCGACGTACTGATAAGCGATGATGGACTCCAGCACTACGCGCTCGCCCGCAACGTTGAGATCGTCGTGATCGATGGCGAACGTCGCTTTGGCAACGGCTTGCTCCTTCCGGCGGGTCCTTTGCGCGAACCGGTCTCGCGCCTCGCCGCGGCCGACGCGCTCGTCATCAACGGTGGAAAAGCTCTTACGGGGGCAGGTCTTCCCCGCCAGTTCTCGATGCGGCTTAACGGAGATGTTTTTCGCAACGTCGCGCAGCCGGATCGCATCGCCCGCGCCGACGATTTTCGTGGCAAACGTCTGCATGCGGTGGCGGCAATCGGCAACCCGCAGCGCTTTTTCGCGCAGCTGAAATCGCTCGGTCTCGAATTCGTCGCCACCGAGTTTCCCGATCATCACGCGTTTTCGCCCGCCGATCTGCGGCTCGATGCCGATGCCGTCCTCATGACCGAGAAAGATGCGGTAAAATGCCGCTCATTCGCTCGCGGCGACTGGTGGGCGCTCCCGGTCGAAGCTGAAGTGGATGACGAACTCCTCGAATTTCTCAACGGCGCACTCAATGGATCCAAAGCTGCTCGACATTCTGGTTTGTCCGCTGTGCAAAGGCCCTCTCATCTACAAAAAGATTGAAGCCGAACTGATTTGTAAACCTTGCCGGCTCGCCTATCCGATCCGTGACGACATTCCCGTGATGCTCGAAGACGACGCAAGAAAACTTCCCGCTGAAGAAGAAGTGTGATGGTCAGGATTCAGGAGTCAGGCGTCGTCCCCGCGGAAGCGGGGAACCAGTCAGGGTGCGGCTTTCCCCACTCTTTACTTCTCACTCGTTCCCGGCTTTCGCCGGGACAGGCCTCACTCCTCACTTCCTTCGACTTCGCTCAGGACAGGCCTCATTCCTCACATGAGTGAATTCGTCGTCGTCATCCCCGCCCGTCTGGGCTCGACCCGTCTTCCCAACAAACCTTTGCTCGACATCGCCGGCAAGCCGATGGTCGTACACGTGGCGGAAAAAGCGCGGCTGAGCGGGGCTAAGGCCGTGTGGATCGCGACCGACAACATGGAAGTGGCGAAATGTGCGTGGCGGAGCGGATTTGACGCGATGATGACTTCGGCGAATTGCGCTTCGGGGACCGAACGCGTTGCGGAAGTCGCGCGCCAGCAGAAGTTTGCCGATGACGAGGTCATCGTCAATGTTCAGGGCGACGAGCCGCTGATCGAGCCTTCGCTGATCCGGGAAGTCGCCGAACACCTCGATGCCGAGACGGAAATCGCCACACTTTGTCATCCGATTCAAAGCCGCGAAGAATGGCTCAATCCCAACGTGGTCAAGGTCGTGCTCAACGCTCGCGGCCACGCGCTTTACTTCAGCCGCGCTCCCATTCCTTTCGCGCGCGACGACAAGTTGCTCGCGGCATACAAGCACATCGGCGTCTACGCCTATCGAGCGGATTTTTTGCGGCGCTATTGCGAACTGCCGCCTTCGCCGATCGAAGAAATCGAAGCGCTCGAACAACTCCGGGTGCTCTGGCATGGAC
>JBOIGA010000352.1:0-2324 GCA_050741875.1 Burkholderiales bacterium
GCCTTTGGCATTGCCGGAATGCTGCTTGCGGTGGTCACGACGTTCGTCCTCACCGACAACTGGATGCTCATCGTTCTGGGAATCGCTGTCGGCGGCACGATCGGCGCGATCGTCTCGCGCAGAGTGCAGATGACGCAGATGCCCGAGCTGGTCGCGGCGATGCATTCGCTCGTCGGTCTGGCGGCGGTCTTGATCGCGATTTCCGCGGTGTACAACCCCGGCGCCTACGGCATCGCGACCGACGCCGGCGAAATTCCCTTTGGCAACCGCATCGAGCTTTTCATCGGCACGTTCATCGGCGCCATGACGTTCAGCGGTTCGGTGATCGCCTTCGGCAAACTCTCGGGAAAAATTGGTAGCGCACCCGTGGTCTTCGGCGGGCAGCATCTGTTCAATCTCATCCTCGCGATCGTCATGATCGTGTTCGGAATTCTTTTCTGCATCAACCAGGCGTGGTCGCCCTTCCTGCTCATGACGGCGATCGCCTTCGTCCTCGGCGTGCTCATCATCATTCCCATCGGCGGCGCCGATATGCCCGTGGTTATTTCTATGCTGAATTCCTATTCGGGCTGGGCGGCGGCGGGGATCGGTTTCTCGCTCAATAACCCGATGCTCATCATCGCGGGCTCGCTGGTCGGCTCTTCGGGCGCGATCCTGTCGTACATCATGTGCAGGGCGATGAACCGTTCTTTCATCAGCGTCATTCTGGGCGGATTCGGCGCCGCCGAGGGAACGCAGGTTGTGGGCGGGGCGCAACAGAAACCGGTGAAGTCGGGAAGTGCGGATGATGTTGCATTTCTGCTTTCAAATTCTGAATCGGTCATCATCGTGCCCGGCTACGGACTCGCGGTCGCGCGCGCGCAGCATGTCCTCAACGAGATGGCCGAACTGTTGCACGAGAAGGGTGTGAAAGTACGCTACGCGATTCATCCGGTGGCCGGACGCATGCCCGGACATATGAACGTACTCCTCGCCGAAGCCGAGGTGCCTTACGATCAGGTGTTCGAAATGGAAGAGATCAACAACGAATTCGGCACGACCGACGTCGCTTTCGTCCTCGGCGCCAATGACGTGGTCAATCCAGCGGCGAAGACTCCCGGCAGCGCGATCTACGGCATGCCGATTCTGGAAGCGCACAAGGCGGGAACAGTGCTGGTCAATAAACGCTCGATGGCGACCGGCTACGCGGGCCTCGACAACGAACTTTTCTACATGGACAAGACGATGATGGTTTTCGGCGACGCCAAGAAAGTGCTGGAAGACATCGTCAAGGCGTTGTAATCGCCAACGCGATCAAGCGCCGAGCATGTCAGTGGCGGCAATCCGTAAACCACTTACGGCGTTTGAAATCACAGTTTCACTTCGGGCAACGTTAGACTTCGACTGGTAGGCTGTGCTTGCCAGCTGGTTGAAGATTTCGATCACGCCCTGAACCAGATCCACGATCCATAGCTCTGGAATTTTCGCCGCCGCGTAAAGCGGCGCTTTCGTTTTCCGGTCGTAGCCGGCTGAACTCTCAGCTACCTCTATGATGAGCAGCACGTCCTCCGGCAGGGGATGACGGCTCGCATAAAAATCATCGCGCTGCTTGAGTAAAACGATGTCGGGTTGCGGCTCGGACAATTCGTTGAGGCGCACCGGATTCTGGACTCTCACTATGCAGTGTTGCCCAACTTGCTGCTGCAACAATCTTGCAAGCCGATCCACGCACGCTGCCTGGCGGATGCCAATCGGGCTCATCTCGACGATCTCCCCTTGAATCAACTCGACGCGGTCGTCCTCCGAGAAAACTCCCGCTTCTCCCATGCGGTAATACTCCGTGACGTTGAAGTGCCTGCGGGCGGGTTCGGCTGACATCTCTTATCCGTTTTAAGTCCTACGGCGATGATAGCACTACGCTTTCGCCGGGAGGAAAGTCAACGCGACCCCGTTGTTGCACCAGCGCTGACCCGTGGGCGGCGGGCCGTCGTCGAACACGTGCCCCTGATGTCCTCCGCAGCGCACGCAATGGTATTCGGTGCGAGGCCACACGAGTTTGAAATCGGTTTTGGTCGCGAGATGATTCGGAATACTGGTGAAGAAACTCGGCCAGCCGGTGCCGCTGTCGAATTTCATCGCGGAAGTAAAAAGCGGAAGTGCGCAGCCGGTGCACGCATAAACTCCGCTGCGCTTTTCGTCGTTGAGCGGGCTCGTAAACGGACGCTCGGTCCCTTCTTTGCGCAGAACAGAGAATTCGACATCGGAGAGTTGCTTTTTCCATTCGGCTTCGGTCTTGCGTACGGCTTCGAGGGAAGTAGCGCTTTTCGCGTCTCCCGCGTATAGCG
>JBOIGA010000353.1:0-2313 GCA_050741875.1 Burkholderiales bacterium
GAGTAGTACGAGGCAACATTTAGCAGGGTTTAGATTCTCGCCCTGCCCTCCTCTCCATCGCCGTTTCTAACTTCGGGTTACAACTGTAACCGAACTCGCCGCCCGTGAAATTGCACGGAAATCGGCTCGAAGTCTAATCCATACTCGGACCGATCGCGTAGGCCACATCCGAGCGCGATTACCACGTGTTAAGGAGTTTGAATATGACAACAGACTATGAAAAGCCATCAAGCGTCCATAAACGATTGGGCTCGATCAGGGCGCGCGCCGCCGAACTTCGTGACGGTATCGCCCGCATGCAGCGGGCAGAAGCCGTCGCAGATTTGGCTCTTAGCAGGGCGAAGCTCGTTTGGGCGGAGTTCAAGAATCGGTCAAAGCCTTCGTAGGAGATTGCTGATGACGACTAACAGAAGGCCGCTGATTCAAACTCGCTTGGACCCAGTCTCGCAACGCCATCTGGTCGAAGCTGTTCTAGTCGAAGCGAGAAGAGCGCGTGCCAAGACGATCAGGGACCTGCTTGTCCAGGCTGCCGGCTTTATTTACCGGACCATCATGGGCGCAGCACAGATTGTTCGCAAAATCATCGCGGGAGGCGTTCAAGGATTCGGCCACCGTACCGGCAAGCCTTTCACTTGCACTTAACATATCGAGGATAAGATGAACAAGCTCATCATCGCAGCGGTTCTTTCACTGGCGGCATTGCAACCCGCCTTTGCCGACTCTATACGACCACAAGGCGTGATGAATCAAACCGCCGTATATGAATCGACGCCGAAGTTTTTTCTGCACCCAGCACGTCTCGAATGGTCCGATGCCTCGCCGGCTCAAATGGACGAACGCCTGACCGCTGATGACGAGGATTCGCTCGTAACACGGCTGCGATGGCACAACCAAGCCTTAGCTGCATTGGGCCTCAAGCTCGGTGCCGAAACCTTCGGAACTTTCCCAGGAGAGACCTTATGGATGAATCAGAATTGCACGCCTCCATCTTATCTGGACGAGAGCCAGAGCGCGCACGTTGGAACCGTACGCTCAGCAACTTCCTTCGACCGATGATCGATTGGATTGCTGAATCAAAGCAACACTCGAACAAAAAAGCTCACGCGTTCCATGCGAAAGCGCCCGCCCCCGGTAGCCTCGGCAACCAAAACACGTCCACTGCGGGCGGGGATGTCACACTGTAGGGAAGTCTGAATAACTGGATGTCATTGCGCGCGCGCCTTTAGTCCCGGACTTAATCCGGGGGAAGCAATCTCATTTTATGACCAACTACAAGATTGCTTCGTCACGGAGCCTGTCCTGAGTGAGTCGAAGGATTTCTCGCCAAGACGGCGTAATCCCTAGGTTCCGCCTGTTCATCACCGGAGAAGTTAAACCATGAACCTAAATCTTACGAATAGACTCGCGCTAGTTTCTGGCAGCACAGCCGGAATTGGATATGCCATCGCCGAAGCGCTCGTCCGCGAAGGCGCCTGCGTGATTGTCAATGGGCGCTCGCAAAGCTCGGTGGATGACGCCTTGTCCAGACTGAAAGCGCGGAACGGCAATGTTGCTGGCTTCGCGGGCGACCTCAGCACCAGCGCCGCCGTCGAAAAATTAGGCAAGGAGTTTCCGGAGGTCGAAATCCTGGTCAATAACCTTGGCATCTTCGAGCCGAAGCCTTTCGAGGATATTTCGGATGGAGATTGGCGGCGCCTTTTCGAGGTGAACGTGCTGAGCGGCGTCCGTCTTGCACGTCTTTTCCTGCCCGGAATGAAGCGCCGCAACTGGGGTCGGATCATCTTCATCTCCAGCGAGAGCGCGATCCAAATCCCTTCCGAAATGATCCACTACGGCATGACCAAGACCGCGCAGCTTGCGCTTTCCCGCGGGCTTGCTGAATCAGTGGCCGGCTCGGGCATCACCGTCAATTGCGTTCTTCCCGGACCGACGAAGTCGCGAGGCGTCGGCGACTTCGTTGAGTCGCTTGCCAAAGCGGAGGGCAAATCGTTGGCTGAGTTCGAAAAGCAGTTTTTTGAAAAGGTGCGGCCCACTTCGTTGATCAAGCGCTTTGCCACACCCGAGGAAGTCGCGTCGCTCGTTGCCTATGTTGCCAGCCCGCTCTCCTCGGCGACGACGGGTGCTGCCTTGCGCGTAGATGGAGGGGTCATAAAGAGCGCGTTTTGATGGCTCCAGAGCGATCAGTCGACTGAGATCTATGTTTGTAATGCCGCGAGGGTCAGGCGCGAAGAATTCGGGCTCACTAGACGAACTGACACGAGGAGACGCATATGAGCGACACGATCGGCTTCATTGGCCTGGGCCAGATGGGTG
>JBOIGA010000354.1:0-2296 GCA_050741875.1 Burkholderiales bacterium
GCCTCGCGCTCATCGGCGATAGCGTTCTCGATAACCGCGATCGCGCAGGCAGGGTCGGGCGGGAGCTGCGGGACGACGAGACGCGACGGGATCGCGTGCTTACGCAGGTATTCGCCAAGCCGCTTCGCCTTGGCCGAAGCCGGCGAGCTCAAGAATCCGTGCAGATAGACAACCATCCAGCACAGCTTTTTTAGCGCGCCAGCGCCTTCAGCAGCTTCTCGTGAATTCCGCCAAAGCCGCCGTTGCTCATGATGAGCACATGGTCGCCTGGGCGGGCGACCGCGCGAATGGATTTGATCAATGCGTTGAGATCGTCGGCAGTGGTGGACTTCGCGCCGAGCAGACCGAAGACTTCGTCCGCGTCCCAGCCGAGGTTCGCGGTGTAGCCGAAAACGAGGTCGGCGCCGCGCAGACTTTCGCCGAGCTCGCTTTTCCAGACACCCATTTTCATCGTGTTGGAACGCGGTTCGAGCACGGCGAGAATGCGAGCATCGCCCACCTTGGCGCGCAATCCAGCCAGCGTGCGCGCGATCGCGGTCGGGTGATGCGCGAAGTCGTCGTACACCGTCACGCCCTTTGTTTGGCCGCGAACTTCCATTCGCCGTTTGACGTTTTCAAAGGTTTGCAGCGCGGCGATTCCGCTTGAAATAGGGACGCCGACATGCCGAGCTGCGGCAACCGCGGCGAGCGCGTTCAAGCGATTGTGCTCACCCATCATGGACGATTGAACGGACCCTTTTGATTCGTCCTTGTAAATGACCTCAAAACTTTCGCCTTCCTTTACTTTTCCCACCCGCCAGTCGCCGTTCGGGCCAAAGCGTTCGATCGGCGTCCAACAATCTTTGTCGAGGACGCGTTGCAGACTTTCGTCCTCGGCGTTGACGACAAGCAGACCATTTTTCGCGACCACGCGAACCATGTGGTGGAACTGCGTTTCGATCGCGGCCAAGTCAGCAAAAATATCGGCGTGGTCGAACTCGAGGTTGTTAAGAATGAGCGTCTTCGGATGGTAATGCACGAACTTGGAGCGCTTGTCGAAGAAGGCCGTGTCGTATTCGTCGGCTTCGACCACGAAGAAATTCCCCCTATCCCCCCTTTGCAAAAAGGGGGCGCGAACTGAGTAGGCGGGGGGATTTAATCTCGCCGACACGCCGAAATTCTGCAGCACGCCGCCGATCAAGAATCCAGGGGTCAGCCCGGCGTGCTCCAAAATCCACGCCAGCATCGCTGAAGTCGTGGTTTTGCCATGCGTTCCCGCGACTCCCAGCACCCATGCGTCACGCAGCACGTTCTCGTATAGCCATTGCGGCCCGGAAACGTACGGCAACTGCCGATTGAGAATTTCTTCCATCAACGGATTGCCGCGAGTGACGACGTTGCCAATTACGAAGACATCCGGGCGAACGTTGGTTTGTTCCGGCGCAAATCCTTCGGTGAGCGCGATCCCCTGCGCTTCGAGCTGCGTGCTCATCGGCGGATAGACGTTGGCGTCGCAGCCCGTGACCTTGTGCCCCTGCTGTTTGGCGATGGCGGCCAGTCCGCCCATGAAAGTGCCGCAGATGCCGAGGATGTGGAGGTGCATGAGAAAAGCCTTAGATAATCTCGAAAGCACCCAGCGATTTCGTATCCCTATCGAAGCTGATGGTGCGCTCGCATCCCGCACTCTTGTTTCTGCGGCCAATCAAACAGTCCGCGAAATCAGCGTTCGTGGTTTTGTAGTCATTGATCGCTACAGTGACGTCGTCCTTAAAGTCAATGACGAACTGGGCCGTGGCCAGAATGTATTCAAGAGTGCCCGCGATGTCTTCTCTCGCAAATCGGTAACTCCGATCCAACGTCCACGCAAGCTCGCAGAGAACGATATGGTTGACAAAGAACATGTCGCCTTCCGCCAGTCCGCGTTCAATGCGATTGTCCGCGATGCGGGCCTGCTTTGCGTCATCACGGATCAAGTAACGCAGCAGAACATTCGTATCAAGACCGAGCACGGTGCTTCTTTGCCACGTATTCTTGAATGCCGCGATTCATCTCCTCAACGCTGATAGCCGGACCACGATATCTGCTCGCAAGCAGTCCTTTGAGCTGCGTCACGTCTATGGTCACCGGCCGCAGAGTCACCCTGCCGTCGCTCTCGATCACAAAATCGAGCCTGTCTCCAGCTTTGAGCCGAAGATGCTCCCTTATCTTTTTGGGAATCTTTGTTTGCCCTTTGCTGGTCAAAGTCGATTCGCTCATTTACTTACCTTTTTTTAATTCCTTACTCCATTGTATGGAAAAGAAGCGAACGACGCTAGCC
>JBOIGA010000355.1:0-2279 GCA_050741875.1 Burkholderiales bacterium
GGTGAAGCCCGCGCGCTCTCGACGCAAAAAAAACATGAGACGAACTCGCGCTCCCGAACCGTGAGCGCAAGTCGCCAACCCCCTGTCACCCAGGAGGCGTCAAGAAACCACCGCTAGACCTTGGCTACAACCGCGATGCGGTTGCTCGATGTGATTACACCACGTCATCGCCAGGGGCGATCTCTGGGAACCTTAGCAATGGCATGAGCTGGGAAGCGCCAGGCCCGAAAAACGCGCGCAGCACGACGCGGCCGCAGAAGAACGGTTTGGTCGGGGTTCAGCGACGCGTCATCGGTGCTGATGAACGGGTAAGGGTTTTGTTTGAGTCGACTCGACCGAGTCCGAGGTGACGAGCTAGCTCGACTTGGTCTTGATGCCCCACTTGCCGCGCCACTTCGCCAGCACGAGATTGGGATACTCTGGCCGGCCCAGACTGCCGTTGTAACGGCCGAGCGCACGGTAGAGATTGCCGTTTTCGATATCGAGGTAATGGCGCAGGATCGTGCAGCCGTAGCGAAGATTTGTGCGCAGGTGAAAAAGGTTAGTGTCGTTCGCTCCGATCAATCTCACCCAGAAAGGCATGACCTGCATGTAACCCCTCGCGCCGGCGCGCGACACTGCGTACTTTCTGAAATTGCTTTCGACTTCGATGACGCCGAGCACGAGCTCGGGTTCGAGACCCGCGCGGGCCGCTTCGTAGTGCACCGTCTTCAGAAAGGCAAGCCGTTCGTGCTCAGCGGGAATCCTTCTCTCCAGGCGCTTCGACATTCCGTCGAGCCAATGCGCGGCATCGGTGAGAGTATCGAACTGAAGTTCGGAGACGGGTTGGTCGCTAACCGCGCGCTGGAGGGACGCTTGCACGCTCGCCGATAACGGCTCGTAATCCTGTCCTGCGTGCGCCTCCGCACAAAGTAAAAGTATCACTGCAACTACATTTCTCATGCTGCTGATTGTACATGATTTAATGCATTTTGCAATGAGACTTTTTCGGGTGTATTTTCACCCCTGGCCTGATATTCCACGACCTGCTCGCGCAAGCCCCTCTCCCCGATAACGATTCGGTGCGGTATGCCGAGCAACTCGATGTCGGCGAACATCGCTCCCGGCCGAAGATCGCGGTCATCAAGCAGGTAGTCGATTCCAGCCGCGTCCAGTTCGGCGCAAAGTCGTTCAGCCGCCGACTTGACCGCTTCGCTCTTGTTGTATCCGATCGGAACGATAGCGAGTTGGAAGGGCGCGATCGGAGCGGGAAAAATAATTCCGCGTTCGTCGTGCCCCTGCTCGATCGCGGCGGCGACGATGCGAGAGACTCCGATTCCATAACAGCCCATTTCCATTTCGCGCGAGGCGCCGCTGGCGTCGAGAAAAGTTGCTTGCATGGCGTGCGAATACTTCGTGCGCAACTGGAAAATATGGCCGACTTCGATACCGCGGCAAATTTCCAACTTGCCTTTGCCGTCGGGACTTGGATCGCCGGCAACGACATTGCGAATGTCGGCGACCTCGGGCTCGGGAAGATCGCCGCCGAAATTGACTCCCGTGAAGTGGTAGCCGTCTTCGTTGGCGCCACAGACAAAATCGCTCATTTCCCTGACAGCGCGGTCGGCGATGACTCGCGTTTTCAAGCCGACGGGGCCCAGAGATCCCGGCCCGCTTTGAGCGATCCCACGAATTTGCGCGTCCGAAGCAAACTTGAAGCGCTTGCCAAAAAACTTGTCGGCTTTGATTTCGTTCAAAGTGTGGTCGCCGCGAATGAGAAGCGCCATGAGGACCCCCTCCACGTCGACCATCAACGTCTTGATCGTTTGGCGTTCCGGTACTCGCAAAAAAGCGGCTACATCGGCAATGGTTTTGACGTTTGGTGTCGCGATCTTTTTCAACGGCTCGCGAGCTTGCCCGCGTGGCGATTTCGGCGCGACAGCCTCGGCAAGCTCGACGTTGGCGGCGTAGTCCGAATCCGGGCAGAAAGCGATTGCGTCTTCGCCCGAATCGGCGAGCACGTGAAATTCGTGCGAACCCGTGCCTCCGATTGCCCCCGTGTCGGCGGCAACCGCGCGGAATTTCAAGCCGAGCCGAGTAAAGATGCGCGAATACGTCTCATACATCAGCCGGTAAGTTTCATCGAGGCTTGCCTTGTCGGCGTGAAACGAATACGCGTCCTTCATCAAGAACTCGCGCGCTCGCATGATGCCGAAGCGCGGCCGGATTTCGTCGCGGAACTTGGTCTGAATCTGGTAGAAATTGACCGGCAACTGACGGTAGCTGCGGATTTCCTGGCG
>JBOIGA010000356.1:0-2271 GCA_050741875.1 Burkholderiales bacterium
CCGCTACGTGCAACATTACAACGATCACGCGCGCCCATTCGTATGGACCGCTACGGCCGACTCGATCCTTGCGAAACTACGCCGACTTTCGTCACTTATTTCCGAAACACGACACTAGTTTGTCACTGCGAGGAACGAACGTGACGAAGCAGTCTCGGGGCGATCAAAAGGCGCGATTGCTTCCCCCGGGGTCTAGTCCCGGGCTAAAGGCCCTCGCAATGACACTTGAGAACTCACTACGGCAAATTGGAACCTTTTTTCGCACCTTGCCCGCGCGGGCTGGAAGGCGCGCTCTCCGCCGAGCTTGCCGAAATCGGCGCGGAAGAGATCGCGGCCGTTGAGGGGGGCGTCGCATTTCGCGGCAACTATTTGCTTTGCTACAAAGCCAACCTCGAGAGCCGGATCGCCAGCCGCGTGTTATGGCATGTCGCGGAAGGAAGCTATGCGAGCGAAAACGACATTTATCAACTTGCGCACGATCTCGACTGGGCGCGCTGGTTCGATCCCGCATGCACCATCCGCGTGGATGTCAGCGCGATACGCTGCCCGCTAAAAAGCCTGGATTTTGTCACGCTCAAGATCAAGGACGCGATCTGCGACAAGTTTCGCGCCGCGACCGGCGCCCGCCCGAGCGTGGAGACGAGAAACCCCGACGCGCGAATCCACGCTCATCTCGACCCGCGAAAGATCACGCTTTATCTAGATACTTCAGGAAAGCCGCTGTTCAAACGCGGTTGGCGCGCGGAGGGCGGCGAGGCGCCATTGCGGGAAAATCTCGCAGCGGGAATTCTCAATCTCTCGGGCTGGAAGGCCGGCATTCCGCTACTCGATCCCATGTGCGGCTCAGGCACTTTTCTCATCGAGGCAGCCCAAGTCGCGCTAGGCATCGCCCCCGGGATCAACCGCAGCTTTGCTTTCGAGAAGCTGAAGAACTTCGATGAGCGCGCGTGGCATGAGCTGCGCGAGCAAAGCATTGCGCGGCAGAAACCGCGGCAGAGACTCGAAATCTTCGGCAGCGATTTGTACGGCCGCGCGTTGAAAAACGCCCGCGAAAATCTCGCACGAATGGATCTCGAAGCGTGCGTTCAACTCAAGCAAGCGAATGCGCTTGAACTTTCTCCTCCCGCCCAGGAAGGAGTGCTGGTCACTAACCCGCCATACGGCGTGCGTTCAGGAGAGTTGGATGAACTGGCGAGTTTCTACCCACAACTCGGAAATGTGTTGAAGCAGCGCTTCGCGGGATGGCGCGCCTATCTTTTCACCGCCGATTTGAGATTGCCTAAGCTGATCGGGCTTTCCGCATCTCGGAGGATTTTGCTTTACAACGGCGCACTCGAATGCCGACTGTACGAATACAAGATTGTAGAAGGATCGAACCGGCAGCAGAGGTAGTCGCAAAGGTTGACATCATGATGCGTTGAACTTAGCATCGTGATGTGCGTACGACAGTAACCCTCGATAACGATGTTGCGGCCAAGCTAAAAGCCGAGGCGCGGCGTAATAGTAAATCGTTCAAGGAAACGATCAACGAAGCCGTTCGCCGCGGTCTCGCTGTGCCGAAGCAGCAGGCGGCGCGGGCTCGCTTCAAAGTGCGAGCGCGCAGCCTCGGTGAGCTGCGCCCGGGATTGGATCTCGACAATATCGCCGAGCTCATTGACCGCATCGAAGGCCCAACTCACCGTTGATTCTCCTTGACGCAAACATTCTCATCTATGCGTATCATCCGCGTTCGCCACAACACAAGCGTGCGAGATCGTGGCTAGAAAGAGAATTCGCCGGTAAGGAGTTCGTGCGACTTCCTTGGTCCAGCATTCTTGCTTTCATACGCATCTCTACGAATCCGCGCGCCTTTGAGGATCCTCTAGCAATTAGCGAGGCGAGCGCTATAGTCTCGTCTTGGCTTGACTTGCCAATGGTGTCAACGATCGAACCTGGCGAGCGATACTGGCAAATCTTGCGCGAGCTGATGGTTGAGGCCCAGGTCTCCGGACCACTTGTTTCCGACGCTGCGCTCGCCGCTCTCACAATTGAAAACGGTGGGACTCTCTGCACCACGGACCGAGATTTTTCAAGATTTTCGGGTTTGAATGTTCTAAATCCGCTGTCCATCTAAGGCCAGCTCCGCGAAGCTTTGGAGGGTATGGAAAATCAAGTCTGATAATCCTTAAGCCGGCCTCCGCGCCGCGGTTTTTTCGCGGCGCAGGTAAAGTGGAATTTCACTCGTCTACTTTGCCTAACGGAGGCCAACATGAAGTATATCGGGATTGATCT
>JBOIGA010000357.1:0-2250 GCA_050741875.1 Burkholderiales bacterium
GTTCTGATTTTTCCTTTGGCTCAATCCTCAATCCTCAGTCCTGTAGTTAGTGGTGCCGATGGTCAGACTCGAACTGACACGGCTTTCGCCACCGCCCCCTCAAGACGGCGTGTCTACCAATTTCACCACGTCGGCATCTGATTCGTGAGGAGTTAGGAGTTAGGAGTGAGGGGCAAAAACTCCATGCCTGACCCTAGCGCTTTTCACTCCTCACACCTCTCTCCTCACGCCTATTTTGGAATCTCCTTCGCTTTCGAGTCCACTTCCGCCGGCGGTGTGGTCTGCGGTTTCGGCGGCGCCTCCGTAGCGGGCGCCGTGGCGGGCTGGTTTGCCATTACACCCGTCTCAATCGTGCTGCTGGAGATGTAAGTCAGCCCGAGGCTCGTGAGGAAAAACACCGCTGCCAATATCGCCGTCGCACGGCTCAAGAAATTCGCCGACCCGCTGGCGCCAAACAAGCTACCCGACGAGCCGCTGCCAAACGCCGCACCCATATCGGCGCCTTTTCCATGCTGCAGCAGGACGAGCCCGATCATTGCTGCGGCGGCCAACATATGCAAAATCAAAATTACCGTTTCCATCATATTCCTATGCAAGCGCGCTTTTCGCGATGTCAATAAACTCGGCGGCATCGAGCGATGCGCCGCCAATCAATCCGCCGTCTATATCGGGCATGGAGAACAGCGCTGTCGAATTGCTCGCCTTCACGCTGCCACCATAGAGGACGAGCACTTCCTCGGCGATTCCCGCATTCGCTTCCCGCAGCTTGCCTCGAATGAATGCGTGCACTTCCTGCGCCTCATCGGGTGTGGCGTTCTTGCCCGTGCCGATTGCCCACACCGGTTCATACGCGATCACACGGAGCGACTGCAAACCACACTCGGCGATCACGGCATCGAGTTGCCTTGCTACGACAGCGAAAGTTTCGACTGATTCGCGCTCTCTTTCAGTCTCGCCCACGCACAAGATTGGAGTGAGACCCGCTTTTTGGGCGGCGCTGAATTTTTTCGCCACGGTCGCGTCGTCCTCGAAAAACAAGTGCCGCCGTTCGGAGTGTCCGACAATGACAAAGGTGCAGCCAAAATCGTTGAGCATTCCGCCCGAAACCTCGCCGGTATAAGCGCCTTTCTCGGCCCAGGAAACATTTTGCGCTCCCCATTTCACCGCGCTTCCAGCCAGCGTTTCTTGCGCTTGGGCGAGATAGGGAAAAGGCACACATACCGCGGCGTGCTTAAAACCGGCCGCGCGCATGGAATCGAGCAATTTCTGGTTTGCGGCGAGACTGCCGTGCATTTTCCAGTTGCCGGCAACGAGCTTTGGGCGCATCGCGTATCCGCTTACGAAACCCGCGAATTCTACTGGAAAAGGACTTCGGACTGAAGGACGTCAAAGACAGGACTGAGGACTGAGGGCCCAGGACTAAGTGTTTGGGGTTGGTTTTCCCTCAGTCCTGAGTCCTCAGTTCTCAGTCCTAGATTTGGTTCAGCCAAATCTTCCGGTGATGTAGTCCTCAGTCTGCTTGTTCTTCGGCTTGATGAAGATGGTATCCGTCGCGTCGAACTCGATGAGCTCGCCCAGATACATGTATGCCGTGTAATCGGAAACGCGCGCCGCCTGCTGCATGTTGTGGGTGACGATGAGGATGGTGATCTTGGTTTTCAGATCCGCGATCAGTTCCTCGATGCTGGCGGTGGCGATCGGATCGAGCGCCGAAGTCGGCTCGTCGAACAGCAGCAATTCGGGATCGGTCGCGAGCGCGCGCGCGATGCATAGACGCTGCTGCTGGCCGCCGGAAAGGTTGTACGCGAGTTCCCCTAGCCGGTCCTTGACTTCCTCCCATAAGGCCGCGCCCCGCAATGCACCCTCGACCTTCTCGTCGAGGAGGGAGCGACGGTTCACTCCCCGCACGCGCAATCCGTAGGCGACGTTTTCGTAAATCGACGTGGGAAACGGATTCGGCTTCTGGAAGACCATACTGATCCGCATGCGTACTTCGATGGGATCCACTTGGCTCCCAAGGATATTGACGTTGTCCGGGTTCAACACAATTTCGCCCATGTAGCGATTACCCGGATAGAGATCGTGCATGCGGTTGAAGCAGCGCAGGAACGTGCTCTTGCCGCAGCCGGACGGGCCGATGAGCGCGGTGATCTGGCGGGCGCCGACGTCGAAGGTCACGCCTTCGATGGCAACGACGTCGCCGTAGTGCACGGCAACGTCGCGCAACTCGAAGACGACCTCGGCCGCCTG
>JBOIGA010000358.1:0-2217 GCA_050741875.1 Burkholderiales bacterium
CCTAGCGCTGCCGCCCGGAAAGCCGCCGTCGCGACCACGCGGGACTTAATCAGAGGTTCCTTAGTCAAGGCGGCAGCCGAGAGATTGCAGGTAGCTTTTGAAATCTTTTCCGATTTCCGGATGCTTGAGCGCGAGGCCGAGATTGGCTTTGAGATAGCCTAGCTTCGACCCGCAGTCGTATCGCGTGCCGGCAAACTCGTACCCCATCACCTCTTCCTTTTCGAGCAATGACGCGATCGCATCGGTGAGCTGAATTTCCCCGCCGGCTCCTCGTTGAACATTGCTCAAGAGCTCGAACACGCGCGGGCTCAAGATGTACCGGCCGACGACCCCGAACAGCGAGGGCGCGGCTTCAGGCTTGGGCTTCTCGACGATTCCGGTGATGCCATGCAGGCCTTTCGAAATTTCGCGGCCCTTGATGATTCCGTACTGCGACGTTTCCTCCCGCGCGACCTGCTGGATGCCGAGCACCGTGCAGCCAAAGCGCTTGTAAAGTTCGGTCATCTGCGCCATCACCGGCGTCTCCGCATCAATCAAGTCGTCGGCGAGGATTACGGCGAAAGGCTCGTCGCCCACCACCGGTTGCGCGCACAAGACCGCGTGCCCGAGACCGAGCGGCTCGGCCTGCCTCACATAAATGCACACGATTTCTCTCGGAATCATTTCGCGGATCATTTCGAGCATCGTTTCCTTGCCGCGGGCTTTCAACTCCGACTCCATTTCGCTCGCCCGGTCGAAGTGGTCCTCGATGGCGCGCTTTGTGCGGCCGGTGACGAAAACCATTTGCGTTATCCCCGCGGCGACCGCCTCCTCGACGGCGTACTGAATCAGCGGTTTGTCCACGACCGGTAACATTTCCTTTGGACTGGCTTTGGTCGCGGGAAGAAATCGCGTCCCCAACCCCGCGACCGGGAAGACGGCTTTGGTGATTTTTCTCATTGTTTTTTGATCAGTTCGAGCAATGCTTTTTCGTCCAAGATCGGAATGTTAAGTTCAATCGCTTTGTCATGCTTGCTTCCGGGTTTTTCGCCCGCGACCACGTAAGCGGTTTTGACCGATACCGAGCCGACCACTTTCCCGCCCGCGTTTTCGATCAAGCTTTTTGCTTCGTCACGGCTGAGAGTGGGAAGCGTCCCCGTTAAAACGAAAGTCTGCGTCGCGCGCTTTCGCCGCTCTATCGGCGGCCAATTCATCCCGGCCTTGATGAGCCGCTCGATCACCTCGCGATTATGCGCTTCGGCGAAAAATTGCACGATGCTTTGCGCG
Source organism: Burkholderiales bacterium (assembly GCA_050741875.1). GTDB lineage: Bacteria > Pseudomonadota > Gammaproteobacteria > Burkholderiales > JBOIGA01 > JBOIGA01. The sequence continues at coordinate 1,267 of JBOIGA010000358.1, forward strand.
ACCACCGGCCCTATGTCGGCGACTCGCTGCAACTCGTCTTCGTCCGCGCCGAGCAAAGGATCGAGATCGCCGAAATGCAACGCGAGATCGCGGGCGGAGACTTCGCCGACGTTGCGAATTCCGAGCGAGTAAATGAAGCGTGGCAAAGTCGTCTTTTTGCTCGCCCCGATCGCGGCGAGCAGATTGTCAGCGGATTTTTCCGCCATGCGCTCGAGCGCGACGAGATCAGGTTTTTGCAAATTGTAGATGTCGGCGGGAGAGCGAACGAGGCCGCGCTCAACGAGTTGATCCACGAGTTTTTCACCGAAGCCCTCGATGTCGAGAGCCCGGCGGCTGGCAAAATGCAGGAGCGCCTGTTTCATCTGAGCCCGGCAAACAAGTCCGCCGCTGCAGCGCGCCGCGGCCTCGCCTTCGAGCCGGATGACTTTCGAGCCGCAGACCGGACAGACTTCGGGCATGGCAAACTCGCGCGCATCTTGCGGGCGCTGGTCCAGGAGCACACGCACGACTTCCGGAATCACATCACCGGCTCGCCGTACCAACACCGTGTCGCCGATCCGCACATCCTTGCGTCTGACCTCGTCTTCATTGTGCAAAGTCGCGTTGGTGACGGTCGCCCCACCGACGAAAACCGGAGCCAGACGGGCGACTGGCGTGAGCGTCCCCGTGCGTCCGACTTGCACGACGATGTCGAGCACTTGGGTTTTCGCTTCCTCAGCCGCGAACTTGTGCGCGAGCGCGTAACGCGGAGCGCGCGAGACGAAACCCATCCGCCTTTGCGCCGCAAGGTCGTTGACTTTGTAGACGACGCCGTCGACCTGATAGGGCAGCTCGTGGCGCAGCCGATCGAATCTTGCATAACTTTCGAGCAATCCAGGCAAGCCTTGCACGACCTCATGCTCCTTGCACAAGGGAAACCTGAGTTCGCGCAAACGAGTGATGACTGAGGAC
>JBOIGA010000359.1:0-2206 GCA_050741875.1 Burkholderiales bacterium
CCAGCGCGCAAGCGAGCAGCGTTCCGCCGAGACAATAGCCGACCGCGTTAACGCGCTCCTCGCCAGTCGCCTTTTCGATCGCATCGAGCGCGGCGAGCGGGCCTTTGGTCAGATAGTCCTCGAATTTGGTTTCGGCGTAGCTCGAATCGGGATTCACCCACGAGATCACGAAAACCGTATGCCCCTGATCCACACACCACTTGATGAACGAATTCCTTTCGCGCAGATCGAGGATGTAGTACTTGTTGATCCACGGCGGAATAATGAGCAAAGGCCGGGCAAAAACCTTTTCGGTCGCCGGCGCATACTGAATGAGTTGAATGAGATCATTCTGGTAGACGACCTTTCCCGGTGTGTTTGCGACGTTTTCGCCGAGCTTGAAGGCGTCTAGATCGGTCATCGTGATGCGCAGATTGCCGCGTCCGCGCTCCAAATCTTCGAGGAGATTAGCGAGTCCCTTGGCGAGATTTTGGCCGCGCGATTCGAGGGTCGCGCGCAGCACCTCGGGGTTGGTCAGCAGAAAATTAGACGGGGAAAGCGCGTCGGTGTATTGCCGCGCGAAGAAGCTGATCTTCTTTCTGGCCTCTTCATCGAGCCCTCCGACATCGGAAACGGTCTCGTTGATCGCACGCGCAGCGATGAGATACGACTGCTTGATGAAATCGAAAATGAAATTGTCTTCCCAATCCTCGTGTGAGAAACGACGATCTCCGGGCAGCGGTTCGGCGACCGGTTGCGGATCGAGTCCCCATAGTTTCAATACCGAGCCTTGCCACAATTTGAGATAGTCGTCCCAGAGCCGAACCTGCGCTTCGCCGAGCTGGAATGGATTCGCCAGCACGCGCGCCATCAATTCGCAGAACGCTCTCGATGTCCCTAGGTCGTCATAGAAAGTGAACGCCTGGCGATTAAAGAAGCCGTTGATCATCTCCTGGCTTTTTTGTGCAACGTCGCAGAGCGATCTGGACATTTCCGATGGTGGGGGCGCTTCCATAGGCAGACTCGGAGTTGAAATTGCTCAGCGCGCGGGTGCGGAGACGAGCAGCGCCGCAATCAAAGTGGTTCGAAGCGATGGTCGCATGTGGTGGCGGACCGGTCGGGGAGTGAGACGACTTTAACCGAACGGCAAACGCAGCGACATGAGACGTTTGGACTAGGGCGTCGCTCCCGGGCGAAAAGACCCAATGCCGCCAATCCAACTGGTATAGAGCTTCTCCGCGATGTCAATTGAGTGATCGGATTCTTTCCGCAAGATTGGCGAGCATCTGCTCGCGGGTTTGCACCGAAGGAAGCTCGATTTTCGCTCGCGCCGACATCGGCCCTCAGCATTGTCCGGGAACACTCCTGCGATGTAAATATAACGTTTACGTAAGCTAGAAACTTGGACTATATTGAAAGCCATGAGTTCCTTTACGATCAGCGAGTTGTCCAAGGAGTTTGGCGTCACCCTGCGGGCGCTTCGGTTCTATGAAGACCAGGGACTCCTGAATCCAAGGCGGCAAGGCAAGAACCGGCTGTACAGCAAGCGCGATCGGGTTCGGCTTCGGCTTACGTTGCGAGGGAGAAGGTTAGGGCTTACTGTCGGTGAAATCCGGGAGCTTTTCGATCTTTACGATACTGCTCAGGATGAGCGGGCGCAGCTTAAGGAATTTCTGGCGATCCTTGAGACACGCAGATCCCAGCTGGAGCAGAAACGGGAAGATATCGACGCAATGCTCTCCGAAATCATCGCTTTCGAGAAACAGTGTCAAACGCTCCTCGAGAGCCGCACAACATGACTCTTACGTTAAGGTAAAGTCTTGCCCCTGTTCGAATTTGACGAAACGATTGCGACGCTTCGAGACAGTGTGGCGCGCTTTGCCGCCGCCGAGATCGCCCCCCGTGCGGCGGCAATCGATCGGGATAACGAATTCCCCGGCGACCTCTGGGAGAAACTGGGAAGTCTCGGCGTGCTCGGTGTCACGGTCGCCGAAGAGTACGGCGGCGCGTCGATGGGCTATCTCGCGCATATGGTCGCGATGGAGGAGATTTCGCGGGCGTCGGCTTCGGTCGGGCTTTCGTACGCCGCGCATTCCAACCTCTGCGTGAATCAAATTTTTCGCAACGGAAGCGAAGCGCAGAAGCGAAACTATTTGCCGAAATTGATTTCCGGAGAGCACATCGGCGCGCTGGCGATGTCCGAAGCGAACTCAGGCTCGGACGTCGT
>JBOIGA010000360.1:0-2189 GCA_050741875.1 Burkholderiales bacterium
GGGTAACACCGTGATGCCCAAGCCTGAAGCGACCATGCTGCGCAGCGTTTCGAGCGAGTTTCCCTGTTTTCCACTTTCTGGCGGATGGTTGAATCGCGCGCACGCTTCGAGGACCTGGTCGCGAAAACAATGGCCGATCGAAAGCAGGAGCAGATTTTCGTCGCGCAATTCATCGGCTGAAACCATTTGTCGTTTCGACCAGGAATGTCTGGCCGGAACGATCAGTTTGAAATCTTCGTCGTAGATTGCCTGCGTTTCGATTCCCGGCGCCTTGTAGGGTAAGGCCAACACGGCGACGTCGATCGTTGCTTCGCGCAGCATCCGGTCGAGGTTCTCGGTGGTATTTTCCTCAATATCGAGAGGCATGGCCCGCGTCGCGTCGCGCAGCGCGGCGACCAGATCGGGAAGGAGATACGGTGCGATGGTGTGGATGACGCCGAGCCGCAAAGCGCCGCGAAGCTGATCCTTTCCCGCCGCCGCGACGAGTTTGATTCGCTCGGCTTCGGCGAGAGCGCGCTCGGCTTGCGCGACGACTTGCTTGCCGATCTCGGTCACCCGTACTTTGCTTTTCGTGCGCTCGAAGATTTTCACGCCAAGCTCGTCTTCGATTTTTTTGACCGAAACGCTCAAGCTCGGCTGGCTCACGTAGCACTGGTCCGCCGCGCGGCCGAAATGCCGTTGCCGGGCGACGGCGACGATATAGCGCAACTCACTGAGCGTCATAGCATCATAGCGTCATAGCGTCATAGCGTCATAGCTTTTTCCTATTGCTCCCATACTAACAAAGAATTGGATCGCGTAGCGGTGCGCGTTTAGTGTTCATACGTCGGTCATCAATCCAGTGATCGATTGACCGGACGAACTCACTATTTCAAAGGAGCCATCATCATGTCCAAACGCGAGATCCTGACCACCGAATCCGGCGCACCCGTCATTGATAACCAGAATTCGCAGACAGCGGGGCCCGGCGGTCCCGTTTTGCTGCAAGATCATCACCTGATCGAGAAGCTGGCGCGGTTCGATCGCGAGCGCATTCCGGAGCGCGTGGTGCACGCGAAAGGCTCGGGAGCGTTCGGCCATTTCGAGGTAACGAAGGACGTTACCCAATGGACCAAAGCGACGTTCTTGAGCGAGATCGGCAAACGCACCGAAGTATTCGCACGCTTTTCGACGGTGGCGCGCGAGCTGGGCTCGGCGGACACGGTGCGTGACCCGCGCGGCTTTGCGTTGAAGTTCTACACCGAGGCGGGCAACTACGATCTGGTCGGAAACAACACGCCGATTTTCTTCATCCGCGACCCGCTCAAGTTCCCCGATTTCATCCACACGCAGAAGCGCGATCCCTACACTCACGTGCAGGAGCCGGACAATGTCTGGGACTTTTTTTCGCTATCGCCGGAAGCGACGCATCAGTTCACTTGGCTTTTTGGCGACCGCGGAATCCCCGCGACCTTCCGCAACATGAATGGCTTTAGCTCGCACACGTTCCAATGGACGAATGCCAAGGGTGGGTCGTTCTGGATCAAGTATCACTTCAAGACCGATCAGGGCATCAAGTGTTTGACTTCGGCCGAAGCGGCGCGGATCGCGGGCGAGAATCCGGACTACCATCATCTCGACCTGCTGCATGCGGTCGATCGCAAGGAGTTCCCCTCTTGGACGCTCCGGGTGCAGATCATGCCGGTGGCGGAGGCGGCGGGCTACCGCTTCAATCCCTTCGATCTGACGAAGGTGTGGCCGCATCGCGATTACCCGCTGCACGAAGTCGGGCGTCTCACGCTCAACCGCAACCCCGATAATTATTTCGCCGACGTGGAGCAAGCGGCCTTCAATCCCGCGCATTTTGTTCCCGGCATCGGACCATCGCCGGACAAGATGCTGCAGGGGCGCCTTTTCGCGTACGGCGATACGCATCGCTATCGACTCGGCGTCAATCATACGGCACTGCCTGTCAATCGCCCGCGCGCGACCGAAGCGCGCAACTATGGCCGCGACGGCTTCATGAGCTTCGACGGCAATGAGGGACGCGCCAAGAATTACGAGCCCAACAGTTTCGGCGGGCCGGTGCAAACCAGCGAGCCCTATGGCGCGCCCTTGCAGGTGCATGGATGGTCGGGGCCGTCGGCCGCGGCAAGACATGCCGAGGACAACGACTTTGTTCAAGCCGGCAACCTTTATCGCCTGATGAC
>JBOIGA010000361.1:0-2175 GCA_050741875.1 Burkholderiales bacterium
CTGGGCAATCGCGTCACAAATCTGACGATAAGCGGCAAATCCATGGACGCGAGTAAGAGATACAAAGTCGCGAGTTGGGGCGGCATGGTTCCATCGAAAGGCGAGCCGGTGTGGGAGGTGGTGGCGCAATATCTCAAGCGCAGGAAGGAGATTTCGACTATCAAACCAAGCATGCCCAAAATCGTCGGAGTGGATGGCGATCCCGGAATGGCGTGAGCCGAACGCACCCTTCGCGGGTAAGGTACAAAGTTTGCTCGCGCCGTCGAGCATGAGATCGAGAACCTGGCTTGCCGCCGCGCTATTCGTCTTCACGCTTCCCTGCCGAGCGGGGGACGACGGCACGGTGGTGAGCGAGGTCTCGTGTAAGCCGATCAACCTTAGCTACCCGCAGTTCATCGACGCGTCGCGAAGCATTCATTCGCACGAAGCGCGCAAAGCCAGCGCTCTCGGTATCGAGATGCCGTCTTTCGCGGACGTCGAAAAGACTCTGTTCAGTGAAGAGGAATATCTTGAGCGGACCGCTCCCGCTGATTTTGAATGTGTTCGCATCCGTTATTTGAGCGATGGCATGCAAGTCGTGGGGCACATTTTCAAGCCGGTCGAGACTTCGGGAAGGAAATTCCCGGTCGTGATCTATAACCGTGGAGGGAACCGCGAGTTTTCGAAGAACACGCCGTTCGATATGGTCGAGTTCTACGATTTTCTGAAAGCGGGATACATCGTTCTCGCTAGTCAATATCGTGGTAATGACGGCGGCGAAGGCCGCGAAGAATTTGGCGGCGCCGATATCAACGACGTGCTCAATCTTGTTCCGCTCGCTCGTTCGCTGGGTTACGCGGACACGGACAACATCTTCATGTATGGTCATTCGCGCGGCGCGATGATGACGTTGCTCGCGATCCGGGAAGGTTGCCCGATCAAGGCGGCTGCGGTCGTCGGAGTGTCTTCCGACCTGGAAATAGAATCGGAGCGAAGACCTGAACTCGCCAGGATGGAAAGCGAACTGATTCCGGGATTCGACGAAGATCCCGCGAGCGCTTATTTAGCGCGCTCGGCGGCAAACTGGGCGCACATGATCGACGTGCCGCTCCTGATACTCCACGGCGCCGACGACTGGCGTGTCGAAGTCGGCCAGGCGTTAACACTGGCGCGTGAACTCAAGGACGCCAACAACGACAACTTCGAACTAAAAATCTACGCCAACGACGACCACGTCCTCACCCTCAATCGGGAAGATAAGACCAAGCGAATTCTGAGCTGGTTTCAAAAATATTCGACGTTCAAATCCGCCGCGCAGCGATTGGCGTTCTGAACTAGTCGTTCAAGACGAACGTCACTTTCATCGACACCCGGTATTCGGTGATCTTTCCGTTGTCCACCACCACTTGCTGATCTTTTATCCAGGCGCTTCTGATGTTTTGCAGCGTTTTGTCGGCACGCGCGATTCCTTGGGTAATCGCGTCCTCAAAACTTTTACTGGAAGTGGCTGTGATTTCGCTGACTTTTGCAACGCTCATTTTTTTCTCCTCTAACTTGATGTCGTGATTTAGCGAACCAACTATGCTCTCGCATTCTTCCCAGGCGAAAGCCCAGGATTAAAAGGATTGACGAGCCGCGCGCCGCTCAGTTCCCTGGGAATCGATCAGCTAGGATTTAGCCGCTTGTCGAACTGTGTGGCGATCGGGTTTTTTCAAAACGAACTGCAAATATTGCCCGGTAAAACTTGCAGGATTGTTCCTGACTTCCTCCGGTGTGCCTTCCGCGACGATGCGGCCGCCGCCGTCACCGCCTTCCGGGCCCAGATCAATAATCCAGTCGGCGGTTTTGATCACGTCGAGATTGTGCTCGATCACGATGACGGTGTTGCCGGCGTCGCGCAGGCGATGCAGCACCTGGAGCAGCAAATCGATGTCGTGAAAGTGCAGTCCGGTGGTCGGTTCGTCGAGGATGTAGAGCGTGCGTCCGGTATCACGCTTTGAAAGCTCGCACGACAATTTCACCCGCTGGGCTTCACCTCCGGACAGAGTCGTCGCGCTTTGCCCAAGCTTGATGTAGCCGAGCCCTACGTCGAGCAGCGTTTTCAGTTTGCGCGCGACGATCGGAACCGGCTTGAAAAATTCATAAGCCTGCTCGACCGTCAGTTGCAAAATTTCGTGAATCGTTTTTCCTTTGTAC
>JBOIGA010000362.1:0-2172 GCA_050741875.1 Burkholderiales bacterium
GGTCATCGTTGTCGCGCCAGATCCAAATCTCTTTCCCGACGAGCGGCGAGAGATCGGCCTTGGTCACGGCCTGCGCGCCGCCCTGCCAGGTAACGCATGCAAGATCAGGAAAGAGCCGCGCGGCCGCATCGCACGCCTTCTCGCCTTCCGTTATGACGACAGGTCTGCGCTCGTTCGCCGCGAGCAATTGCAAGCCATATAAAGGGCGCGGCGCGGGAGGCGCTTTCCATCGCCATTCGAGTTTTCCAGTTGCAGATTGCCAGAGCGTCAGCGGACAGAATTCTTTTCCGCGTTCCGGCTCTTTGGGGAAGTCGAAGCGCGCATGATGAAACAGCGCGCGCCCCTCGCGATCGCGATACATCCACGTCTGTGAGGGTTTGCCGTGCCTGCTATGTGCCTTAGGTGCAGCGGGCGCGCTATCGGGAACTGGCGCAATCCATATTCCAGCGTCGGCATTTCTCGGCGTGGCCGTAGTTTTCTCGGCGGGAGCAACTCCGGTGCTGACGCCGAGCAGTTCGCCCAGGCGCTTTGCCGCTTCGCCTTGCCTGGAGTTCGAGAGGTACGCGGCGAGCGAAATCAGATCGCCGCCCTTATCGCCGCTCGCGAAGTCTGCCCACGCGCCGGTATCGCGATTGATCGAGAACGAGCCGGAAGTTTGATCGGCGCGTTTCGGATTGAGCGGCAGGTATTCGGGACCGCGCTGCTTGCCGCCGGCGAGCCCCAGGTGCGTCATGACTGCATCGAAGCTCGAAAGCGCGCGAGTGTTGATTTCGGCGAAGGCGCTTATTCCCATAGGTGCCAGAGCCTTTTGCCGTCGAGAGTCTCAATGAGAAGGCCGGCACGAGTTGCGTGCAAGATGTAGCGCTCGCCCTCAAATTCGAAGGGCAGGTCGTTACGCCAGGTCTTGCGGCGGCGCGCGTATCTAATAGCGGCGCCGGTGAGGCGCGCTAGATTCGGCGCAAGGCGCTCGGCCAGGGATCGGTATTCATCTTTGCAATTTCGTAGCAGCGCGGCTTCGCGTAGAATCTGGGCGCGTGTTGTATTCGGCTTCCGCGTGGAAGCCGTTTTCTTTTTGATCATGGCGGCACCTCATGCTTCGGGAGGCGCGGCTTTGACCGTGCGCGCTGCGAGGAAGGCTTCCAGATCGGAGCGCCGGTAGCGTACAAGTCGTCCGACTCGAATGTACGGCAAGCCATAGCGCTTAACGCAAGCCCATATCGCGAGCGTGCGTTCCGAAACTCCGAGAAAAGCGGCCGCCTGTGGCCGCGTCAGCAGTTCACTCTCAACAATGTTGCGGTTGCCCGCGTCTTGCAAATGTTTCATGGCGATTTCCTTTTCTGCTCTACTCATAACGGAGCAGCATGGGAAATTATGTTCGATGACGGTACTAACGGTGCTAGGCAGACAAAGTGGGCACCTCGGCATTTTGCAGTGCCGAGCTGCCTACCACTTTTTCGTGAAGCGATTCTTATCCTTTATTTCAAACCTGCCTTGACGATTTCCTTCCTTCCACGCATGCTCAAAGCCGGCGTCCGTGAAAAGCTTCGGAAACATGAGGCAGCGTCGCTTAATCTCTTGTTTCCCTCCCTCTGGAATCGCATGTGCATCGTACTCAAGAGCGGCAATGATGGTTTCGATGAAGCTAAGTTGCTGCTCCCGTCTTGATTCGTTTTCCGGATCTCGCCCAGCGCTCGCCTGCGACTCTGCTACCTCCGACTCTGCTACATTTTGGGTCGTATCGAGTGGGGGCACCTCCGGAAAAAGAAAGCGTGGTCGCATTCCGTTCGATTTTGCCCATTCCTTGAGCGCGGAGCGTGAGGCTATCCACCGCGCCGTTTGCGGTGTGTACATATCATCGCGAACGTAGCGCTTTGTCGCTTGCAGCTTTGGCGGATTGCACGATGCCGCGGCCATGAGCTGGTGAGAAATTAAGTCCGCTTTTCGCCTGATAGTCTCCTGCGGATCGTTTGGCATAATCATGCAGGTGTGATAAAGCGGCTCTTCTTCGCACCATAAAAAACCGGCGTCATGCAACGAAAACTCGTCCAGGACATCCCAAACCGACCAATCCGTAATGCGCGCCATCAGAGCGTTCCGGCTTCCGCAATCGCCTTGCGAATGATTGCGTCGCCGATTCGCCGGCGCGCGATAGAATGTGAAACAGCCAAGATG
>JBOIGA010000363.1:0-2168 GCA_050741875.1 Burkholderiales bacterium
GTCGCAACTCTGGTGCTGTCCCTCGCGGGTTTCGGCGCAATCGGGTGGGCGTTGGCGCGGTGGATCGCCCGGGCCTACCGGCAAAAAACGTTGAGCGACCAGTCGCTGATGCTGGACGCGCTGTGGTTATTTTTCGCGAGCTACTACACCATGTGGTTAGTGTGGGGTGGGCTCGGGTGGGCGGCCACTGCACCCGCGGCGTTTCTCGCTTACAAGCTGGTATCGGCGGTGGGACGCAAGGTTCCTGGTCGCGAGCCGAATCCCACCCGCGGGCTGACGTTTCTTCGGGTGTTCTCGCTCGGCCGGCGCAGCGAGGCGCTGCTCGATACGGTGGCCAAGTACTGGCGCCACATTGGCAGTGTACAGATGATTACCGGCCCCGACGTCGCGGGCAGCACGGTGCAGCCTCCTCAGTTCCTCGACTTCCTCAGCGGAAAACTGCCGTCGCACTTCGTGCGCGACCCCGCTTCACTCGAGCGCAGTATGGCCGAATGGGACCGGGCAGCGGATCCAGACGGCCGGTTTCGCGTCAACAACTTCTTCTGCCAGGCGGATTCCTGGCAACGGGCATTGCGGTGGCTCGTTCAAGAGGGAAACGCCGTACTGATGGATTTGCGCAGCTTCTCCGCGACCAACGCTGGGTGCATCTTCGAGCTTCAACAGCTGGTCAAGGACGTCCCCTTAAGCCGATGCCTGCTTATCGTAGACGACACCACGGATATGGCATTCCTGAAACACACGCTTAAGGACGCATGGGAACGGCTGCTGCCGGGGTCACCGAACCACGCCTGGTCTCCGAAGGAAGTGCCGGTACATCACTTCGGATCCGGAATCCCAGCGCTGCGACGGGTGGTGCGGCAGCTTTGCGACGCCGCGGCGGCGTGATTTTCTGCCTTTTGGCTTGCACGCGACGTGTGGCACGGTTGAGCCACGCCTTTTCCCCAGCCCTCAGTTCTTCAACCGATACCCGGTCTTGAAAATCCACCAGACGACACCGAGACAGATCATGAAAAATCCCAACGTCATCGCGAGGCTAACGCCCACGCCAACATCCGACGTCTCGTAGAAACTCCAGCGAAAGCCGCTGATCAGGTAGACGACCGGATTGAACAGGGTGACCGTGCGCCATGCCGGCGGCAGCATGTCGATGGAATAGAACGCACCGCCGAGAAAGGTGAGAGGCGTGATGACAAGCATCGGGATGAACTGAAGTTGCTCGAAACCTTTCGCCCAGATGCCGGTGATGAAGCCGAACAGGCTGAAAGTCGTCGCGGTAAGCACCAGGAAAGCGATCATCCAGACCGGGTGCAGAATCTGGATCGGCACAAACAGCGATGCGGTAGCGAGAATGACCAGGCCGAGAATGATCGACTTGGTTGCCGCCGCCCCGACATAGGCGAGAACGATTTCCAGCGAAGACACCGGCGCGGAGAGGAGTTCGTAGATCGTGCCGGTGAACTTCGGGAAGTAGATGCCGAACGAAGCGTTGGAGATGCTCTCGGTGAAGAGCGACAGCATGATCAGCCCCGGTACGATGAAGGCGCCGTAGGTTACGCCGTCCACGTCGCTGATTCGCGACCCGATCGCCGCGCCGAAGACCACGAAGTAAAGCGAGGTGGTAATCACAGGCGTGAACAGGCTTTGCCAGAGCGTGCGCCCGAAGCGCGCCATCTCGAATTTATAGATGGCCAATACGCCGTAACGGTTAAAAATCAGTTCACCAGCCATCTCATCAATACCGCAGCCGTTCGCCCTGAGCTTGTCGAAGGGCGCATCGCTCTCTGAGCGCCATCCGCTCATGCTTCGACAGGCTCAGCACGAACGTATAATTAGGCGGGCTTCTTATCTCACCCATTATGTTCATCGCGCCACTCCAGCGCGCTCGCTCACCAGGCTGACGAAAATATCCTCGAGCGAGCTTTGGCTCGTGTTCAGATCCTTGAACCCGATCTCCAGATCGCTTACGCGCCTGAGCAGCGAGGGAATGCCTGTGCGCTCGTCGTGAGTGTCGAAGGTGTATTCGAGCTCGGTCCCGCCGTTCTTCAGCGCGAGACGCCACTCTGCGAGCTCGGCGGGAATCGCTGTCATCGGTTCCTGTAGGTGAAGCGTGAACTGTTTCTTGCCGAGCTTCTTCATGAGCTCGGTCTTCTCCTCAACCAGGATAAGCT
>JBOIGA010000364.1:0-2153 GCA_050741875.1 Burkholderiales bacterium
AAAAAGAAGGCGCGCGCGAAATTCTCGAGGAAGTCCTCAAGGATGGCGACGCAAAACAGCAGCGCGCCGCGCGCTCCATGCTGGCGAATCTGTAAGCGCTGTTCGGATAATCGAATAAAGGGGCGCGTTTCGCGCCCCTTTGCTTTGCAGGCTCTTCTTTCTGACGATGAGAATCGCGCTCGGCCTCGAGTATGACGGCAGCGGTTTTTGCGGATGGCAGACGCAGCCTAGGGGCTGCGCGATCCAAGATCATCTGGAAACCGCGCTCGCCGCCATCGCCAAGAAAAAAATCACCACGGTGTGCGCGGGACGCACCGACGCTGGCGTGCATGCGCTGAGGCAAGTCGTGCACTTCGACACGGATGCCGCCCGCCCGCTCACCGCATGGGTGCGCGGAGTCAATTCACGTCTGCCGAAGACAATCGCGGTGACATGGGCGGCAAAGGTTGCGGGGGATTTCCATGCGCGCAATTCGGCGCTCGAGCGCTGCTATCGCTACGTCTTACTCAATCATCCCGTGCGTCCCGCGCTGTTCGACAAGCGTATGGGGTGGACCCATCATCCGCTCGATCTCCATTCGATGCGGCAAGCGACGCAGCATCTCGTCGGCACGCACGATTTTTCCGCCTTTCGCGCGCAAGAGTGTCAAGCTGCGTCACCAGTGAAGGCTTTGCGCAGCGCCGAGATCACGCAGAATGGGAACCTTTTCTTTTTCGAGTTTGCCGCACGGTCTTTTCTCTACCACATGGTGCGCAATCTCGTCGGATCGCTGATTCAAGTTGGCGCGGGAAAAAGACCTCCCGATTGGATGGGCGAAGTACTGCGCTCACGGGACCGCAAACTCGCCGCGCCCACGTTCCAGCCAGACGGGCTTTACCTCGCGAACATCACGTATGATGGCAAATGGGGCTTGCCCGCGAATCCTCGACTGTAGCTTGTCAACTCACGTCAAAATCTGCGGCGTCACGCGCGTTGCTGACGCGCTCAAAGCCGTCAACCTCGGCGCCTATGCACTCGGTCTGAATTTTTGCGCCGAGAGCGCGCGCCACGTCGACATTGCGCGCGCGCGTGAAATCCATGCGGCGCTGCCGCAGCACGCCAGAGTCGCCGGCGTCTTCGTCAACCCATCCGCGTCGCGCGTGCGAGGAGTTCTGCGAGAGCTGTCCCTGTCGTTCTTGCAGTTTCATGGCGACGAGAGCGCCGAATTCTGCGCGGACTTTGGTGTGCCTTATGTGAAAGCGCTGCGAGTGAGGCCCGGTATGGATTTGTTACAATACGCGGCCCGCTATGCTGACGCGCACGCGCTCTTGATGGATGGCTTTGTTGCGGAGCGTTATGGCGGCACCGGACACGCTTTTGACTGGAGACTGATTCCTCGCAACATGCCTTTGCCTATCATCCTTTCCGGCGGATTGAATGCATCAAATGTTAAGGCCGCGATCGAGACCGTCAGGCCCTGGGCGGTAGACGTGGCAAGTGGAATCGAGTCCTCGCCCGGAATCAAGGACGCGGAAAAAATGGCGGCTTTCATGCGCGAAGTGAGCGATGTACGACCTGCCTGACCAGCACGGACATTTTGGCCGATACGGCGGCGTGTTCGTCGCCGAGACGCTGATCGCCGCGCTCGATGAATTGCGCGACAACTACCTTCGTTACCGCGAAGATCCCGAATTCGTCGCCGAATTCGAATACGAACTCAAACATTACGTTGGACGGCCGAGCCCGATTTATCCCGCCCGCCGCTGGTCGCGCGAGTTGGGCGGCGCGCAGATTTTCTTGAAGCGCGAGGATCTCAATCACACCGGCGCTCACAAAATCAACAACACCGTTGGCCAGGCCTTGCTGGCGAAACGCATGGCCAAGCCGCGCATCATCGCCGAGACGGGGGCGGGTCAACACGGCGTCGCTTCCGCCACGGTCGCGGCGCGTTACGGCATGGAATGCGTCGTTTACATGGGCTCGGAGGACATCAAGCGCCAATCGCCCAATGTCTTTCGCATGAAGCTGCTCGGCGCAACGGTGGTTCCCGTCGAGTCAGGGACGAAAACCCTTAAGGACGCGTTGAACGAAGCGCTGCGCGATTGGGTAACCCATGTCGAGAACACGTTCTACATCATCGGCAGTGTCGCCGGTCCGCATCCGTATCCCATGAT
>JBOIGA010000365.1:0-2137 GCA_050741875.1 Burkholderiales bacterium
CTGCGAATCGTTGAGGGAACGGCGTAGCGAAAAATGACTGCAAGTTAACCCTGGCGGCAGCGAACGAAACCGAACGCGCCGGTTGCAGACGGACATGAGCTTCGGCTCGACGCAAAATTTCAACACTTCATCTGCACTTACGTTGGCGCTGGCAACCCAAGATCGGCGGCACTATCGCGGAAGACTCCTGTCTGACCCGATTCAACGGCAAAGGCTTAAACGATGAAACGCAAACATCTGAGATTCGGAAAGGGTTTTCGAGTCGCGCTTGGCAACTCGCGCTCGCAAGCAGCCGAGATGGTGATCGAGCCGGGTAAAAGCGAGGGTGGCCCGGAGAATCGCCACAGCGGCGCCGATCAGTGGCTTTACGTCCTGTCTGGCACCGGTTCCGCGCTGGTCAATGGCGAGCGCCACACGCTGACGCCCGGCTCGCTGCTGCTCATTGAGCAAAAGGACAAGCACGAGATCAGGAACACGGGAAGCGAATTGCTGCGCACGCTCAACTTTTATGTTCCGCCGGCCTATACTGAAAGCGGGAACGAACTCCCTCCCGCGAAGCCATAGGTTCAAAGCTCCGGTAAACCGTGTAGTCGCGGACAGCGTTGTACAATGTCTCAAAAAAGGAGATGACGATGCGCAAAAATTTCCTCTTGGCCGTGTGCCTCGCTCTTTCCACGCCAGCCCTGGCTGAGCCGGACCCGATCCCCGAACCGCAAAGCACGCTCGAACGCATGGAGGATATCTTGAATCCCGCAAACGTTCTGCGCGGCCAACTGAGCGAAGAGGACGTGTCGGAGCTTTTCGCCGTGCTGCGCTCGCAGTTCACAGCCAACCCGCGCGAACTCTCGCCGCACCTCAAACAAAAGCTCGATGCGATCGCTCAGCGGCTGCAAATCCGCGGCGCTCTCGCGGGTTCGCTCTTGCTCGACGAGATGGAGTCGAAAATGAAAGAGTTCGTGCGCGAGATGAACAAGCCTCCGAGAGACCCCAACGCGATTTAGCTCGCCGCGAAAAGAAGATTCGTCGCTTCCTCTCAGAATGACGATGAGTTGATCGTTCACGCGTGCCCCGCGAAAAAGCCGGCCTGCCAAGGCCGGCTTTTCATTTGCCCGCATTGGCGGCCCTGTTACACTCGCGGCTTTTGCCAAAAAAAAGAGTCTTCAAGGGAATGGATCTTGTTCTTCTGGTCAAAGCGTTCATCCTCGGCATCGTCGAGGGGCTAACCGAATTCCTTCCCGTCTCTTCCACCGGCCATCTCATCCTCGCCGGCAGCCTGCTCGACTTCGAGCATCCCAGAAGCAAGATGTTTTACATCGTGATCCAGTCGGCGGCGATGCTCGCTGTGCTCTGGGAATACCGCGCGAAAATTTCCGAGGTCATTCTCGGATTGACGTCGCGTCCGCAGTCGCAGCGCTTCGCGGCCAATGTCGTGATTGCCTTTATGCCCGCCGCCATCCTCGGCGTGATGTTCGCTTCGCAGATCAAAGCCTATTTGTTCCAGCCGCTTCCAGTTGCGCTGGGTTTTATCATCGGCGGTGTGGTTATCCTCTGGGCGGAACGGCGAGACCATCGCGTCACGATCGAAGCGGTGGACGACATGCGCTGGAGCGACGCGCTCAAGGTCGGGCTCGCGCAATGCCTCGCGCTGGTCCCGGGAATGTCGCGTTCGGGAGCGACCATCATCGGCGGCCTTCTGTTTGGAATGTCGAGACGAAGCGCGACCGAATTCTCGTTCTTTCTCGCGCTTCCGACGTTGTTCGGCGCGGGCGTGTACGAACTATTCAAGTACCGCGAGCAGCTCGACTTCGGCGACCTCGAGATTCTGGTGGCAGGCGGTATTTCATCTTTCTTGAGCGCGTTCGTCGCCGTGCGCGCACTCGTGCGCTACATCAGCCGCCACGATTTCTCGGTCTTCGCCTGGTACCGCATCGCTTTCGGCATCGTCATCCTGATCACGGCACATTACGCCCTAATTGACTGGACGGAATCCTAGGGAACCTCTGATCAAGTCCTTCGCGGATCGCGTTTCGACGAGAATGGGTTGGCTACCCGCGAAGATGGGCAAAGCCAGGCTTCGCACGTCTTTGCGTGCGAGCGGCTGAGGATCAGTAGCCGGACTACGGCCTCCTTACGCAGC
>JBOIGA010000366.1:0-2120 GCA_050741875.1 Burkholderiales bacterium
GTGTCATTGGACGTCGAGCGCGTAGAGGCTTCCTTCGCGAGTCTGCACGACGAAGCCCTCCTCGAGCGCGACCGGCTGGGCGGCGATGGTGCTGCCATCGGTCGTTACCCGCGCCGCGATGGCCCCGTCGCTGCGCTTCAGAAAGTGCAGGTATCCCTTGGCGCCGCCGAAGACGAGGTGATCGCCGTAGACGAGCGGCGCGGTCAAGCGCCACAGCTTGAGTCTGCTCTGTTTCCACACTTCGCGGCCGGTCTCCTTGTCGTACGCGTGCACCACACTCTGATCGTCGGTCACGTAAACGTTCTGCCCATCCATACTCAATCCGGAGATGCTTGATACGTCTTTGGCCCAAAACAGCGCGCCACGCAAGAGGTCGAAGCACGCGACGCGTCCCTGAAAAGCCGCGGCGCACACCCGCCTCTCGTCCACGACCGGATTGCTCGTGACATCGGTGACACGCTCGATTTCAGTCGCCCCGCGAGGCTGCGCGACGGTCGCTTCCCAGCCGAAACCTCCCGTCGCAAGATTGAGAGCGATCAGTTTGCCGCCGGGGAATCCAGCAAACACGGCGCCGCGGTACAGAGTAACTCCGGCGTTGGAACGCACGGTCAAGGCCGGCGTCGCGCGCTGATAAACCCACTTGCGTTGACCGGTACCGGCGTCGAGTCCGAAAATCCTGCCATCGGCCGCGCGCACAACGACGATTCCGTCGGCTGCCCGCGGCGGCGAGAGGACTTCCGCGCCCACCGGCGCGCTCCATTGCGGTTGCCCCTCGATGTCGTAGGCCAAAATCTCGCCTTTGTCGCTCGCCAGTAAAACCAGCCCATCGCCGTAGCCGACCCCGGCGGCGATGTTTCTCTTGAAATCCAATCGCCACTGCGCCTTGCCGCTGGTGGAATCGAGACTGACAACAGTTCCTTTTTCTCCCCCCGCGTAAACGGATTCGCCGTCAAAAGCGGGCGAGTAGAGATAACCCTTGACTTCGCCGACTTTCGCCTGCCACAGCGATGTTACTTTCGCGCTCGTCTTAAACTTGGGAAGCGGACCCGGTTTCGCGCCCGATTCGGACGCGGAAAAAAGTTTGTCGTACCAACCGGTGACAGACTCTTTGACCGTTGCGCAACCTGGCATGAGCGCCAGCACACCGGCGAGCAACAGCGTTTTCGCGGGAGGCGGGAGGCGGACGATGAAAAACGCGGGAATAGGAAATTGGGAATAGCGAATAGGAAAAACAAAGCGGCTTACGACTTTCGATTCCCGATTCCCGATGTCCGATTCCCGATTCCCGAACCTAAGTCCTGGCTCCTGAATCCTTCTTTTCATCCCTCATCCTTCATCCCTCATTCTTCATTCTTCATTCCCCGAGCGAATCGCGTTTGGCCTCGATGATCGCGCGGTACGCGCCTTCGGTTTTTTTCAACGCTTCGGCGTACGCTTCGCGAGCTTCGGCGATCTTGCCTTCTGCAACGAGCACGTCGCCTTTGAGTTCGAGATAGAGGCCATCGAACGCCGGATCGTGCGATGTGTTCAAGAGCACGAGCGCTTCATCGTGTTTTTTCTGATCGAGGAGGACCGCTGCGAGCCGCATGCGGGCGAGGTCGGCCAATCCGGCTTCGCCGCTCTCGTTCACAACCCATTGCAGATCGCTTCTCGCGCGCTCGAGATCGCCGGCTCTGAAATTCGCTTCGGCGGCAATAAGCGCTCCGCGGGCCGCATACGCGGTCCCGGCGTAATCTTGCTGCAGACGTTGGGCTGTTTCCTGAATCTTGCTTAAGTTTTCCTTGCCCGAAAGACCTAACATCGTCTGAAAAATCTGCGCCGCTTCAAACGCCTGCTCACGCTCGTACCAGCGCCAACCTTTGATCGCCGCGATAGCGATGAGGAACGCGGCGACCGCGGCAAGAACACTCTTGCCGTTCTCTTTCCACCACGCTTTCAGCGCATCTATCTTTTCCTGTTCTTCGAGGTCGTAGACAGCCAATTGATCTCCTCCTTAGGAACCTCTGATCAAGTCCCGCACGGTCGCGACGGCGGCTTTGCGGGATGAGCTGCGCGAAGCGCGACGCAGCGAATGGTTAACCCCTTCGCCAGGAGCGCGACAAGACAGATCGCCCGCGGTG
>JBOIGA010000367.1:0-2107 GCA_050741875.1 Burkholderiales bacterium
GGCCATCGTGAAGAGCGATTCTTGCATTCCGTCGGTTCCGCGCATTCTTCCTATCCCCGTAACGAACTCGCTCCTGAGACTACACAAGACGCGTTCGATTCGGGGAGTTTTTCAACAGCCTGCTAACTACCCAGCCGATTGCCCACCCCAATACATAGATCGCCGCCGAAATTGAACCCCACGCCAACAAGGCGATACCGATCACGTTTGCGGTCAACGAGATCCGCAAAGAATTGGCGTCAGCTTTTAGTCGTTCAAAAATTTCAGCATTGACCGAAGTGTCTGGCGAAATACCTCGTCGTTTAAGAGCAGCTTCCGCGTCAGCGAACGTTTTGCCACGGACCGCCAACTCAGTTACTACCGTAGCATCAGAATCAATATCTACCCACCCAGCTTCGTCGCCGAAGTTATCGCTCGCTAATCGGACTGCGATTTCGTCGTCAGACGGAAGCGCGGGTAACGCAATAAACGACACAGGTAAGAGGGCCACAACAACAAGTACTAGCCATAGCCTCTGCCACCCGTTCGCCCTATTACACGCCATTTGTAGCCTGGAATGGCTGATCACAGTCAATAGCAGACCTCGCGCCACTCATATCTTCTGCTCGTCTCGTTGTAGATCTGCCTTTGCACGCAATTGCTCGTTCCGAGCGGCGGTAAGCGCAATTTTTGAATCGGCTGAAGGGAAGGTGGCGTTAATGGGCAGATCCGGGGCGCACAAATCGGTTCTAACTCCATAGTGCTCGTCCAGACGGCCTGAACCTCGCCTTCCATACAGACACACTTGCAGGATGCATAGATCGAGCC
Source organism: Burkholderiales bacterium (assembly GCA_050741875.1). GTDB lineage: Bacteria > Pseudomonadota > Gammaproteobacteria > Burkholderiales > JBOIGA01 > JBOIGA01. Next base: position 808 of record JBOIGA010000367.1, read on the forward strand.
CACAGGAAGGATTCCCAAGGTGGTAACTAGCAGAAGAAATCTTATAGGCATTAGTTCCTCTCTGAGCCAGATAGATCTACACAATCCCAAGATGATCAATCCCCGCAGTCAAGTCCTTGTGTTTCGATTCCGCGCCATGCAGCTTGATCTTGAGCCGGAGATCGTTGACTGAATCGGCGTAGCGCAGCGCATCCTCGTAAGTGATTTGTCCCGATTCGTAGAGATCGAATAGCGCCTGATCGAAGGTTTGCATCCCCAGCTCGCGCGATTTGGAGATGATTTCCTTAATCTCGTGCACGTCGCCCTTGAAAATCAAATCGGAAATGAGCGGCGAGTTCAACATGATTTCGAACGCCGCGACGCGGCCCTTGCCGTTCTTCCGTGGAATCAAGCGTTGCGACACGAACGCTTTCAGATTGAGCGACAAATCCATCAAGAGTTGGGAGCGGCGATCTTCCGGGAAGAAGTTGATGATGCGGTCGAGCGCCTGGTTCGCTGAATTCGCGTGCAGCGTGGACATGCACAAGTGGCCGGTTTCGGCGAATGCGATCGCATAGTCCATGGTGTCGCGGTCACGGATTTCTCCCATGAGAATCACATCGGGCGCTTGGCGCAAAGTGTTCTTGAGCGCCGCGCCCCACGAATCGGTATCAACACCAACTTCACGCTGGGTGATGATGCACTTCCTGTGTTCGTGCACGAATTCGATTGGGTCCTCGACCGTGATGATGTGTCCCTGGCTGTTTTCGTTGCGATAGCCGACCAGTGCCGCGAGCGAAGTGGATTTTCCCGTTCCGGTGCCGCCGACGAACACGACGAGACCCCTCTTGGTCATCGCGATGTCCTTCAAAACCGCCGGCAGCCCCAGCTCTTCGGGGGTCGGAATCTGCGTAGTGATCGTGCGGAAAACGATGCCGACGCGGCTCTGCTGCACGAATGCGCTCGCGCGAAAACGGCCGATTCCTTGCGGGCTGATGGCGAAGTTGCACTCCTTGTTTTTCTCGAACTCTTGTTGCTGCCGATCATTCATGACCGCGCGGACGAGCTCGAGCGAGTGTTCCGGCGAAAGCTGCTGGTTGTGCACGGGAACGACTTTGCCGTCCACTTTGAGCGCGGGAGGAAATCCGGCGGTGATGAAAAGGTCGGACGCTTTTTTCGCGACCATCAGGCGCAGTAGCTCGTTGATGAAATTGGCGGCCTGTCTTCTGTCCATTCAAGTTCTCCTGGCTAGCCGAGGAAATTGTCCTTGTTTGCCGCGCGCGTGCGCGCTTCGGAGGGAGAGACGACGTTTCTTTTGACG
>JBOIGA010000368.1:0-2104 GCA_050741875.1 Burkholderiales bacterium
TCGGTACGACTCTGCACGTGTCCGGCACGGATTCCCGATTGCTGGAGCAAAGCCTGGCGCCGTACCGCGCGCAGCGCATCGATCCGGGTTTGGAAGACGTGTTCATCCAAGTCATGAACCGCGCGGAGAAAGATTAGAACCTATCTCATAAATCCCCACATGATGCGTTGCGGCCAGAAAGTGACGAATGCAAGGCGCGAGGCGCAGCGAATATTCCGATATTCGCCAGCCGAGCAACGCGGCAGGCGGCCTTCTCTGGCCGCAACCCTTAAGGGACGGGCTGATTTGGATGCAGGACGTTGTTGCTCGCTCCTTGTTTGGAATAACCAAACTGCCTCGCTCGCGCCTAGCCCTCCACCCAAATCAGCTCCGTCGCACATGCGCGGATTTATGAGATAGGTTCTGATGAGCGCTTTCTCCTGGCGCAGGTTTGTCGCGATGCTCACCAAGGAGTTCGTGCAGATGCGCCGCGACCGGCTGACTTTCGCGATGATGGTCGGGATTCCCATCATCCAGCTCGTCCTGTTCGGTTACGCGATCAATACTGATCCCAAGGCGCTGCCCGCCGCGGTGCTGATCGCGGACCACAGCGTTTTTTCGCGTAGTTTCTTGAGCGCGCTCGAGAATACCGGCTACTTTCAGATCGTGCAGCGGGTGACCAGCGAAAGCGAAGCTGACCGCTTGCTCGAGCTCGGCGAAGTCCAGTTCGTGATCAACATTCCGCACAACTTTTCGCGCGAGCTGGTCCGCGGCGAGCGCCCAGCGGTGCTCGTTGAAGCCGATGCAACCGATCCCGCGGCGACCGGCAATGCTATTTCCGCGCTGGCGCGGCTTTCTGAAACCGCACTGGTTCACGACCTCACGGGCAGCCTTCGGGAAATCAAGGGAACGCCGCCGGCATTCGACATCAACATCCATCGCCGGTACAACCCGGAAGGCATCACGCAATACAACATCGTTCCCGGGCTGATGGGAGTCATACTCACCATGACGATGGTGATGATGACCGCGCTCGCGGTCACCCGCGAACAGGAGCGCGGCACGATGGAAATGCTGCTGGCTACCCCGGTCAAGCCGATCGAGGTCATGTGCGGGAAAATCCTGCCCTACATCATCGTCGGCTATGTGCAGGTGGCGATCATCCTGGCCGCCGCCAAGGCCTTGTTTGCGGTGCCCATGTTGGGAAGCTTGGTCCTGCTTTCGCTCGCGCTCATCCTGTTCATGGCGGCCAATCTGGGCGTGGGATTCACTTTTTCCACGATTGCGCGGAATCAGTTGCAGGCGGTGCAGATGACTTTCTTTTTCTTTCTGCCCTCGCTCCTGCTCTCCGGATTCATGTTTCCTTTTCGCGGAATGCCGCAGTGGGCGCAGGCGCTGGGAGAAATTTTCCCGCTCACACATTTTTTGCGCATCGCGCGCGGGATCTTGCTCAAGGGCAACGGCGCGGCGGAAATCGCGGGGAGCCTGTGGCCAATTGCGCTCTTTCTGCTCGTCGCCGCGAGCGTCGCGCTGCTGCGTTACCGGAAGACGCTGGATTGAAACTGCCGTAGTGAAAGTTCTTACGCCAGCCCGTTCTGCACTTTGCACGCCTTCAACACGTTGCGGATGAGGGTGGCGAGAGTGACGATGCCGACCCCGCCCGGCACGGGAGTGATCATGGAGGCGAACGGCGCGCAGGCGTCGAAATCCACGTCGCCGATAAGATTCCCCGCTTCGTCCACGTTGATTCCCACGTCAATCACCACTGCACCGGGCTTCACAAAATTTCCCTTGACGAATTTTGCTTGCCCGATCGCGACCACCAGGATATCAGCCTGGCGGGCGACTTCCGGCAGGTTTTCCGTTTTCGAATGGCAGATGGTGACGGTGGCGTTTTCGGCGAGGAGCAGCATCGCCACCGGCTTGCCCACCACCATCGAGCGGCCGAGCACCGCTGCTTTCTTTCCAGCCAACGGCACGTTGTAGAACTTGAGCATCTCGATCACCGCCATCGGCGTGCAGGGATAAAACCCGGACGCCTCACCCTCCATAAGCTTCGACACATTGACCGGTGTCAGGCAGTCCATGTCCTTACCCGGGGCGAGCGCGTGGGTGATAGCCTTGC
>JBOIGA010000369.1:0-2085 GCA_050741875.1 Burkholderiales bacterium
CTGTTGTGCTTAGCCAACCAAGCAAAGCTGCTGCAAAACAAGCATTAAGCATTAACTTTGCGACCGGCTGTCGTGCAGTCACAACAATGCGCTTCCACTTTCTGCATCATCTCTCCCAGTCGAACGGCAAACACACATCTGGCATGGCCGTTGCTCAATCAGCGACGAAAAATTAGTGAAAGGAGATCGAATGTTTCGCGTGAAGCTTCTACTTGCCGCGCTTGCCGCGGCGGGAATCGCCGCCGCCGCCGCTCCCAGCCGTGAGGTCAAGCCGGAGTTTATCGGGCTTGGCAGTGCGCTGTGCCGCCCGCCCGCGGGGAATCCGGCGAATTACAAACTGCTGCTCAAAGTCGCGCAGGCGCAGAACGAGTTGAAGCCCTTTTCGCGCGCGCAAGCGACGGCGCCGCTTTCGGAAGAAGACGATCCGCCTCTCTGGGACAATCTCGGCTGGCTCAAATGGCCGATCACGACCTCCGACAAACTTGCGCAGTTGTATTTCAACCAGGGCTTGAGTCTTACTTATGGCTTCAACCACGACGAAGCGCGGCGCGCATACCGAAAGGCACAAAAACTAGATCCTGAGTGCGCGATGTGCTACTGGGGAGAGGCGCTGGTGCTCGGTCCCAACATCAATGCGCCGATGGCTCCCGAAGCCAACGCTCCCGCGCTCGCCTCGCTTGAGAAGGCGCGCGAGTTCGCTCATCGTGCAAGCCCGGTCGAGCAGGCGCTGATCGCCGCGCTCTCTGAGCGTTACTCGCCTGACCCTGAAGCCAAACGCAGCGACCTCGATTTGGCCTATGCCAACGCCATGGCAAAAGTCGCTGCGAGTTTTCCCGACGATCAGCACATCGCGACACTGTACGCCGAAGCATTGATGGATCTCTCTCCGTGGGATTACTGGGAAGCAGCCGGCGCCAAACCCAAGGGTAGAACGGAGGAAATCCTGAAGACGTTGGAGCGCGTTCTTTTGGCCAATCCAAATCATCCGGGGGCGATTCATTACTACATCCACATGGTCGAGGCTTCGGCGAATCCAAAGCGCGCGCTGCCTTACGCCAGACGTTTGGGCGATCTCATTCCGGGTGCAGGGCACCTCGTGCACATGCCGTTTCACATTTTCTATCGAGCCGGTTTGTACAAGGAGGCGATCGAAGCGAACAAGGCGGCCGTCGCTGCGGACGAAGAATATCTCGCCCAGATTCAGGCGACGGGGCTTTATCCCCAAGGCTACTATCCGCACAACGTGCATTCGCTGATGGCTTCGGCGCAAATGGCCGGAGATGGTGAGACCGCGATTTCCGCCGCGGAAAAGTTACAGGGAATCGTGTCGAACGATGCCGCGCGCAACGTTCCATGGGTGCAGCCGATCGTCGTCGCGCCGTATTTCGCGCATGTGCAGTTCAGCACCGCGAAAACGATTCTCGCCATACCGGATCCCGGAGGCGAGTTGCCTTATGTCAAGGCGATCTGGCATTACGCGCGCGGCGTCGCGTTGGCGCGAAACGGCGACTCGGCGGCGGCACGCGGTGAGCTCGGCGCGATTTCCGCTCTCGCTCAAACGCCGGAAATCGAATCGCTCGCTGCGAGCGGAATTCCGGCAGGCTATGTCTTGCAGATCGCTCAGCATGTCGTGAAGGCGCGAATCGCGCAGTCGAGCGGCGACCTTGCCACCGCGATCAGCGAATTCGAAACCGCGGCGAAGCTTGAAGATGCGCTTGCGTACAGCGAGCCCCCTTATTGGTATTACCCGGTGCGGCAATCGCTGGGAGCGGCCCTCCTGGCGGCGGGCAAACTCGATCAGGCCGAGCAGGCTTTTCGGACCAGCCTCGCACGCAGTCCAAACAACGGCTGGGCGCTCTACGGATTGCAGAAAGTTTTCGAGAAGCGCGGTGACCAGACGCAGGCACGCAGCGCAAGGAAACTCTTCGATCGGGCTTGGGCGGGCGATGCTTTATCGTTAAGGAACCTCTGATCAAGTCCCGCACGGTCGCGACGGCGGCTTTGCGGGATGAGCTGCGTGAAGCGCGACGCAGCGAATGGTTAACCCCTTCGCCAGGAGCGCGACAAGACAGATCGCCCCAAGGG
>JBOIGA010000370.1:0-1212 GCA_050741875.1 Burkholderiales bacterium
CGAGCGCGCCGCGCGGCACGGAATCGATCTCAAAGTAAACATCGATTCACGGGTTGGCGGTTTCAAAGGCGATGAGCGTAAGTTCAAACAGATCCTGCTGAACCTCCTGTCGAACGCGCTCAAGTTCACCCCAGACGGCGGCGGCATCAGCGTCACCGCGACAGTAAAAAATCCCGATATCGAAATCTCGGTTGCTGATACCGGCATCGGCATCGCCCCTGATGATCAGGAATTTATCTTTGAGGAGTTCCGGCAGGCGCGCGGCGCACGCTCGACCGAAGGAACCGGCCTTGGCCTCGCGTTGACTCGCAAATTCGTCGAGATGCATGGCGGCAAGATTACAGTGCAAAGCGAACCCGGGAAGGGATCGACGTTTATATTCAGTCTGCCGATGCAGTCCGCATTGCCTTAGACGAAATCTGATCGATCGCTCCGCTCCTTCGGAGAAACGGGAACTTCGTTATCGAAGGGTTTCTTTGTCTGCCTTTTTTTCGCGTTCGTAGTTTCCCGCGCGTTAATAGTTCACAAAAACCTTAAGCAAGACTATATCGAGCGCGAAGCGCTCGCGTTTCTAACATGGGGCCGATCGAATCGAGCTCCTTTAGAAACCCGTGCACGCTTCCCACCCGCCAACTCCTGCCGCTCATCAGCCTCGCAGCAAGCGTGCTGCTGACATCGCTTGCGCAGGTAACGTTATCCTGCCCGGACTCTCCGATGTTCTGTGGCCTGACACTCGCGCTGCGTAAGATTGTCTCTGCCGGGGCAGCAAAGCAAAGCGTGTTCAATCCGGGACTGCTAGCAGTTAGTCAAAATTGAGGCGGTATTTTTTTGCCGCCGATGTTGCTTCGATTCCTCGCCGCATTCACTCCTTCTTGCTGGTGCCAGCCTTGTGCGGTCCCGCCAAGCGTGAATATTTCACATTCCGTCTGCGTCTTTGTGCGCAGAACGTAGGTTTCGATCTCCGTAAAGTGGTCTCCACTGTTTCGTAGTTCAAGCCCTCGCGGGACAGGACCACCAGATCAGGGCTTAGCTAATTCCAAGGAGATTGAAAATGTTGAACTCTAAATTGACCGGTCTCGCAATCGCCGTGACGTTTGCTTTTGTCGCGCCTCAATCTTTCGCCGGCAACTCGTCCTGGCTTGAAGAGCAACTGAGCATCAGCGACGGTTATTCGGCTCCCAATGCCAGCGCCGAAGTCAAGGGCAGGCACGG
>JBOIGA010000370.1:1222-2072 GCA_050741875.1 Burkholderiales bacterium
GCTTTAAGCCCGCCGGTAATCCGTCCTGGCTCGATCAGCAACTCGCGATCAGTGACGGCTATTCGCCTCCGAACGAGGCGGCCGCGCGGAAAAGCGTCTACGTTGGCGCGAAGTTTGAATCCAACTCAAACGACAGCTTCATGGAGCGTGGACGGCGAATCACCGACGGCGCGACAGAGTAGTCATCCAGCGACGGGGGCGGGCTTCCGCTCCTATCGCCTTCAATCTATTCGCCGCCAAAAATGACGCCACACCTGTACGTGGAAGCGCTGGAAGTCAGCGACCTAGCCATCGTTGAGCCGCTGACGCGGGGCTATCCGCCCGAAGGCTTAAACTTCGAGAACCGAACGCGTCCGATTCGGATCTACACGCTTGGCCGCTTCGCAGTGGTGAAGGACGGTGCGCCGATCTCTTTCACGGGTCGGCCTCAGCATAAACCGATGAGCCTGTTGAAAGCGATACTCGCTTTTGGTGGCGGCGATGTCGACTCGCAGGACGTGATCGCGGCGCTTTGGGCCGCGGCCGAGGGCGATGCGGCGCGCAACGCATTCGATGTCGCGTTGCATCGTCTGCGCAAACTCCTCCAGCGCAATGACGCCGTGGTCTTGAAGGAAGGGGTGCTGTCGCTAAACCCGTCCGTCTGCTGGGTGGACGTGTGGGAATTCGAGCGTCTCCTTGCGCGGGTCGAGAAATCGTTGCTTGATGCTCGCGCTAATACTGTATCGGCGGCCCTGACCGAACGGATGTTAGAGCTGTACCAGGGTCCATTCCTGAATGGCGCTAGCGAGCCCTGGATGCTCGCGCCTCGCGAGCGCCTGCACATGAAATTCCATCGTCATATCTGTATGCT
>JBOIGA010000371.1:0-2070 GCA_050741875.1 Burkholderiales bacterium
CGACCACACGGCCTCCATCGAAGCAGAAGGCGCGATGAACTATCGCGGAGAAATGCAATGAGCCAAAGCTATCCACAAGGGCTGGAAGTCCGCGCGCCGGTTCCGCCCGCATACGCCGATGTCCTGACTTACGACGCGCTCGCTTTCGTCGCCCGGCTTGCGCGTGAGTTCGAACCACGGCGGCGCGAATTGATTGCGCGGCGGGCTGCGCGGCAAGCTGAGTTTGACGCTGGAAAAATGCCGGACTTCCTCTCGGAAACGAAGGCCATCCGCGAAGCGTCGTGGAGCGCGGCGCCGCAGCCAAACGATCTCCAGGACCGGCGGGTCGAGATCACCGGCCCCACCGACCGCAAGATGGTTATCAACGCGCTCAATTCCGGCGCCAACGTATTCATGGCGGATTTCGAGGACGCCAATTGTCCGACCTGGGCCAACATGATCGAAGGGCAGATCAATTTGCGTGATGCGGTTAAGCGCCGCATCAGTTTCGAGAGTTCAGAAGGCAAGCACTATGAGCTGAACGAGAACACAGCGACGCTCATGGTTCGCCCGCGCAATTGGCACCTGCCAGAGCGCCACGTGCGGGTGGACGGAGAACCCGTTGCCGGTGCGTTCTTCGATTTCGGACTTTATTGTTTTCACAACGCTCAAGAGTTGCTAAGGCGGGGGACAGGTCCATATTTTTATTTGCCAAAGATGGAGAGCCACTTGGAAGCCCGCCTGTGGAACGATGTCTTCAATCTTGCGCAAGACGAGCTTGGCGTTGCCCGCGGCACGATTAAGGCCGCAGTGCTGATCGAAACTATTGAGGCGGCGTTTGAAATGGAAGAGATCCTTTACGAATTGCGGGAGCATTCGGCGGGGCTCAACGCGGGGCGCTGGGACTACATCTTCTCCTGCATCAAGACATTTCGGAATAACAGAGACTTCTGCCTTGCCGAGCGCGACAGGATCACGATGCGGGTGCCTTTCATGGAAGCCTATACGCTGCTACTGCTCAAGACCTGTCACAGGCGGGATGCCCCTGCCATTGGCGGAATGAGCGCGCTCATTCCAATCAAGAACGATCCTGAGGCCAATGAAAAGGCGCTTGCTGGCGTGCGCGGCGACAAGCAGCGCGCCGCCACAGATGGCTACGACGGCGGCTGGGTCGCGCACCCGGGACTCGTCCAGGTTGCCATGGAGGAATTCGTAAAAGTGCTCGGGGACCGGCCCAACCAAATCGACAAAAAGCGTGATGACGTAAATGTCTCGGCTTCCGAGCTGCTCGATTTTCGGCCCGAGCGGCCGATCACCGAAGCCGGCCTGCGCATGAACGTGAACGTAGGCATTCAGTACTTAAGCGCCTGGCTCGCGGGCAATGGCGCTGTCCCTATCCACCACCTGATGGAAGACGCCGCCACCGCCGAGATTTCCCGCGCGCAAATCTGGCAGTGGATGCGCAGCCCGAAAGGCGTGCTGGAGGATGGCCGCAAGGTGACGAAGGAATTGTTTCGCCAGATGCTGGACGAAGAACTGGCGAAAATCAGGGCGGGAGAAGTCGATGCAGTCGAAGGCAAATTCGAGGAGGGCGTCAAGCTCTTCGAACGAATCACGCTCGCCGATGAGTTTGTGGAATTCCTCACACTCCCGGCTTACGAACAGATCGATTGATTCCGGGGCTGAGCGACCTAGGGCGCAGTATCAGAGTTCGTATCCATGACACGCATCAGCATCACTTGGCGGAGACGTTGCCCTACGAATCGTCGGCCAACACCTGGGGCGACGAAGTCTATTTCAACGTTCCGGTGAAAGCGAAACTGGAAGCGGACCCGCGCCAGGTGGTGGACTCGGGAACCGTCTGCTTCTGGGTGGAAGGCAGCTCGCTCGCTCTGCCGTTCGGCCCCACGCCGGTTTCTCACGGCGACGAATGCCGGCTCGTTGCAAAGGTCCCATCCTGGGGAAAATTGAGGGCGATCCAAAGGCGCTCAAGTCGGTGCGAGAAGGCGACCGCATCAGGGGTCGAGCTGGCGCAGTAGCGTGCGCTGAACCCTGCCGGGACCAGTAAGTTTGGGGAGTGACAATGCGCTT
>JBOIGA010000372.1:0-2048 GCA_050741875.1 Burkholderiales bacterium
CATTCTAGCGCGACAACAAGGATCAGTTCTTTAGTCCGATTTCACCTTCTGGAAAGCCGCCGACTTCTCATTCCCGTAATCGCCGCCCCCCAATGCTTTGTAAAGCTGTACGGCATTGGCGAGCTGCGCGCGCCGGACTTGCACCACGTTCTGCTGCGTGGTGAAAAGCTCGCGCTGCGCATCGAGCACTTCGAGATAGTTCGACACGCCAGCGTCGTAACGCATCTGCGCAAGCCGCAGACGCTCGGTTTGCGTCTGCTCGTTTTCCTGCAACGCAACCAACTGCTCGGCGAGTTTTTGTCGCGAGGCGAGTGAATCAGCGACTTCGCGGAAAGCCAGCTGGATTGCGCGCTCGTATTCGGCGATAGTCCGCATTTTACGCGCTTCAGCGAGATCGAGATTCGATTGCCTGCGGCCGCCGTCGAAAATCGGCAGAGTGATTTGCGGCAGAAAATTCCACGCCCGCGCGCCACCGTCGGTCAGCCCACGCAAATCCTCGGAAGCCCTGCCGAATCCCCCAGTTAAAGTGATCGTCGGAAAGAAAGCCGCGCGGGCGGCGCCGATGTTTGCGTTTTCAGCGATCAAATTTTGTTCGGCGGCTAGAATATCGGGACGCCTTGTTAGCACTTCCGAAGGGATTCCCGGCTGCAGATCGAGCATCACGTCCTGCGCATTCAGCGATCTCGGCGCCGGCAACCCTTCCGGCATGTTGCCAACCAGAAGATCGAGCCCGTTCTTGGCGAGCTCGCGTTGACGTTCCAGATTCGCCAGCTCGGCGCGAACGGTTTGCAGCAGTGTGTCGGCCTGCAAAAGTTCGAGATTGGTCGCGACCCCGGCCTGCAGGCGCTTGTCCACAAGCCCGCGCGACTGCGCTCCAGATTCCAGTGTTTGCTTCGACAGCGTGATACGCTCATCCAATTCGCGCAGAGTCAGATAAGTTCCCGCCACATCGGAGACGAGCGACAGAACGAACGCGCGCCTGGCCTCATCGGTGGCGAGAAAGTTCGCCAGCGCGGATTCGTTCAGAGCCCGGACACGGCCCCAAAAGTCGAGCTCATAGGCGACGACATTGGCCGAAAGCTGATACTCGTCGAACGTCCCGCCGGGAAATCTTCCCGTGTCGGGGAAGCGGTTCCGGCTGAAGGACCCGTCGGCGGTAACGGTCGGCACGCGGTCGGCACGCTGAATTCCATATAAGGCTCGCGCTTCTTCGACTCTCGCCGTTGCCACGCGCAGGTCACGGTTGTAATCGAGCGACTGGGCGATGAGTTCCTGCAATCGAGGATCGGAGAAAAATTCGCGCCAGGCAATTTCACTCGCCGGCACTCCGCCGCCGCGCTCGTCGTACTGCGGGAATTCGTTCGGCGCAGGCAGGTCGGGACGGGTGTATTCAGGAGTGAATGAGCAGGCGGCGAGCGTAAAAATAAACAACGTGCTCACGAGTTTGGCCGTGACGTCGATGCCGCCGTCATCGCGAGCGGAGCGTGGCGATCTCGTTTCGAACAGTGTTGTGAGATTGCTTCGTCGCGAGGAACAGCTCCTCGCAATGACAGAATCTTGAGTTCCAGGCTTAGACATCTGCAAGTTTCTCCTTTGTTGCAATTCGTTCTTCGCGCTTCCCAGGGAGTAGCTTTCGCACCGCGACAAAAAACACCGGCACCAAAAATACCGCGAGCAGGGTCGCGCCGATCATTCCACCCATGACTCCGGTTCCGATCGCCCGCCTCCCCGCGGCGCCCGCGCCGCTCGAGACGGCGAGCGGAAGCACGCCCAAAATGAAAGCGATCGACGTCATGAGAATCGGGCGAAACCGGATCCGCGTCGCTTCCAAAGTCGCTTCAATCAGACTCATTCCTCTGGCGTGCAAGTCTTTGGCGAACTCGATAATCAGGATCGCGTTCTTCGATGACAAACCGATGATCGCGATCAATCCGACTTTGAAATAGACGTCGTCGGGAAATCCGCGCAAGGTGGTCGCGATGACCGCTCCGAAAACCCCGAGGGGAACGACGAGAAGCACCGCGAATGGGATGGACCAGCTTTCGTAC
>JBOIGA010000373.1:0-2048 GCA_050741875.1 Burkholderiales bacterium
TGGCGTTGGCGATCGCGACTTTGCCTTGTAGCGCCTGCGGCTTGTCGCCGGAGTTAGGGCTCATTCGATGCGCTAGGAGCTCATCTGCCAGTGCATCAATTCGGCTCAAAAAGAAACTTGCAACCGAAGCGACTTCGCGTAGATCCCGGCCCATCGCGGCACGCCGTTCCAGAGCGCGAAGATACGCTTCGGCGACCGCCTCATAACGCTCGATGGAAAAAAGCAGGGTGATGTTGACCGGTATCCCTGCGACGAGGAGTTCCTCGATCGCGGAGAGCCCGGCCAATGTTGCCGGTATCTTGATGAAAAGATTCGGCCGGTTGACAAGGGCATAGAGGCGCTTTGCTTCGTCAACGGAACCCTTGGTGTCGTGCGCGAGGTGCGGCGAGACTTCCAGGCTCACGTAGCCGTCGGCGCCTTCGGATTCATCGAAGACCGGCCGCAGCACGTCGCAGGCATCGCGAACGTCGCTTGTGACCAGAGATTCGTAGATCTCTTGCGTTGAGCAATCGTTCGAAACGAGCGACTCAATCTGATCGTCGTAATCCCGGCTCCCGGTAATTGCCTTTTCAAAAATCGCCGGATTGGAGGTGACGCCGCGCAAACCCCGATCGGTTACTCGCCGCTTTAAGTCACCTCCCGTGATCATCTTGCGGGTGAGGTCATCAATCCAATAGCTCTGCCCGTACTGCTGAAGTCTTAAAAGTGGATTCATCGCGCGATCCCTTTTTCCGCGGCGCACCGTTGGCGCCTTTCCAAAGTAGACAGGGGACAGAGATTGCGGTTCAGGAAAGTTGAGTGGAGGATGGCGTAAGTAACTTTGACATCATCCACCGCATTAGCGCGATGGGATTCAAACCGCTTTTACTACTCTTCATTGCATCGCTGGTGGCGTGCAGCCACTCGGGTCCGCGCTATCCGGTAGAGGCAGACTTCGGGAATCATGCGTTAAAAACCACAGTCGATTCGGAAATCGCGAAGTATTACGCAGAAGAGTATCTGCAGGAAAGAAGAGCGAATGCAGAGTGGAACATTCTCCTTGATTCTCTGCACGCGACGTCGGGCGTTCCGGATGGCGCGAAGCTGAACGACTTGTCAAACCGTTTCGGGGTGGACTTCACCGCGCTGTTTCTTGCGAAGCAGCTCATATCGGATCCCGAAAACAAGCGCATTGCGGAGCGATTTACTCGAAATTTCGAGCGCGAAAAACAAGCACAGTCTGGCGTGTTACCCGGCGACTATCTCGTCGCATTCGCTCCCGGCTGGTTCTACCGAAGGAATCCTCAAACCGGAGCGGATTTCGCCGCGCCCCGGAGAATTCTCGAGCGCCGCGGCGTCAAGACTCGACTCATTGAAACCGAGGAAGCCGGAACCGTTGAGCGCAATGCCGAAATCATCTCCGCCGCGCTCACGCGCATGAGCTCAGAACACAAGAAGATTATTTTGGTCAGCACGAGCAAGGCTGGGCCGGAAGCTGCCTTGGCACTCTCTATGCTCATCGAATCCCCGCATAAGGTAAAGGCCTGGGTGAACATCGGGGGACTGTTGCGCGGAACGAAGCTCGCGGATGAGGCGCTGCAGTGGCCGCAGCGTTTGTACGTGAGATTTTTTATTCTGGGCGGCTACTCCTTCGACGGAATCAACAGCCTGACCCGTGAGCGCAGCAAAGAGAGGCTCAAAAAACAAGCGCCTCTTGACGATATTCTGGTTGTCAATTACGCCGCGATTCCGATGTCCGGGCAAGTCTCCGAAGACGCGGGATATGGTTACGGCGTTTTGAGCGAAGAAGGTCCCAACGATGGCCTCACTTTGATCACGGATGAACTCGTTCTCGGCGGTTTAACGCTCATCGAGCTGGGATTGGATCACTATTACCGCCATCCGCAAATCCACCACAAAACTGCCGCGCTTGCGCAAACGGTGATCGAATATCTTATGGAACGAGAATCAAAAAAGGACTGAGCTTTTCTCCAAAGTTGACAGTCAAAAAGTTGAGCGATGATTCGAGCGAAGTCAGTCAGACGGGCTGTTAGCTCGGCTGGTAGAGC
>JBOIGA010000374.1:0-2043 GCA_050741875.1 Burkholderiales bacterium
GTGTCGAGGTCTTTCACCGGGTGGTTGGCGCCGTGGTGCCCGAACTTCATTTTCATCGTCCTCGCGCCGGACGCCAGGCCGAGCAACTGATGGCCCAAACAGATCCCGAACACTGGAACGCGAGCCTCCAGGAATTCGCGAATGCTCTTGATCGCGTAGTCACACGGCTCAGGGTCTCCCGGGCCATTGCTTAAAAAAATTCCATCGGGTTTGAGCGCCATGACTTCCGCCGCGGTGCTTTGCGCCGGCAGAACGGTGACCTTGCACCCGCGCGCGACGAGCTTGCGCAGAATATTTCGTTTCACTCCGTAGTCGAACGCGACCACATGGAATTTTTCCTCGCCATTTTTTTGATAGCCGCCTTCAAGCCTCCATTCGCCGCCTTCCCAGACGTAAGGCTTATCGCAGCTCACGTGTTTGGCGAGATCCATCCCGGCGAGTCCGGGAAAATCGCGCGCGGCCGCGAGCGCTTTCTCTTCATTGATTTCTCCCGCCATCAAACATCCGTTCTGCGCGCCTCTCGTGCGCAAAATTCTTGTGAGCTTTCTCGTATCTATTTCGGCGATTCCGGGGATGTTGTGTTCTTTGAGATAGTCGTCGAGACCGCGTCTTTGCCGCCAGCTGGACGATTGCGCCGGCAAGCTTCGAATAACGAGACCAGCGGCATAGACGCGCTCGCATTCAATATCTTCGTCATTGACTCCGGTATTGCCGATATGAGGGTACGTGAGCGTGACGATCTGGCGGCAGTACGACGGGTCGCTCAAAATTTCTTGGTAACCGGTGGTCGCGGTATTGAAAACCACTTCACCGACGGTTGTCGTTTCAGCGCCGAAGGAGACGCCTTGAAAAACTGTTCCGTCGGCGAGGACGAGAATGGCGGAAGAATCGCGAGTCACTTGTTGCGCACGTACAAAAGCGGGAAGGGCTTTTTTGCCTTTCCCGCTCGCGGGCATTATACGCGTTTCGCGCTCTCGCCGCGCTTTTATTCGAGCCCACGCGCGTAACGAACGCGGTGCTTCAACGCAACCTCTGCGTCAGACTCCCTTCGACAAATTCCCTCGACAGGCTCAGGACAGGCCCAAGGCGTCTCGCATATCATAAAGACCGCTCTGCTTCTCTTTGACGAACCTCGCGGCGCGTAGCGCTCCATTCGCGAAGGTTGCGCGGCTTGAAGCACGATGGGTGATTTCGAGGCGTTCGCCTTCGGCCGCGAACATGACGGTATGTTCGCCGACGACGTCTCCGGCGCGCACTGCCGCGAAACCGATCGCGTTCCCTGGCCGCTCGCCGGTCATGCCGTGGCGATCATATATCGCGACCTCGTCGAGCTTCGCTCCGCGCGTCTCCGCTATGACCTCTCCTAACTTGAGCGCGGTTCCGGAAGGCGCATCCACTTTATGTCGATGATGCGCTTCTATGATCTCAACGTCGTAACCGTCCTTGAGCACTCTGGCGGTCATTTCGACCAGCTTTAGAGTCAGATTAACGCCCACGCTCATGTTGGGCGCGAAAACGATCGCGATCTTGCTCGCGGCTGTAGAGATCTCGTGTTTCTGCTCCTCGCTGAACCCGGTCGTACCGATGACCATGTTGACTTTGGCTTCCGCGCACGCTTGAAGGTGACGCAGAGTTCCCAGCGGCCGGGTGAAATCGATCAAAACATCACAAGCGGAAATCGCGCGCAAGTTATCGCTGATCGAAACTCCGGTTGCGCGTCCGCAGAATTCGCCTGCGTCTTTGCCAATGTGGGCATCGCCTGATATTTCGAGCGCGGCGGCGAGTTTGAGATCGGCAGCGGTCAGTACCGATTCGATGAGGGCGCGGCCCATGCGGCCTGAAGCACCGGCAATGCCGATTCTGATGGGATTCATGTGAAACTTGAAAAGCGAACGTGAAACGTTAAGGAAACCTTCGCTTCACTCGCGACTTAAGGAGCCTCTGATCAAGTCCCGCACGGTCGCGACGGCGGCTTTGCGGGATGAGCTGCGCGAAGCGCGACGCAGCGAATGGTCGACCCCTTCGCAAGGAGCGCGACAAGAC
>JBOIGA010000375.1:0-2034 GCA_050741875.1 Burkholderiales bacterium
GCGCGGAATCGGCAACGGGATTTCTCTCATCATCTTTGCCGGCATTGTTGCCGGCTTGCCGCAAGCCATTGGTGGAACGCTGGAACTCCAGCGCACCGGGGCGTTTTCGATTCCCTTCGTGCTCATGCTCTTCGTCGGCGCGGTCTTGATCACTGCCTTCGTCGTCTTCGTCGAGCGCGGGCAGAGGAAGATCCTGGTGAACTACGCGAAACGACAGGTGGGGCGAAAGATCTATGGCGGGCAGAGTTCGCACCTGCCTTTGAAGCTCAACATGTCGGGGGTGATTCCGCCGATTTTCGCTTCCAGCATCATCCTGTTTCCGGCGACGATCGCGGGCTGGTTTGGCGCGAGCGAGGGCATGGGCTGGCTGCGCAACGTTGGCTCGACTCTCCAGCCCGGGCAGCCGATTTACGTTCTGCTCTACGGTGCGGCGATCGTTTTCTTCTGCTTCTTCTACACCGCGCTCGTCTTCAATCCCAAAGACACGGCGGAAAACCTGAAGAAAAGCGGCGCTTTCGTTCCGGGTATTCGCCCCGGCGACCAGACGGCGAATTACATCGAGCGGATCATGCTGCGTTTGACGCTCGCGGGCTCGATCTATATCACGCTCGTCTGTCTGATGCCTGAATTTTTGATCGTCAAATGGAACGTGCCTTTCTATTTCGGCGGCACATCGCTTCTCATTATTGTGGTCGTGACCATGGACTTCATGGCGCAGGTGCAGGCGTATATCATGTCGCACCAGTACGAAAGCCTGCTGAAGAAAGCCAATTTCAAAGGCGGAGTATTTCCCACTCGGTAGATGGCGAAGGAAGAAACGATAGAAATGCAGGGGGAGATTGTGGAGACGCTCCCCAACGCGACGTTTCGGGTGAAGTTGGAAAATGGGCACATTGTGCTCGGGCATATCTCGGGAAAAATGCGCATGCACTACATCCGCATTCTTCCCGGAGACAAGGTGACAGTGGAAGTGTCTCCGTACGATTTAACGCGCGCGCGCATCACCTTTAGAGCGAAATGAAAGTACAGGCATCGGTAAAAAAGATCTGCCGTAGTTGCAAAATCGTGCGGCGCAATCGCGTCGTGCGAGTGATTTGCAAGAAGGACCCGCGGCATAAACAGAGGCAGGGTTAAGCAATGGCGCGCATAGCCGGAGTCAATATTCCGAACAATCAGCACGCTGAAATCGCGCTGACCGCAATCTATGGAATCGCGCGTCCGCGCGCGCGCGCAATCTGCGAGGCCGCTGGGGTCGGCGTGTCGAAAAAGATCAAGGATCTGTCCGATGCCGAATTGGACAAGCTTCGTGAGCAGGTAACGAAACTCGCGGTTGAAGGCGATTTGCGCCGCGAAGTGTCAATGAACGTAAAGCGCCTGATGGATCTGAACTGCTATCGCGGCTTGCGGCATCGTCGCGGACTTCCAGTCCGCGGTCAGCGTACTCGCACCAATGCGCGCACCCGCAAAGGCCCGCGCAAAGCGATCCGCGCGGTGAAAACAACCGCTGCTCCGGCCCCGAAGAAATAGGAAACCCACATGGCCAAGACCGCAACCCGAGTCAAAAAGAAAGTCAAAAAGAACGTCGTGGAAGGAATTGCGCATATCCATGCGTCATTCAACAACACCATCATCACGATCACCGACCGGCAGGGCAACACTTTGTCGTGGGCAACTTGCGGCAAAGGTGGTTTCAAGGGATCGCGCAAGAGCACTCCGTTCGCCGCGCAGGTGGCCTCCGAGCAGGCCGGACGCGCCGCGCAGGAGTCAGGCGTCAAGAATCTTGAAGTGCGAATCAAAGGACCCGGACCGGGACGCGAGTCGGCGGTACGCGCGTTGAACGCGGTGGGCTTCAAGATCATGAGCATTTCGGATGTGACTCCGGTTCCCCACAACGGTTGCCGCGCACCGAAACGACGAAGAATATAGGGAGCCGCGAAAAGTAAAACCTTACTTTTCGCGGGAAAAGTTACCCGCGAATCACCGGGAAACCCGGACGATTCGCGGCGGAAAAAACACATAGAGAGGTAGCAGATT
>JBOIGA010000376.1:0-2023 GCA_050741875.1 Burkholderiales bacterium
ATCGCCTTTGTCCACGCGGTAGCCGTTGGCGCGCGAGGCGATGTGGTACTTGTATTGCGTCCCGGGCTTCAAGCCCGCGATATCGCCTTCCCAGATTCCGGAGCCGTCGCCGCGCGCATTTAAGCGGTGCGAGTCGCGGTTCCAATGGTTGAATTCGCCGATCACCGACACGCGTTCGGCGGTGGGCGCCCACATGGCGAAGTGCGTTTTCCCTTGGCGCGCGTGCGACCCGAGCTTGTCGTAGAGCCGGACGTGCTTTCCCTGTTTGAAGAGGTAGATGTCGTGATCGGTGAGGAGACTCATGTTCTTATTTGTTGATCGTTACCACAGGAATGACAGCCGAAGCTTACGCTCAGTTCCGGTTTGTACACGAGGAGGCTTAAACCTGGCAAGCGCGACTCGCTATAATGCCCTGGGCTTTAAGCCAGCTTTCCGATGGACACGAAAAACATGATCGTCAATTGCGCTGCCTACAGCAAAGGCAGGCGCATGTGCGACATCACCATCGAGGAAATTTCCGACATTCTCGAGCAGGAAAGCGCCTTCGTCTGGCTTGGATTGTATGAGCCCGATGAAGAGCTCCTGAAAAAAGTGCAGGAAGAGTTCGCGTTGCACGACCTTGCCGTGGAGGATGCGCACCGCGCGCATCAGCGGCCCAAGCTCGAGCGCTACGGCGATTCCCTGTTCATCGTGCTGCACACCGCGCAGATGGCGGACGAAGAGATCGAGTTTGGCGAAACCCATGTTTTCGTCGGCCCGCGCTATGTCGTCACCGTCCGCCATGGCGCGTCATTGTCCTACGTGCCAGTGCGCCAGCGCTGTGAAGCGAGTCCCCATCTTCTGCGCAAGGGACCGGCGTTCGCGCTGTACGCGATCATGGATTTCGTCGTGGACAATTATCTTCCGATCGTTGAGTCATTTGAAGAGCGTCTCGAGGGCTTGGAAGAGCATATATTCGCCGGCAGCACTAAACGTGATGCGACCCGTGAGATCTACGATCTCAAAAGCAATCTCATGCGGTTGCGACGCGCGGTGTCGCCGCTCTCCGAGATCTGCAGTCAGCTCATGCGCTTTGACGTGAAACTGATTCCCGACGAAATGAACCCTTACTTCCGCGACGTTCAGGACCATGTGATCCACATCAACGAAGATACCGACAACATGCGTGAAATGCTGGGAACCGCGTTGAACGCGAACATTTCGCTCTTATCGGTGGGGCAAAGCGAAGTCACGCGCAAGCTCGCGGGCTGGGCCGCGATCCTCGCGATCCCCACAATGGTCGGCGGAATCTATGGCATGAACTTCGAGCGAATGCCTGAGCTCGAATGGCGCTTCGGCTACCCGCTGGTACTGGGAGTGATCGCGCTCGCGTGTTTTCTCGTCTATCGCCGATTGAAGCGGGCGGGATGGCTATAAAGAACGACTAATAGCCGCCCGTGCTTTTGGGTCCGCGGGGCTTAAAGAACGACTAATAGTGGTCCGTGCATATGGTGTACGGGCCCGCTTGCAGCCCCTTCAACTGTTGCAAGCAATATCTTTTTGCCAGCGCCCTCAAAACAGTACTCACTGCTCGCGCTTCATAGCTTCGTCCAGTACTTCGATCCAATGCCTGACGGGCGCCTTCGCGGCCGATTGCAGTTGCAGCAGGCAGCCGATGTTGGCGGTGACGATTATGTCAGGCGCACCCGATTCCAGAGCGGCGATCTTGTTGGCGAGAAGCTCTTTCGAAATTTTCGGCTGCAAGATTGAGTACGTTCCCGCCGAGCCGCAGCAAAGGTGAGCATCGGGAACGAAGGTCAATTCGAATCCCATGCTCGTCAACAACTCTTCCGCGGCGCCGCGTATTCTGAGTCCATGCTGCAAAGTGCACGGAGAGTGGAAGGCGAGTTTCTGAGTCTTGCGTTTTGAGTCGCGAACGAGCGCGACGATTTTGTCTTTTTCCTCGCGCAACACTTCGCTGATGTCGCGAGTCGATTCGGAAACTCGCTTCGCCGCTTCCGCCAGATTCAACTCGTCGTTTAGC
>JBOIGA010000377.1:0-2010 GCA_050741875.1 Burkholderiales bacterium
GAATAACCCCGCTTCCTCATCTCCGGTATTCCCATGCCGCCTATAGCCGCGCAGGTCGCGGGGCTGGAGCCGCAGAGCGCGGCGAAGATCGTGCAGCCGGCGACATTGGCAACGCCAAGACCGCCGGGGATCCGGTACAGCCAGCGGTACGCCGATTCGTACAAGTCGACCGCTGCACGCGTTTTTCCTATCGCCGCACCCATCAGAATGAACAACGGGATCGTGAGCAAAGTGAAATTATCGAGCTCTCCGTATAGCGTTTCCGAGACGATCTCAAGATTGGTCGGGGGCATGAAAAAAAACATGAAGATCAGCGCGCTCGCCCCCAGCGCGAAGGCGATGGGCATGCCGGAGAAAAGCAGCACCAGGGTGACGACGATGTACAAAATGCCGATCTCGAGTACGCCCATGTCAGTCTCCCAGTACCGCATGTTGTTGTGGCGCGGGAACGAATAGATCTTCGACGATCTGAATCAGGTATTGCAGGCACAGCGTGCTCATGCCGAAGGCCATGAAGAAATAGGGGATCCATAGCGGCGGCGCCCAGGTCGAACCCGTCGCCCAGCCGAGATCCCAGGCCTTGTAGAAGAAAATCCACGCGTTGACCGCGACGAACAAGCAGACCAGGAGCGAGAGCGTGTCGGCAAGCAGATAGCGCCACCGGTTGGCGCGCTTGGAAAGCACTTCGTCGAGCACCTCGATGCCGACATGGCCGCGTTTCGCTTGGGTGTACGCCGCCGCGAGAAAAGTCGCGGCGATGAGGAGAAAGATGCTGAGCTCGATCACCCAGTCATTCGAGACTTTGATCAAGTAACGGGTCAGGACTTCGTACACCAGAACCAGCGTGCAGACCAAAATCAGGATAGCCGACAGGTAACCAAGCAATAGATTGAATCGCTTGACCGCGCGGCTGAATGCAAGCCAGCTTCGATTGATCATCTTTCGCCTCCCAGGAAATCATGCGTTTCTCACGCGTCACCCTGCCTCCAGGTCGCGGAGAGTTCGGAAGATACCGCCGGTAACGGCTGGCCCAGCCTTACTTGTCCTAGCCAAGACTTGATCTGACAGACACGCCGACTACACCACTGCCGCAACGGGTTCGACTGTCGGCTTGATCCGATCCAGTTGCTTATCGTACGCGAGCTTCGCGCTCTCGATGAAGGTTTGCAGTGGCGTCTTGCCGTAACAGTACTTGCCTGAGTGCGTGCGTTCGGCATTGTAAGTCTCCATCCAGGCATCCACGTCGCTTTGCAGCTCGTCGAGCGTGTGATACAGCTTGCGCCGAAACGCGCTGGCGTAGAACTCGTTCTGGATCGTCTGATGGAATCGCTCGCAGATGCCGTTGGTCTGGGGACTCTTGGTGCGGGTTCGCGTATGGTCGATGTTCTCTAAGTCGAGGTACAGCGCGTACTCGTGCGTTTCCCGGTTGCCGCAGTATTCGCTGCCGCGGTCGGTCAGAATGCGCAACAACGGCACGCCCTGTTCCTCGAAGAATGGCAGTACCCGATCGTTGAGCATGTCGGCCGCGGTGATGGCATGTTTGCGGTCGTAGAGCTTCACGAACGCCAGCTTGCTGTACGTATCAATGAACGTCTGCTGATAGATGCGACCCACACCCTTGAGGTTGCCCACGTAGTAGGTGTCCTGGGCGCCGAGGTAGCCAGGGTGTTCGGTCTCGATCTCGCCGTGCGCTTCCTTCTCCTGCTTCGCTTTCTCCAAGGCGCGCACCTGGTCCTCGGTCAGAATGAGACCTTCTTGCGCCACCTTCGCTGAGAGCGCTTTCAAGCGCTGCTGGAACGTCTCCAAATCGTGCCGTAGCCAGATCGTCCGAACTCCCGCCGGCGACACCGAGAGCGCGCGCTTCTTCAGTTCGTTCGCTACGCGCACTTGGCCGTAGGCGGGCTGCTCGAGCGCAAAGCTAATTACTGCCTGCTCGATCTTCGGATCGGCACGATTCCTCAGGTTCGGCTTCTTGCGCGAAATCTCCACCAGCGCCGTTTCCCCTCCGGT
>JBOIGA010000378.1:0-1998 GCA_050741875.1 Burkholderiales bacterium
GTCTCCTGCGCGGCGGCTGTCGCGAACATCGAGGTCATGCAGGAGGAGCGGCTGCCGGAGGAAGCGGCGCGCAAAGGCGAGCACGCCATGGCGCGGCTGCGCGAGCTGGCCGAGCGCCACGCTTTGATTGGCGAAGTGCGTGGTCTGGGCCTGATGATCGGCGTCGAACTGGTGAAGGATCGGGCGACGAAAGAGCCAGCCGCCAAGGAGGCTGCCGCTGTGCGGCGAATTGCGCGGGAGGCGGGCGTGCTGATCGGCGTCGGCGGGCAGGGCGGGAACGTGGTGCGCATTCAGCCGCCGCTGGTCATCGAGGATGCGGCGCTGGATCGGGCGCTGGACGTGGTGGACTCCGCATTGAGAATCGTCTCAACCTCAAATTGACCAAAGATTCGAGCACTTTGCGGATGAGAGTTCAGGGCGGTGACAGTGAGGCGCTCAGACGTTATCGAACCGCACTATATCACCCCCACGGCGAACCTTGACTCCATCATGGTGCATGGGATCATGAGTCATGTTCGCGCCACAGACTTGGCGCACGTTTCGATTGCGAATGAGTCCGTCCAGCAAAATCGCAGAAATAAGCGATTACCATCCGGAAGGATGCTGCATGAATACGCCAATCTGTATTTCCATGCGCGTAACCCGATGATGTATTTCAGGAAGGACAGCCATCTTGACCTGGTGGTTGTTCGAGTGAGCGCTCAAGCACTCGATTTGCCTGGAGTAATGATTGCCGACGGGAACGCGGCGCGGACGTTTGGCACAGCATTTTGGGGACCGACGGATGGATTAGCGCGGCTTGATCGCGAGCGAGTTTTCGCTGAATATTGGACCGATAGCGATCCGGCCGAGCAGGACGAGAAAAAGCGTATCAAATGCGCAGAGGTGCTCGTTCCGGATCTGGTGCCCCCGCACTTACTCCGCGGTGTCTATGTGTCGTGCAGCGAATCCGAACGTCGATTGCACTTGACCGCAGAAGTGCTAGAGGTCACAATAGACGAACATATGTTCTTCTATCGACCCTAGATCGGGGAGTGCCGAAATGGTTCGGATTCGCACGGGCAACCTGCTAGAGTCCGACGCCCAGACCCTTGTGAACACTGTTAACTGCGTCGGGATTATGGGCAAGGGTATCGCGCTTGACTTCAAGAAGCGGTTCCCTGATATGTTCGAGGACTACGTCGGGCGCTGCAAACGCGGCGAAGTCAGGCTGGGCGAACCCTACTTGTACCCATATCTGACCCCGCCTTGGGTGCTAAATTTTCCAACCAAGGATCATTGGCGTTCTCATGCCCGGCTTGATGATATTGTTCGGGGCCTTAAATTCCTCATTGCGCACTACCGCGAGTGGGGCATCACTTCCCTAGCAGTTCCCCCCTTAGGCTGCGGCAATGGGCAATTGGAATGGGCAATCGTCGGACCGACGCTTTATCGCTATTTGGGTCAACTGGCGGTGCCTGTTGAATTGTATGCGCCGTATGGAACCCCTCATGAGGAACTCCAGCTTAGCTTCTTAGAGCGATCAGTGGAAGCGAGCTCGAGTAACGGGATGATCCCTGATCCGCAATGGGTTCAGCCATCTTGGGTCGCGCTCGTGGAGGTTTTGAAGCGAGTCCAAGATCAGCCGTACCACTGGCCAGTGGGCAGAACGGTGTTCCAAAAGATGGCCTTTGTCGCGACTAACCTCGGTCTTCCAACAGGGCTGCAGTTCACGAAGGGAAGCTATGGACCATATTCATCTGACCTACAGAAACTGAAGGCCCGGTTAGAGAGCAATGGTCTAGTGAGAGAGCGTCGCAGCGGGCAAATGTACCAAGTCTTGGTTGGCCCAACATTCGAGGATGCCCGCAAGGCGTATCGGCACGATATTCGTGGGTGGGAACCAATCATTGAGAAAACGTTCGATCTGTTTATGAGGATCAACACCGCGGACCAAGCGGAGCTTGCCAGCACGCTCTTCAGTGCCGATGCACTTGAAAGATCAGGAGGAGTCAGGCC
>JBOIGA010000379.1:0-1946 GCA_050741875.1 Burkholderiales bacterium
ATACCCAATTGCGTCGTACAACTCCTCACGAGTCTGCATCGTATCGAGCACATTCTTCTGGGTGCCATCGCGGCGGATGGCGCGGTATACGTTGTCCGCGGCCTTGTTCATCGCGCGAAACGCGGACAGCGGGTACAGAACAAGGCTGACGTTCGCCGATCGCAACTCGTCAACGGTGAACAGAGGCGTCGCCCCAAACTCAGTGATGTTGGCAAGCACCGGCGCCTTTACCGCATCGGCGAACTGTTCGTAGATTTCGAGCCTTGTCGCCGCTTCGGGGAAGATCATGTCGGCGCCGGCCTCGACGCAAGCCGCCGCGCGCTCTATCGCTTTTTCCAGCCCCTCGGCCGCGAGCGCATCGGTGCGCGCCACGATCACGAAGCCGGGGTCGGTCCGCGCATCGACCGCCGCTTTGATGCGATCGACCATCTCGTCCTTGGACACGATTTCCTTGCCCGGCCGGTGACCGCAGCGCTTGGCGCCGACCTGGTCTTCGATATGCATCGCCGCGGCGCCGGCCTTGATCAGGCTCTTCGTCGTGCGCGCGACATTGAAGGCGCTGGCGCCGAAGCCGGTATCGACATCGACGAGCAGCGGGAGCTCGCCGGCGTCGGTAATACGGCGCACGTCTATCAACACGTCCTCGAGCCCCGTGATGGCAAGATCGGGCACGCCGAGCGAGCCCGCGGCAACACCGCCGCCGGACAGATAGATCGCCTTGAAACCGGCGCGCTTCGCGAGCAGCGCGTGATTCGCGTTGATCGTGCCGACCACCTGCAGCGGCCGCTCTTGTTCAACCGCGAGCCGGAAGCGCGCACCCGGGCTATCTTGTATCGAATTCACCATGGCCGGCAGTTAGCGAAGAGGGAGCATCCATTGGCTTGTCGAGTGGGTCTGGCTGGATTCGAACCAGCGACCAAGGGATTATGAGTCCCCTGCTCTAACCGGCTGAGCTACAGACCCGCGCAATAGATTTAGAAACAAGAAACTAGGGCTAATCTCAATGCTCCGAGACGTCGAGAAAACTCTTGAGTCTCTCAGAGCGGGATGGATGGCGCAGCTTGCGCAAGGCTTTAGCTTCGATCTGTCGAATTCGCTCGCGGGTGACGTCGAATTGCTTGCCGACTTCTTCGAGGGTGTGGTCGGTATTCATTTCGATGCCGAATCGCATGCGCAGGACTTTCGCCTCGCGCGGGGTGAGCGTATCCAGAACATCCTTGGTCGCACCGCGCAAGCTGGCATAGACCGCCGCGTCCACGGGCGCCAGCGTCGCCGCGTCCTCGATGAAATCGCCCAGATGCGAATCGTCGTCGTCGCCGATCGGCGTTTCCATCGAAATTGGCTCCTTCGAGATTTTCAGAATCTTGCGAATCTTCTCTTCGGGCATTTCCATCTTGACCGCGAGCACGGCTGGATCAGGCTCCTGCCCCGTCTCCTGCAGAATCTGGCGCGAAATCCGATTCATCTTGTTGATCGTCTCGATCATGTGCACGGGAATGCGGATAGTGCGCGCCTGATCCGCGATCGAGCGCGTGATCGCCTGCCGGATCCACCACGTGGCGTAAGTGGAAAATTTGTACCCGCGCCGGTATTCGAATTTGTCGACAGCCTTCATCAAGCCAATGTTGCCCTCCTGGATGAGATCGAGAAATTGCAAGCCGCGGTTGGTGTATTTCTTGGCGATCGAAATCACCAGACGCAGATTGGCCTCGGTCATTTCGCGCTTGGCACGTCGAGCCTTCGCTTCGCCGGTGGACATCTGCCGATTGATCTCTTTTAGTTCCTTGATCGGCATTCCGACGCGCTTTTGCAAATCGAGCAAGGCTTGCTGCTGTTCGACGATCGCCGGTTCGAAACGGGCGAGTGTGGTGCTGTAGGGTTTGCGCGCCGCGACTTCCAACGAACACCATTTCAGGTTGCCCTCGCTTCCGGGGAAGGTCTTGATG
>JBOIGA010000380.1:0-1946 GCA_050741875.1 Burkholderiales bacterium
CGCGAAAGCCGCGACCGGAGCTACGGTGTCGGTCGTCTACGTCCCGCCGCCCTTTGCCGCCAACGCGATCCTGGAAGCGGTCGCAGCCGGGCTCGATCTTGTCATTTGCATCACCGAAGGCATTCCTGTGAAGGACATGATCCGCGTCCGCTACCAGATGCACGGTTCGCGCACGCTTCTCCTTGGCCCCAACTGCCCAGGCGCGATCACTCCGGACGAAATCAAGATCGGCATCATGCCCGGCCATATCCACAAGCGGGGACCGATCGGCGTCGTCTCACGCTCGGGCACGCTCACCTATGAAGCGGTCGCGCAGCTCATGGAGCAGGGACTCGGCCAATCGAGTTGCGTTGGCATTGGCGGCGATCCGGTGAACGGTCTCAAGCACCTCGATGTCATGAAGTTGTTCAACGACGACCCCGCGACCGAAGGCGTGGTGATGGTCGGCGAGATTGGGGGGACCGACGAAGAGAATTGTGCGCGCTGGGTAAAAGCGAACATGAAAAAGCCCGTGGTCGGGTTTATCGCTGGAGTGACGGCGCCGCGGGGAAAACGCATGGGTCACGCGGGCGCGATCATTTCCGGCGGCAAAGGGACCGCCGAGGAGAAACTGGCGGTGATGGAGGAAGGCGGGATCAGGACAACCCGCAACCCGGCGGAGATCGGGAAGCTGATGAAGTCGGTGCTTTAGAACGAAAGCCACGTTTGGCGAAAATCTATAAGGGTTTGCGAAGATGAGCGAGCAAGGAGGAGCCAAAGTCGCCGGCGCGCGAAAGTGAAGCTCACAGTTCCGCTCATCGTGGAAGGCACTAATGTCGAACTGGGTAGGAGAATTCTCGCGGAATCCGGATTGCCGCCATTTCCGCGAAATGGCGGACGTGGCGCAGTAAGCAGTGCAGGCAAGCAGAGCTTCATAAAGATGGTCATTCCGCGCGAAAGCGGGAATCTGCGCTGAGCCGAAAATCGTTCTAGTATATTTACTGGCAAGTAAGAACGACCGCGTGCTTTACCTTGGAGTCACTTCCCATCCGGTGAAGCGAGTTTTTACAAGCATAAGAATCGCCTTGTTAAAGCAACACCCCAGGCTGCAAGGTGCGTGCTGTGATACGTAAAACTGTAACCTGTTTCAGCATCATTCGATCAAAGTAACCCGGGCCTTGGCCGTCCCTTAATTACCCTATGCCCCCGCTGCCCCGGATCGTCGAGAGCTTCCAGTCCTCGGTCCGCTACAAGCTGCTGTTCCTCGTGCTCTCGCCGCTGGTGGTGGTGTTGCCCATCCTGCTAGTGCTCATGCTGTACCAGGGCAGTGCGTTTTTCGATCGCTTGCTGAATTTCAAGATCCACAGCGACCTAGTGGTGGCCCACGAATACATGGACCGGGTCATCTCCGGGGTGGGCAGCAATGTGGGCAGAACCGCTGAATCCTATCAGGTGGTGAGCGCCCTGGAGGGTGAGGAAACCCAGGCCATTGCCCTCTTGCTTGCCGAGGAAAGAGAACGCAACACGCTGGACTTCCTCAACCTTTTCGACGCACAGGGCAACCTGCTGGCGGCGGGAAACGAGCAAACCCGGCGCGACGGTTACTCGGGCTGGCGTGTGGTGCAGACGGCGGCCGCAGGAAGGCTAGAGACCCAGATAGACCTGTTTTCCTCGGAGCAACTCGCCGGAATCTCGGAGCGCTTGCGCGAAACGGCCTTCATTCCCATTTTGCCCACCGAGAACGCGGCTCCCAGCGACAGGAAGAGCGAAACCCGGGGCATGGTGGTGCACGCTGCGGCGCCCATATTCAACGAGCAGAAGCAATTGGCAGGCATCCTGCACGGGGGTCTGCTGCTCAACCGTCACTTGGATTTCGTGGACACGATCAATAGCATCGTTTACAAGGCAGGCTCCCTGCCCCTGGGGAGCCAGGGCACGGTGACCTTGTTTCTCGATGACGTGCGCAT
>JBOIGA010000381.1:0-1933 GCA_050741875.1 Burkholderiales bacterium
AGGCATGACAGCGTTCCCCGAACAGGGATTTCGGGGCAGATACGCCCCGAAATCCCTGTTCGGGGAGTGGACCGGCGGGTCATCGCTAGCCGGCTCGCAACTCGTGCAACACCTGCAACACGACTCACAAACTTGACTCACGCGCAACGACTTTGCGGGCTCAAGCGCCTAGAGCGCCGATCGCGCGCCGCGCCCCGGCGAGGTCTGGGAATGCCGCGATGACGTTGTACCGCTCGAAGGAGTCGCGCATGCCACACCGATCCCCGAAAACCGTGCCGCTCAACCACCGGCGGACCGGCGCGAGTAAGGCGGCATTTCTGCCACGCCCGATAATCTTTGCGAAACGGTCACGAGTGGCCAGAAAGAACACTTGGCACTGCTGGCTTGGCATGAGCTCCGGCGCGAAGAGGACGCTCCTAGTCAAAAGTTCCTACGGGAAATGGACCAGGCTTCTCTGTCTCGCATTCCGAAAAAGATAGAGACTGCGATTCGGAGGGGTGACGGGAACCCACACGCCTGGAGGGAATCACACTAATGAGTGTCCAGGTCGCGCGACTCGGCGCTCTCCTCCCCAAGGGAGGGCTCCTCGACGAGCGAACGTGGCAGCTTCGGCATCATCTCTTGACGGGCCTGCTCGCGGTTGCGCTGCCGGTCCTCGCATACATCGGGCTTACGCGCGGGCACCGCCCCCTGTACGTCGGTCTCGAGATTGCCCCCGTCGCCACTTGCCTCGCTATCGGCTGGTTTGCCAGATACCGGCGTGCGGCGGCGCTCGGGATCACGATCGGCCTGATGCTGGGTTCCGCCGTAACTGTACATTTCTTGAATGGCCTAATTGAAGCGCATTTCAGCTACTTCGTAATGTTGCTTTTTGTTAGCCTGTATCAGGATTGGTGGTCTTATATCGCCGCACTCGGCACCGTCGTGGCGCACCATGTGCTCGGCGTGTTCCTCCCTGCGGCTGTCTATGACCACCCGGAGGCGATTGCCGACCCTGCGCTATGGGGAATTATTCATCTAAGCTTCATCGGGATGCTTGCCATCGGAATCGTCATCCTCTGGAAGATGACCGAAAGCGAGCAGACTCGATCTCGTCAGTATTATCAAAAGCTCTACGAGGCCGAGCGGGGAGTGGCTGAGCAACTACGCGAAGCTGAGCGGCTTAAGAGCGAGCTGATCTCCTTGGTCTCTCACGAGTTCCGCACACCGCTGACGTCGATCTTGGGGTTCGCGCAGACCTTGTCAGCACGGCTCGCCGACTTCGACCAGTCCAGCGCGTTGCTCTGCGCAGAGCGGATCGAGCGCCAAGCGAAACGGCTTTCTCGCCTGATCCACAACCTGCTCTCCGCCTCCGGAGACGTGCGGCTTGAGCCAGGGGAGAGCACGGATCTCCATGAGGTGGTTGGCGAGATCGTAGAAGAGCTCGCCGACAATCGCCCGGGCGCGCACCTGCGGATCGACGCGGCCGTCCCGCGCGGCCTGCGGGCCGCGATAGGGACTGACTGCGCGCATCAGATCGCAATCAACCTGATCGACAACGCGTTGAAGTTCGCGGATCCTGGCACGCCCATCCAGCTTCGAGGGCGGCTGCTGCAGGACTGTGCCGTCCTAGAGGTCGCGAACATTGGCACTCCGATCCCGCCGGAGGCGCGTGAGCGAATCTTTCAGCCCTTCGTCCAGCTCGACTCGTCGGACACGCGCCATTTCGAGGGCATTGGCCTCGGCTTGTCGATCGTCCGGAAGCTCGTCCAGTCACACCAAGGCACCGTCGAGGTCCGTAGCGACGGCCGGCTCGTCGTCTTCCGCGTCACCATGCCGATTCCCTGCACCGGCGGCGGTCACGGCGCGGGAAGCCTCAGGGCCGTGGACCCGGTCCAGGCCATCGCCCATTAACGATCTAGTGGCCAGGGTTCGGCACGCATACGTGCCGAAC
>JBOIGA010000382.1:0-1932 GCA_050741875.1 Burkholderiales bacterium
GGATAAGAACGAGCGGGATTTCGACGAGCCCATCGTATCCGTCTCACTTGGCATTCCGGCGGTTTTTCTGTTCGGTGGATCGAAGCGAGCGGGGAAGACCACGCGTGTGCCGCTGAACCACGGGGATGTAGTGGTTTGGGGTGGGCCCGCTCGACTGCGCTATCACGGCGTCATGCTCCTCAAGCAAGGTCATCACTCGTTAGTGGGCGGCCATCGCATCAACTTGACTTTCCGCAAGGCGGCGTGACTGAGACTTGGACAACTCATCGGGCCCAACGGCCTCCCCGCCGCCCATGCAAGGTGGAAAGCGGGAATTAACCAGGAATTCAAAAGCAAGACTCGGAGTGCCTGACTTGTCCCCGATGACTAAACTTCAAACATCGGTTAGTGAGAAGTCGAAAGGACGAAAGTGAACATGACTACCAAGAATGAAATGCTCGCGACTGCGACTGCGAACGATCCTCGCTGGGCGGCGGTGGTCGCTCGAGATCCGAAAGCGGACGGCAAGTTTTTCTATTCGGTCAAGACCACGGGTGTGTACTGCCGCCCCTCCTGCGCTTCGCGCACTGCGAGACCCGAGAATGTCGCATTCCACCTGACTGCGGCGGATGCCGAGCGGGCGGGCTTCCGGCCTTGCAAACGCTGCAAACCGGACCAACCTCCGCTGATCGAGCAGCATGCGGCCAAGGTGGCTGAACTGTGTCGGCTCATTGAGGACGCGGACGAGGTGCCCAGCCTCGATGAGCTTGCGAGCCACGCAGGAATGAGCGCTTTCCACCTGCATCGGGTGTTCAGGGCCATCACCGGTCTGACACCCAAGGCTTACGCGGCAGCGCATCGCGCCAAGCGCGTGAGAGCTGAGCTCGATCGGAGCAGCACAGTGACCGAGGCGATCTACGACGCCGGCTACAATTCCAACGCGCGCTTTTACGAAAAATCGAATGCGGTATTGGGCATGACGCCGACGAACTACCGCGCTGGCGGCGCCAACACGGAGATTCGCTTCGCCATCGGCGAATGCTCGCTCGGATCTATCCTCGTCGCGCAAAGCGAGCGTGGCGTGTGCGCCATCCTCATGGGCGATGATCCCGAAGAATTGGCGCGCCATCTGCAAGACCGTTTCCCGCGAGCCAACCTGATTGGCGGTGACGCGGAGTTCGAGCAGCTCGTCGCGAAAGTGGTTGGCTTCGTAGAAGCCCCGCGGCTGGGGCTGGACTTGCCTCTTGACGTGCGTGGAACCGCATTCCAACAGCGCGTCTGGCAAGCATTGCGGGAGATTCCGGCGGGCGACACGGTGAGCTATGCCGAGATCGCGAAGCGCATCGGTTCGCCAAAATCGGTCCGCGCCGTGGCCCAGGCGTGCGGCGCCAATACCCTGGCCGTGGCGATTCCCTGCCATCGCGTTGTTCGCAACGACGGTGGACTGTCGGGCTATCGCTGGGGAGTAGAGCGCAAGCGCGCCCTGCTCGAACGAGAGGCCAACGCATGAATGCACGAGTCAAGACAGTAACGGTCATTGCTACGCAGCCATGCAGGACTTCGCTGCGCGACACAAGATCACGCCTAAGGTCGAGCATTTTCCGATGAGCAAAGTAAACGATGACCTCGAACATCTTGCGGACAAGGCGCGCTATCGCGTAGTGCTAAAGCCGGATCTCGCTTGAGCACGGCGATCGAAGACGCGCGAGAGCGCCCGGCAGCCGCGACTGAGTCGTCACAACATATCTCCACAGCCGCTTTTCTCTGCCTGCTGGCGGGCGACTGCGCGATCGGATTTGCACCGATTCTCGTGCGCTTGGCGGAAACTGGACCGGTAGCTAGTGTCGTGTGTCAAAAATAACTAGCATAATTCTTGCATGTCGTTCGGGGTATTCTCCAATGGAGGAATCCCGAATGAGAACCGGACGACCGAAGAACGAATTGGTGTTGAGC
>JBOIGA010000383.1:0-1930 GCA_050741875.1 Burkholderiales bacterium
GGCGTGGTTTCGATCCAGTCAAAGCGCTCACGAATGCGCGCGATGATCTCGGATTCCTTGGCGCCTTCTTGATGGACGTAGGCGGTCAAAGCGACCGCATATTCCTCATCGCCTATCCAAAGTCGCTCATACACATAGCGGAGACCACTTCGCTTCCCTCCGAGCCGAGGGTGGAGCACCCGTGCTTTCCAGATCGAGGCGGGTTCACAGTCTCGCGTGAGGTGAAGCCCCGGCACTCGCTGATGACCATGGTTGTAGTTCGCGGCGAGCAGGCGTTCAAATTTCTCAATCTCAGGCCAGACATGCTTGTACTTGCCATGCAGGGCATCGATCTCGGTGGCCGCTTTGATCAACCGGCAGATCCTCAACCCGCAAAGACCTCGTCCTCGTCTGGAACGCCTTCGGGGGTTTCATCTTCCTCGAGGCCCATCGCGCCGAAATTGTTCCGGTAGTACGCCAGATAATACGGAATGATCTCATTACGCTTCACCGCGATCCATGGCGCTTCCCCATGAGTCGCGGCCTCGATCTGCGTGGTCGTGTGGAACAGCCATTTCTGCGCGACCTGGAACAGCACGGCAAGCTCAGTCGAAGAGAATGCGGAAACATCGACGTCCTCGTTCGGTTCATAGCGATGCTGCGTGTACCCACCAGAGATGATGTCATGGCGCGTTATTCGTCGGGACTGCTCCATTTCGTCAATGACTCTCCAGGCATCATCCGGCACCGGCCCATGGCCGAGTTTTCGGTAGCGAGCGCCAGTAATCGGCTCGTCATACTGTTCGAAATGGTCGAAGTCCGCAAAGTAGAGCAGCTTCATCAACTTCGTCTTGCCCAGATGGGCGTTGTTCGCATCGCGAAGAAAGAACAAGATCGCTTGCTCGAGCTTGTCTTTCCTGAGTTCCGGGTTGTAGGCATTCCGCCCAATGGTGGCGCCCATGTTGACATTCCTTCAATAGAACAATTGTTCTCTTTTCCGCTGGGGCAATTGTAGCATTTTGGCCGCCTGCGCGTGAGGTCGTTGATACGACTCCGATCATCACACGGGCAAGTCTCGCTCAAACACGCGGCCATACCCGCTCATCGTCACCCGCGTGCCGGCAAGTCGGAACAAATGCCAAAGGAGCGCCTGATTGGCTGTCAGCACTGGAATCTGAAGTTCCTCCTCCAGCGCCTGGATGACACCGACTGCGCGCAGCCCGTTGCCCCCGATATAGACCGCTTCGGCCTCGCTGGGCACGTGGCCCCGCACCCACTCGAAGAGCTGACCGGGGTGGATCGCCCGCTGGTCGCCTGGCAGGGCCGCGGCCGCGGCGTGGACGATGTCGAAACCCTGATTCTGGAAGTACTCGACGCCAAGCGCGGTCAGCTCGGGAGAGAACCAGGGCGGGTCGACCAACGCGATGCGGTTGGCGTCCACGGCGCGCAAACCGAGCGCCGCCGAGACGCTGGTGATGGCGACCGGAATACCGCGGGTGCGCGCTTGCAGGCGCTGGCGAAGGATTTCGTCGTCGGCCGCGCCGCGCGCGTAACTGGAGCTGGTGAAGCCAAATCCGATGGCGTGCAGCGGGGCGGCGGCGAGCAGCTCCGCCGCGTCGTCGACGCCGGGCGGATCGGCGAAGGCGCGCACCGGCTCCAGGGCGATGGCCGGGTCCATGACGCCACCCGCGCGCATCACCCCCAGCGGCACGCGCGTGGCGTGGATGGAAACGCCCTCCGGCGCCATCGCGGCCAGCTCCGACTCCGTGCCGATGGCGGCGTGCGGGACGATCACGCCCAGCCGGGCGCGAAAACTCCAGCCATCCGGTTGCCACATGCCTACCCCTCCCTCGCCACGACACCAATGCATCGATCGTGACGAGGCTGAGTATGGGCGGGATCATGCCCGTTGCGTCGGCCACGGCGCGAGTCCTGGTGCGGTGCTCTGCTC
>JBOIGA010000384.1:0-1918 GCA_050741875.1 Burkholderiales bacterium
CCAGGCATTACCCGCTTGTGAGCATCCTTTGTGGCGAAATAGGCGGCGTGCGGCCCGCCGTAGCCGAGCGGCACGCCGAAACGCTGCGTGGTGCCGATGGCAACATCAGCGCCAAATTCGCCAGGCGGGGTAAGTAATGTGAGCGAGAGCAGGTCCGCGGCTACCACCGCGAGCGCGCCCTTGGCGTGCGCCTTGGCAACCGTGTCGGCGTAGTCATGGATCTCTCCGGTAGAAGCAGGGTATTGCAGCAGCACGCCGAAGCACTCGCGCCCTTCCAACTCGCGGCGGTGGTCGCCCACCGCCAGTTCGATGCCGATCGGTTCGGCGCGGGTGCGCACCACATCGATCGTCTGCGGATGGCAGTCTTGCGAGACGAAGAAGACCTTGCTCTTGCTCTTGGAAAGCCGCTGGCAGAAGGTCATGGCCTCGGCCGCGGCAGTCGCCTCGTCGAGCATCGAGGCATTGGCGATCTCCATGCCGGTTAACTCCGATACCATGGTCTGGAAGTTGAGCAGCGCTTCCAGGCGCCCCTGCGAGATTTCCGGCTGATAGGGCGTGTACGCGGTGTACCAGGCAGGGTTCTCCAGCAGGTTGCGCAGGATGACGGTTGGCGTGTGGCAATCGTAGTAACCCATGCCGATATAGGACTTGAACACCTTGTTCTTGGCCGCAATCTTGCGCAACGCTTCCAGCGCCCGAGCCTCGGTACGGCTCGGCTCAAGGGCGAGCGGCGCTTCGGACAGAATGGCGGAGGGCACCACCTTCTTAATCAGGGCATCCATGGAATCAAGGCCAAGCGCCTTGAGCATCTCTGAGCTGTCGGCGTCGCTCGGTCCGATGTGTCTACGAACGAAATCCGTGCGCTGCTCCAAGGCCTCAAATGTGCGCCGTAACTGAGTCATGGTGATATCCATTGTGAAGTAATCAACCGGAGTCGACGCGAAGGCTTTAGCTCAGGCTGTCGATGAGTTTCTCGTAGGCCGCTTCATCCATCAGGCTAGCCGCCTCACCGGGGTCGTTCAGCTTTATCTTGAAGAACCACCCGGCCCCCAACGGGTCTTCGTTCACCTTGGCCGGTTCGTCCGAGAGCGCGGAGTTGACCTCGACGACGGCGCCGGCGACTGGCATCTTGAGGTCGCTCGCTGCCTTGACCGATTCGATCGCTGCGGCATCGTCACCTTTTGCGAACTCCTTGCCGACTTCGGGGAGCTGCACAAAGACCAGATCACCCAGCTTTTTCTGGGCGTAGTCGGTGATGCCGACGGTCGCGGTGCCATCGCCTTCGATGCGCAGCCATTCGTGATCCTCAGTAAATTTTATCTCGCTCATTTGCTGGTCTCCTGTTAGAACCTCCGTGTTGCTCATCCTGCCGCTTGAAAATGACAACGCAATCTGACCGGAGCTGAAGAGTCACTTGTCAGCCAATGCGTTGCGAGTAGGGCTATCTCTTCCGCATAAGTGGCGAACGATCCCGCCACCGGCCGAAAGAGCAGCAACTCCCCCAGGGCACGCATGATAAAGAAGATCACCAATCCCCCGAGGGTATACGACAGCACGAGGCCCGGACCCGCTCTCGCGATCGCAGTGGCCGAGCCGAGAAACAGCCCGACTCCGATTGCGCCGCCGATGGCGATCATCTGGATGTGGCGGTCTTTGAGCCCGCGATGGAGATCTTTTTCCTCGTGTTGTTGTTCTTCGTCGAATACCTGCTCGGTCAGCGTGGTAGTAGTCATGATGCAATCCTTTCTATCTTTCCAGGCACGCTATAGACATATTTCATGGTAAACATTTCGGCGCCGATGCGGTTCACGGCAGGTCGGCAGATGACCTCAATCTCGACCAGCACGTCGCGCGGTAGCCGGGCGACTTGCACGGTCGAGCGGGCGGGCTTGTACGCGCCGAAATGGCGCTCGTACAC
>JBOIGA010000385.1:0-1906 GCA_050741875.1 Burkholderiales bacterium
GCTAACTGTCGGAAACGCAATTGAGAAATGCAGAGTGCGGCCACTGCTTCCATCAGTCGATTACACGTTCTGCGCGCTCAATCAAGCTGCCGTCGAAAAATGTTAATCTAACGTCGGAACAAAAGATTCTTGAAGCAAGGTCGACCATTACGCGAAAACGGAAACGCCAATGGATCACACTTTCTTAAAACGAGATACCCCGTTCGGAGTGACGGATTAGAACTTGTCTTGTCGTATTAACTGCCGATGTGCCTCCTTGTCTTTGCCATTGATTGTCACCCCAAGTACCAGCTGATTCTCGCGGCCAACCGCGATGAGTTCTATGAGCGGCAGACTGCGCAGGCTCATTGGTGGAATGAGAGTCCGCGGATTTTCTCTGGACGCGATGTATTGCGGGGAGGTACTTGGCTGGGTGTGTCCGAAGCTGGAAGAATCGCCGCGGTCACGAATTTTCGCCAAGGTTACCGCGTAAACAGCGAAGCGCGTTCTCGTGGATTGCTCGTCACCGATTTCTTACGTCGAAGCGACGCGCCGCTTCACTATTTCGAAGAAGTTAAGCGCGAAGCTTTACACTACGACGGCTTCAACCTGATCGCCGGCGATGCGCAAGGTTTCTTTTGCTTTTCGAACCGCGGCGATGGCGTTACAAAAATCACTGCGGGAGTTCATGCGTTAAGCAACCATCTTCTCGACACACCCTGGCCCAAGCTGATTCGAAGCCGGCAGGCGTTTGCCGCTGCGGTAGATCGCAACGATTCAGAGTTGATCAACCAACTGTTTGCGGTACTCGCCGACCGCAGTCAGGCTGAAGACCACGAGTTGCCCGACACCGGCATCAGCAAGGAGTGGGAGAAGCAGTTGTCGTCGACTTTCATCGCGCTCGACAACTATGGGACGCGTTCGAGCACGGTGGTGCTGATCGGTCACGACGACACTGTTATTTTCGAAGAACGGAATTTTGACCGCGCGGGCAACGCGGAAAACGTCGTGCGTCAGCAGTTCAAACTGTTGCGGCCAAACGCTTGATCATCTTGACGTGGGGAATCCCCGCTTCCATGAATTCGTCGCCTATGCGCTTGAAGCCGTGTTGTTGGTAAAACTTTTTCACATAGGTTTGGGAGTGGACGTACACACGATCCAGGCCCTCTTCAGCCGCTATTGATACGAGCGAGCTCAACATCGCGCTGCCGACTCCTTTTCCCCGCCAGGTTTTTAACACCGCCATCCTGCCGATGTTCCCATCCGGCAGGAGCCTGCCGCAGCCGATCGGCTCGTCTGTTTGATTTTCCGCGAGGACGTGCACGCATTCATCGAAGCCGTCCCATTCGAGATCCAGCGGCACGCTTTGCTCCTCGATGAATACCGCTTTACGAATGGCCGATAGCCGCGACTGGTCGGTGTCCCAGTTCGTTCGGCGAATGGAAAAGGTCATAATACGAACGCCATGCAGAGTCTTTGGAGCGATAACGAAGCGGCAAAATTCCCCGGCGACTTGGGGCTTCGAGTCTACACCTCACGCCTGCTCGGCCGCGAAAAAACGCTGGTGTTGCACGGGGGCGGCAACACATCCGTGAAGATCACCGAGCGCAATCTATTTGGTGAAGAGGAAGAAATCTTGTACGTCAAGGGCAGCGGCTCCGATCTCGAAACGATAGAAGAAGACGGCTTTTCCCCCGTGCGGCTCGAACCAGTCAAACGCCTGGCTTCGCTCGAAAGGTTGTCCGATCCGCAGATGGTCAATGAGCTCAAGGCCAACATGTCTAATGCTTCTGCTCCGATGCCTTCGGTCGAGACGATTCTGCACGCCATACTGCCTTACAAGTACGTTGACCACACTCACGCCGATGCGCTGCTCGCCATCACAAACACGCCAAAGAGCGATGAGTTGATCCGGAAAATCTACAGC
>JBOIGA010000386.1:0-1875 GCA_050741875.1 Burkholderiales bacterium
GGGTATGGCGGAGAGATCCGGTGATGACCTTTCCCACGACTTCGTTTTGAATCGAGTAGCGTTGCTCTTCATTGTTCTCGATTCGGAAGTCTCGATTCAACGTTCTCCCATCGTCCTCGACACCATCGAAGTCCACTTTTCCCTGATCGTCGTCGGCTCTCTGTATGGCGGCGAGCGAGCGGAATGACCAGTTGTCGGTCAGCTGGCGGTCGAAGATATAGCGCAGCTGATAAACGGGCACCTCGAAGGTCGCGAAGCTTTCGCCGTAGTAGCGGCTGAACGGCACGTCGGAAATGTCGCCGTCCAGCAATATCGGAATGCCCGAATCGATCTGCGTATCCTCTTTCTGATATTCCGCGAACACGGTCAGCTCGGTGGAAGCGCTGGGACGCCAGGCGAGCGTCGGCGCAAGAAAAGTACTCCTCGGATTGACGAAGTAATCGCGGAAACTATCGGTGCGCTCGTACGCGGCATTGAACCGGTAGCGCAAGGTTTCAGTGAGCGGGCCAGAAAGATCGGCTTCGGCGCGATAGAAATGAAAACTTCCGGCGCTCAATGTCGCCTGATAAAACGGCTGGGCCAAGGGCCTCTTGGAAACGAGGTTGACAAAGCCTCCCGCATCGCCGGTGCCGTAAAGAACCGAAGCCGGACCCTTGAGCACCTCGACGCGCTCGGCTCCGGCGAGATCGGGCGCCCCAACCGAGCCGTTGTCCTTGAAACCGACGCCATCCCGGGCGGGGGTGGTATCAATATCGAAACCGCGGATTACGAAAGTCTCGTCGCTGTTATCACTATCCTGCGAACGCACATTGCTCGCGTTTTGCAGCACCTCGAACAAGGTCATCGCGTTCTGGTCCTCGATCGCATCGCGGGGAATCACTTGCACCGATGCCGGTATGTCGCGAATCGCCGTATCGGTTTTGGTCGCGGTCGCGGAGCGCTCCGCCGCATACCCGTCGACCGGGCCGTGGGCGGATTCGGCCTCGACATTCACCTCGGGAACCTGTACCCGCGGGGTTTGGGCGTTGACCACGCTGCTTAAACAAAAGATCAGCGCAAGCTTGAGGCTGAAGAAGCGTTTCACCGTCTTCATCTGATCATGGACGGACAGCATTTGTATCACATCCGACCCATATGCAGCCTTGACGCTCACGTGATTACGCCACGGATCAAGCCAGGTTTGGCGGCTCGCTGCGGTCATCGGCGGAATCGCGCTCTACCTCGGTCTCGAGATCCATTCGGAGCCCGAGATGTCCGCGCTCCAACTGACGCTCGAGCTCTTTGAGCTCGTTCCCATCGTCTTGGTGAGCGTCGGCATGGTCTACCTTTTCAGAGTGACGCGACGGCGGCACGAGGAGGTGGCGCTGCTGCCGCTCAAAGGCTTGAGCTTGAAGGAGATCGCCGCGATCCGCGCGACCGGCGAACGAACCGTGCGGGCGCACGCCCGTTCGCTTTACGCAAAAGCAGGCTCCCGGGCCGAGCCGCCTTGTCGGCGTTTTTTCTTGAGGACCCTCTCGCCCCCAAGGAAGGCGAGAAGAAGTCTCGAGCGCAGGTGCATCTGCTTTCCCGGCCATTTTAGGCGGGTCGGTTCCCAGTCGAGGCCGCATACTACATTCGGTGCATAGCTGCCTCTGCGTCCTTCGAGTACAACATGCAGTGAATAGACGCTCATTCCCTTTCCGTACGACGATGTCATCGAAGGATGGCGCCGCCATCCGCCAAAGAGGAAAGGAGAAAGCAGCATGAACCGCAGAAAATTGTTAGCGCTTGCGATCGTTTTGACGCCGGCCGCCGTTTTTGCCGCCGACACGCCTCCGTTCACCAAGGAGTTCCCCATCGGGAAGTGCGAATTCGAGACGGCGCAATTCGAGGCCG
>JBOIGA010000387.1:0-1872 GCA_050741875.1 Burkholderiales bacterium
TCTCTGGCCGCAACCCGCAGGGACGGGCTGCTGAGCAACGGCTGCCGCCGTTGCGCATCCCTGGGGCTTTCGCACGCGTGCAGGCGCAAGCGCCTGCACCGGGTCGAAGGCCGTTGTTGCTCGCTCCTTATTTGGAATGACCAAATCGCCTCGCTCGCGCCTAGCCCTCCATCCCAAATCAGCTCCGTCGCACATGCGCGGGTTCATGAGATAGGTTCTTTGTCGTTAACACCAAGGAGAAAAAAATGCTGCATCGTTCAATCGCTTTACTCGTCTTCATTTTCAGCGTCAGCGCTTACGCGGAATCACGGACTCCCGACGTTCCCTTCGTTCCCACTACCGACGCGGTGGTCGCCAAAATGCTCGAACTTGGCGAAGTTGATGGCAAAGACGTCGTTTACGATCTGGGATCGGGAGACGGCC
Organism: Burkholderiales bacterium; assembly: GCA_050741875.1. Lineage (GTDB taxonomy): Bacteria > Pseudomonadota > Gammaproteobacteria > Burkholderiales > JBOIGA01 > JBOIGA01. The sequence continues at coordinate 424 of JBOIGA010000387.1, forward strand.
GCATCGTCATCACCGCCGCCAAGAAATATGGCGCCAGGGGTCTCGGCGTTGACATCGATCCGGAGCGCATCAAGGAAGCGAAGCAAAACGCGCAGGAAGCCAAAGTCACCGACAAGGTACAATTCAAACAGGGGGACCTGTTCGAACTGGATCTGAGCCCGGCAACAGTGGTCACGCTTTACCTCTTGCCCGATGTCAACCTGAAACTGCGGCCAAAACTGTTGAGCGAACTCAAGCCCGGAACGAAAGTCGTCTCGCACAACTATCACATGGGCGACTGGAAGCCCGAGCAAACAGTGCAACTGGAAGGTCACACTGTCTACGTCTGGACTATTCCGGAAAAGAAACAAGCGAGACACTAACGCGCTTGATGTAGTCGTCGTCGGCGCGGGGCACAACGGCCTCGTCTGCGCGTGTTACCTCGCGCAGGCGGGGCTCAAGGTAAAGGTGCTCGAGCGCCGGGGAGTCATCGGCGGCGCCGCGGTCACCGAAGAATTTTTTCCTGGCTTTCGCAACTCGACCGCGAGTTACACGGTCAGTCTGCTGCATCCCAAAATCATTCGCGATTTGAAGCTCTACGAGCACGGGCTCAAGATCGTCGAGCGCCCTTTCGCCAATTTTTTACCGCTTGCGGATGGACGTTATTTGAAATTCGGCGGCGAAAACACGATCGGCGAAGTGGCGAAATTCTCGCCCCGAGATGCCGAGCGTCTTCCGGCTTTCAATCGAATGCTCGAGACCGCGGCTTCGGCTCTGCGCGATGTCGTTCTGGAAACCCCGCCCAATGCTGGCGGCGGCATTTTCGATCTGGTGCAGGCGCTCAAGACGGGGAGGCGCATCGCCCGGCTGCCGATCGAAGCGCAGCGCGACTTACTCGCACTTTTCACCAAGAGCGCGGGCGAAATCCTCGATAACTGGTTCGAAGCCGCGCCGCTCAAGGCCGTGTTCGGCTTCAACGCCATCGTCGGCAATTTCGCCTCGCCTTACGCCGCCGGTTCCGCCTACGTGCTCTTGCACCACGCTTTTGGCGAAGTCAACGGCAAACGCGGCGAATGGGGACACGCTATCGGCGGAATGGGCGCGATCACGCAAGCGATGGCGATGGAGGCGAGAAAGCGCGGCGTCGAGATCGAGACCAACGCCGCGGTCGCTAAAGTCATGGTGGAAAACGGCAAGGCCACCGGAGTCGCGCTCGAAGACGGCGGCGAAGTTCTCGCGCGGAGCGTCGCGGCAAACGTCAATCCCAAGCTCTTGTATCTGCAACTCGTGGACGCGCGCGAGCTCGACTCCGATTTCCTGTCAAGGATGCGGGAATGGAAATGCGGCTCGGCGACTTTTCGGATGAATGTCGCGCTCTCCGAATTGCCCGACTTCACCTGCTTGCCGGGCAAGGATGCCCAGCCTCACCACGCTTCGGGAATCGTCATCGCGCCATCGCTCGAATACATG
>JBOIGA010000388.1:0-1862 GCA_050741875.1 Burkholderiales bacterium
TCAGCCCCTCCCGTGCAGCAAGGAACTTTTTCCCGTTGGAATGGAGGACGGACGTCCCAAAGTCGTCTGTCATTATCTATTGGAGAAAATGCGCGCCGCCGGGATTGCCAAAGCGTGCATCGTCATGCTTCGCGGCAAGTGGGACATTCCCGCTTACTTCGGCGACGGCAAGCTCGTCGGCATGGATGTCATGTACCGAGTCGTAACCGAATCGCCGAGCGCGCCGCACACGCTTGACTTCGCCTGGCCATTTACCCGCGATTCGCTCATCGCCTTTGGTTTTCCCGACATTCTTTTTCGCACCCGTGATGCTTACGCTCGAATGCTTAAGCGTTTGCACGAGACGCGCGCGGATGTTGTGCTGGGAGTGTTTCCAATTCGCGAGCCGCGCACATGGGACATGGTCGAACTCGACGCTCGCGGCCGGGTGACAACGATAGAGTTTAAGCCGGCGAAGACGAATCTGCGCCTTGGCTGGAGCATCGCCGTCTGGACGCCGGTCTTTTCCCGCTTCATGCACGAATTCGTAGCAGGGCAGAGGGGTCAGTTGCCTGAGTTGATTGTCGGCGATGTTTTGCTCGGCGCTGTGGAGAACCAGCTAAAAGTCGAGGCGGTGGAATTTGCGGACGATGTCTGCCTCGACATCGGAACTCCGGAAAATCTGGCGAGCGCGCTGAAGCAGAAATGGTGATAGCTAATTTTGAAGCGGAAAGGAGTAGGACAGCAATGAAAACGCCAAAGGTTTCCATCGGCTTGCCGGTATACAACGGGGAGAAGTTGATCGCGGCTGCAATTGAATCCATATTGGCGCAGACCTACAGCGATTTCGAACTTATCATCACGGACAATGCGTCGACCGACAATACTGAAGCGATAGGACGCGAGTACATGAAGCGTGACTCGCGGGTGCGCTATGTGCGCAACGAAAAGAACATGGGCGCCATGTACAATTTCGATCACGCCTTTGAATTGGCGCGCGGCGAGTATTTCAAGTGGGCCGCGTATGACGACACTCTTACCCCTGATTACCTCGAGAAATGCGTCCGCGTACTCGAACAAGATCCGAGCATTATTTTGTGTCAGGCCAAGACGCTCTATGTGGATTCGAAAGGCAATACCAAACGCTCGAACGAAAAAGAGCGAAAACTGCATTCAACTCATGCGGGCGAACGGTTCTGGGCCGTGGTAATCGAAACTCATGCCATTGACGAGTATTACGGTGTCATGCGTCGCGATGTCCTGAAGCAGACTTCGCTCAACCTGCGGTTCCCTGGTTCGGACAAAGTGCTGCTGGCGGAGCTGGCTGTCCTGGGCCCCTTCGTTCAGATTCCAGAGTATCTCTTTTTGCGTGGGGTCCACGCGGAGCAATATTTTCAGGTCGCGAAGTCCAGAAAAATGCGCGAAACGTGGATGGACACGAAAGCCAAACTTACTTTTCCGGAATTGCAAGTATTTGCCGGATATTGCAAAGCCGCGTGGAGCGTGCCTTTGTCGTTAAGGAATCGCGCAAGGTGTCACCTTGCCTTGCTTTACTACGTCGTGGGTTGGGACCCGTGGAAGAGGCGCCTGAGGCGCCTGTGGCAGCAACCAGAGACTTCCTTCGGCAACGTCTGACCCGTCGAATCAGAATAGGCTACCGCGGGGAAGCGCTCTGGCAGCAATTACTGAACGCGAATGCCGACGTTTATGCTGATGAGATCGTAGTCGTAGTCGGCGTTGTCGAGGTTTGACGAACGGCGGCCGGTCTCGTATGAGCCCGTCACATCAATCACGCGTGTCGGCCGATAGCCAGCGGTGAGCCGAATGCCGTTGAACTCATCGTCGCGGCTACGGGCGCCGCCGAAAAATAACCCGGGGTCACC
>JBOIGA010000389.1:0-1847 GCA_050741875.1 Burkholderiales bacterium
CCGCGATGCTCGCGGCGCGCACCGGGCCGCTACTCTTCGTCATCCAGCAGCATTCGGCGCGGCGCATGCATTATGACTTTCGGCTGGAGTGCGATGGCGTCCTCAAGTCCTGGGCCGTCCCCAAAGACCCGTCGCTCGATCCTCGCGAAAAGCGCTTGGCCGTGCAGACCGAAGATCATCCGTACGAGTACGGCTCATTCGAAGGCGTCATTCCGCCCAAGCAGTACGGCGCGGGGGAAGTGATCGTCTGGGATTGTGGCGTCTATTCTCCTGACGAAGGCCACGACTACTGGTTCCACGATCGAAATGAAGCAGAGCGGCGCGTGCGCGAAGGCGTCGACAAAGGCAAGTTGAGCTTCCTGCTTCGCGGAGAGAAAGTGAAAGGCTCGTTTGCGCTGGTTCGCAGCGCGGACAAAAAGAACTGGTTTCTCATTAAGCACAAAGACCGATATGTGACCGAGAGCGATGTCACCGAGCAGAACCGCTCGGTCCTCTCAGGAATGGCGGTCGAAGATGTCAAAGTGATGCCGGTGCAGCGCATCCCCGCTTCCCGGCTCGTGCCCGCGGGCGAGATCGAAGCGATGCCCGCGACGCTCTCTCCAATGCACGCCGAATCGGGCGACGCCGCGTTCAATCATGGCGACTGGATGTGGGAGCCCAAGCTCGATGGCTATCGGGTGCTCGCCTTCATCGGCGAGAAGGGCGTCAAACTTCGTTCGAGGCGAGGCCTCGAATTGGCCGCCGCTTTTCCCGCTTTGACGGCCGAACTTGGCAAGCAGGCGGCGAACATGATTCTCGACGGAGAAATCGTCGCGTTCGACGCGAGCGGAAAGCAGTCGTTTAATGCGCTGCAGAATCGCGTTCAACTTAAGACCGAGCGCGAAATCGCCGCAGCGGACCAGAATACGCCTGCGGTCTTTTACAGTTTCGATCTATTGCATTTCGCTGGGGTCGATCTACGCAGCGCGCCTTACAAGGATCGGCGGCGCTATCTCGCGCAATGCTTGCTGCCTTCGCCGCTTGTGCAACTCGTGCATGCGCATGAAGACGGCGAAACATTGCATCAAGCGGCGATCGCGAGCGGCTTCGAAGGAGTCATTGGCAAGCGCATGGACAGCAAGTACCAGCCGGGCAAACGCTCTTCATCATGGCTGAAGATCAAATCCACGAACAGTGCGGAATTCGTCGTCGGCGGCTACACCAAAGGAAAAGGATCGCGGGAGCCGCTCGGTGCGCTACTCATCGGCTATTGGGACAAAGGGAAACTGCATTATGCGTCGCACGTTGGATCGGGCTTCGACGCAGACACTCTAGCTCGCGTGAAAGCGGGGCTCGACCCGCTGCAGAGAAAGACCTGCCCGTTCGTCGAAAAGCCGGAGCTGCACAGCCCGACCATATGGGTCGAGCCGAAAGTCGTCGTGGAGGTGAGATTCCAGGATTGGACTGACGACGGCTCTCTACGCGCGCCTATTTTTCTTCGCTTGCGCGACGACGTCGATGCGAAGAGCGTGCAGCGCGTTGACTCGCGACATATGCCGGAAGCGAGCGCCCCGTCACACGCGAGCAGCGAAATCGATGATGTCGTGCGCCAGCTCGAAAACAAAAAAGCAACCTTCACGATCTCGGTCGGGCCGCATCAGATTCGTGTCACGAATCTCGATCGCGTGTACTGGCCCGCCGATGCAGCGCTCAAGCAAGCCGCGCTGACCAAGCGCGATTTGCTGCGCTATTTCGCGCAGGTCTCACCCTTCATCCTGCCGCACCTTGCCGATCGTCCGCTCACCATGATTCGCATGCCTGAAGGAATAACTGGGCAGCGCTTTTTTCAGAAGCACTGGGAGCAGGAG
>JBOIGA010000390.1:0-1826 GCA_050741875.1 Burkholderiales bacterium
TCGCGCCTCCGGATGGTCTTGCCTTTGGCACCCTCTACCTCGGTCAGGATGCCTACGCTGCCTTCATCGAGGCGTTCAGCCAGGGTGTGGGATCAACGCCGCTCGGGCTCTTCATCAGCGCAAGTTTGCTTCGTCGGAGCTGTCTCTGCGCGGTGCAAGTCACGCGACCGCTGCGCCTGGTCGACCTGACATCCGGCGCGGCGCTGAAACGGCTTTCTGCCAGCGCCGACAGCCGCGTCGGGGATGGTCCACACGTCGTCTCGCAGAGCTGGGCGGCCGCCCTCTGGACGCATCCGGACCAGCCAGATGGGCTCATCTACCGGGCGCGAAACGCTCCGGACCATCGATCCATCGCTCTCTTTGACCGCGCCGCTGATGCGCTTGTGGCCGATTGTGCGACGAACCTGTTGCTCGACGCGGCACAGTTGGGCCGCATCCTGGATCACTTTGGCTGCACATTGATTCCGTAACGGCCTTGAAGATGGTGGCCAGCAACCGCGATCGCGCGACGCTTTCGGGCTCGTGGATATACAAGGACCCACTCTCGTAGCGCAAAACATAAAATGGGTACGCGCGACCGTGAGATCAGGAGAGACCAAGCATGATTAAGAGTGATGAGCCGATCATGAAACCAGAGGAAGACCTGCTTGGCAGGGCCAATCTTGCATCGGTGATCGCAGACGAGATTCGGAATATCGAGGCTTCGGATGGATTCGTTGTTGGAGTGCTTGGGCCATGGGGGTCGGGCAAGACCTCGCTGATCAACTTGATTCAGAACAAGCTCGCCGAGGAACCAGCTCTGACCGTTCTCACCTTCAACCCCTGGATGTTCTCCGGGGCAGATCAGCTTGTGGAGAGTTTCTTCATCGAGCTAGCAGCGCAACTTCGACTAGGACCAAGTAAGATGCAGAATATCGCCAATATTCTGGATACATACGGCGAAATGTTCTCGCCACTTGGATCCATTCTCGGATCCGTCCCCGTTGCGGGGACGATTTGGGGCCTTCTTGGAGGAGCTACCAAGGCGTTCAACAACTATTATAAGGCTCGCAAGAAAGGAGTCGCTGAGACACGCGACAAGCTCGCGAAAGAGCTTCGAGATCTTTCTCAACCGATTGTCGTGGTAATCGATGATGTAGATCGGTTGCGCACGAGTGAGATTCGGGACATCTTTAAGCTCGTGCGACTTATAGCGAACCTGCCAAACATCGTCTACGTACTTGCATTCGATAGATTGCGTGTCGAGCAAGCCTTGGCCGAGGATGGTCTTTCTGGACGCGACTACCTGGAAAAGATCATCCAAGCAGCCTATGACATCCCGGCAATTCCTCCCGCAATGCTTTCTCAGCAGATAATTGATGCGATCAATGAAGCACTTGCCGAGGTGCCGAATCGTGGCCCATTTGACGAAAGGCGATGGCAGGGAGTCTTTCGAGAGATCGTGTTCCCATTATTTCGAAACATGCGCGACGTTCGACGCTATGCTGCTTCGTTACCAGGAACCGTTCGAAGTCTCGACGGCAGGGTTGCGCTCGTTGACGTGCTGGCATTTGAAGCGACACGGGTGTTCATGCCCGACCTTTTCGCTGCGATCAGTCGCAGCCAGCAGGCGCTCACTGCTCCGGAGGAAAGAACCCTTTTCGATGACCTGAAACTGCCGGAGGATAAGCTATCGATAGACGCGTTGCTCAAAACCGCGAGTCAAGTCCTAGAAGTTCTGTAAAAGACCTCCACGGTCGTCGTCGTCGTCGTCGTAGTGAGGCCGCCTGGGCGACGAGCGTCGCCGATGACGCCGGCGTCTCCCCCAGCGGCTCCCTGTCCAGGGA
>JBOIGA010000391.1:0-1802 GCA_050741875.1 Burkholderiales bacterium
TGCAAACACGCGCTGCCATTGCACACAAGGGCCTCACGCGAACTGGAAAAACTGCGCGCGACTCGATCGTGAAATTGCGTCTCGCCATCAGCCGCGCGGCCGACGCACCGATGATTCTCGAAACACACGACGACGCGCACAGCCTCGGCTTTGCCCGGCGCGACGACATCGCGCTTATTTCGCAAAAAGGGCCGGCAACTCCTGACCACGTTATTCGCACGAAACGCGTCCCGATGCTCGGTACGGATGTTGCCTCGTACGTCGAGGAATACCGGAAATACTTTGAGATGCACGTCCAAGCCGAGAAAACCATGCTCGATCCCGCGCCGCGAATCGTTCTCGATCCCGAAATCGGAATGATTGCGGCTGGGAAGACCGCCAAAGACGCGAGCATAGCGGCGGAGATTTATCAGCACACGATGGACATCATCGAACGCGCGAGCCGCTTATCGAGATATGAGCCGCTCAGCGCAGGTGATTTGTTCGAGGTCGAATACTGGGACCTCGAGCAAGCCAAGCTCAAGAAGAGCGGAACTCCTCCTCTTTTCACCGGAGAAATAGCGTTGGTGACCGGCGCCGCATCGGGGATCGGCAAAGCGTGCGTCGAGGCCTTGCTTTCAATGGGCGCGGCGGCGGCGGGATTCGATATCAATCCGGAAATTGAGACGTCATCGGTACGTTCAGACTTTTTAGGCATTACCGGCGATGTCACTTCCGAATCCGATATTGTTCGCGCGCTCGATCTGACGGTCAAAGCGTTCGGCGGGCTGGATATGCTCGTGCTGAATGCTGGCATTTTTCCGGTCACTCGCGAGATTGCCGATCTGACGACCGACGAGTGGCGCAAAGTGTTTGCGATCAATCTCGACGCCAACCTCGTGCTCATGCGTCAGTGTCTGCCGCTCCTTAAAGCGGCTCCCAAAGGCGGTAGAGTCGTGATCATTGCGTCGAAGAATGTCCCCGCTCCTGGACCAGGAGCCGCCGCGTATTCGGCGTCGAAAGCCGCTCTCAATCAACTCGCGCGAGTCGCCGCGCTCGAATGGGGAAAAGACGGAATTCGCGTCAACATCGTTCATCCGAACGCTGTCTTCGACACCGGCGTGTGGAACGAGGAAGTTCTGCGCTCGCGCGCGCAGAGCTACGGCCTCAGCGTTGATGCGTACAAGAAAAACAACGTTCTCGCGACTGAAGTTTCGAGCCGCGACGTCGCGGAAATGGTGGTGACAATGTGTGGCCCCGCTTTCGCGAAGACAACCGGCGCACAGGTACCGGTCGATGGCGGCAACGACCGGGTGATTTGACGTCATGCTGCGAGAAGCTTGCGTATGGAAAACCGCGTCCGCGGGCATGATATGAAAGTCGAAACACTGCGTTGGCGCGAAGGCGCGCTCGAGCTTATTGATCAGCGCGTTCTGCCGCAACGTTTCGAGTACATTCGTTGCACGAGCGCGAGTGAAACCGCCGATGCGATCCGCAACATGGTTGTGCGTGGCGCTCCCGCGATCGGTTGCGCCGCCGCCTATGGCATCGCGGTCGAAGCGCAACGTTTGCGGCTTTCTCTGGCGCAATTTGACAGCGAAATGGAACGCGCATTTTCGCTCCTCGCCGCAAGCCGTCCGACCGCGGTCAACTTGACTTGGGCGCTCGATAGAATGCGCGGCGTCTGGCAAAAAAACTTGGATCGTCCCTACGAACGCCTTCTGCAAGAAGCGCATGCAATTCGCGAGGAGGATATCCGCGGCAATCGCGAGATGGGCAAGAACGGCGCCGCGTTGATCGAGGATGGCGCGACGGTGTTGACG
>JBOIGA010000392.1:0-1781 GCA_050741875.1 Burkholderiales bacterium
TCCCGACCAGCCAGTCAGATTCCGAGCGGCAAATCGCGGCATCCGCAAGAGGCTGCAGCTCTTCGCCATTCTTCAAGTGGTTGAACCCGTCGCGAATCGCCGCCGGAGTCATGGACTGCAGCCATAGCCTGTGTATCGGTTTGCGCGCGCGGCTGTGCTGCAAGATGTAGCGGAAGATAAGCTCGCCTTCCCTGCCGGCATCGCAGGCATTGATGATCGACGTCACGTCCTTGCGCTTGATGAGGCGAACAAGCAGCTTCAAGCGGTCTTCGTTTTTTTCGAGCGGGCGCAAATCGAAATGCGGCGGCACGACGGGCAAATGCGCGAAAGACCATTTCCCTCTCTTGACTTCATGTTCAGGCGGCACCGCAAGCTCGAGCAGATGCCCGATCGCCGAGGATAGAACGTACTTATCGCTTTCGAAATAATCCGAATGCCGATTAAAACCGCCGAGCGCCTTGGCGATATCGGTGGCGACCGAAGGCTTCTCGGCGATGATGAGAGATTTGGACATGTTGATGCGCGGCAGATGTTAGAAACAATCGCGCGACCTTGCAAGCCGCGCGCGTTCGACGCTAACCGATGCGCTGATAAAGGCCGCCCGGCGCCGTCGCGACTTTTCCTTCGAGCTCAAGCTCGAGCAACAGAGATGCCACAACGTTCGCCGAAAGACCTGAACGCGCGCAAATCGTATCCATCGCGCACAGATCGAAACCGATTGCGGCGAGGAGTTTGCCGAGATGGGAGTCGTTTTCGGAATTTTCAAGTTGTGGGTCCCCAAGCCCTCTGGTCTGCCACTTAAGCTCTTGCAACAGGTCGTCGACGGTTTCGACAAGCTTCGCGCCCTGCTTGATCAAGCCGTGCGGGCCTTTAGAAAGCGGCGAATGTATTGAGCCTGGCACCGCGAAAACTTCGCGCCCTTGTTCGAGCGCAAGTTTGGCGGTGATGAGCGAACCGCTGCGGAGCGCGGCCTCGACGACGAGACAGCCCAACGACAGCCCGCTGATCAAACGATTGCGGCGTGGGAAGTTGGGGGAAAGAACCGGAAATCCGAGCGGGAACTCCGAGACGAGCGCCCCTCTTTGAGAGAGCTTCCCGGCAAGCTCGCGATTGCGCGCCGGATAAACGATGTCGATCCCCGTTCCCAGTACGGCGATGCTGCCGGAGGCGCCTGTAAGCCCACCACGATGCGCGGCTGAATCGATGCCAAGCGCGAGTCCGCTCACGATTACGAGCCCGGCATCGCTCAAGGCGCGTGCGAAGCCGGTCGCGGTGGATACCCCTTGCGGGGTGGCGTTGCGACTTCCCACGATAGCGAGCGACGGCGCCGCGAGCTTGGCGACGTCTCCCTCAACGTAAAGGAGCGGCGGCGGATCGGATATTTGCAACAAAGCCGCGGGATAGCGATCGTCGGCGAGCGTAATGAGATGATGATCTTGGCGCTCGAGCCATGCGATCACATGCTCGAGCGAAACCTTCTCCGATCCTACGGCGACCTTTCGCGCGACCTCGCCAGTGACGACTTCCTTAAGTTCGTTTAAGGATGCCGCGAAAACTTCTTCCGGCCCGCCAAAACGCGTCAGCAGCTTTCGGAATCCGACGGGGCCGAGTTCGGGGATGAGCGAGAGCGCAACCCATGCGCGAAGTTCGTCATGCGGCATGACTTGCGCAGCTTAAACTAAACGAGCGCCGGCTCAACGCAGGCACTCGTGAACCGTGTTCGAAATTACGGGTTTTGAACGAGATCCAGAATCTGCACGGGCCGGTCGATTTCCATGACC
>JBOIGA010000393.1:0-1746 GCA_050741875.1 Burkholderiales bacterium
GATTCGAGAAGCGTTCGCGCCGCTCGATCCCGAGCAGGCGCAGCACAGCCTTTCGGTCGAAAAATACGCCGCGATTCTTTCCACGCTCAAGCCGAGGTTCATCAATCATCCCCAATCCAAGAAGTATATTCAGGGAATCTTGCACGAAACGGGTTGCGATTTGAACGAAACGTATTTCGACATCCCGAGGATGCGCTCGGTGACCAGCGGCGATCACTTGAAAACCGGAATCGCCTACGCGTGGCATTCGCACCGCGACACGTGGTATTCGGCGCCGCAGTGTCAGCTTAACTGGTGGCTGCCGATCTATGCGATCGAGAGCGAAAACTCGATGGCGTTTCATCCGCGCTACTGGGACGAGCCCATCGTCAACGATTCCTCTGGCTATAACTACTATAAGTGGAACCAGCACCACCGCGCGAGCGCGCCGCAACACCTTAAGAACGACACTCGACCACTGCCGCGTCCGCTGCAGAAAGTCGAAATCAATCCCCAGGTTCGTTTGATCCCTTCAGTCGGCGGCATCATTATTTTTTGCGGTCAGCAACTGCACTCGACCGTGCCGAACACTTCCGGCAAGACCCGCTTCTCGATCGACTTTCGCACGGTGAATCTCGACGACGTCGCCTACAAGCGCGGCGCGAAGAACATCGACTCCGCGTGCACGGGAACCGCGCTGCGCGATTTTTTGCGGGCAACCGATTTCACCCGCCTTCCCGACGAAATCATCGCGCTCTACAACGATGGCACCGAAGGCGAAGGCGTACTTATCTATCAGGCTACAGAGTAGGGAATTACACGATGCCCGATGTCACAGCTTTGATAAAAGGATTCGCGGATCAAGTCGCGGTGGTCACCGGGGCGTCAAGCGGCATTGGACGGGCGATCGCTCTGGAACTTGCCGCGCAAGGCTCTGCCCTGTGCCTGATTGGACGCGACGAAGAACGCCTGAACGCCTGCGCGCAAACCGCGCGCAAAAAGAATGTCGCGGTGCAAACGTTCCGCCTGGACCTGACCGACGATCAAGAGATGGGCCGCCTTGTTTCTCGCCTGCTCGACGAGCACCCGGAAATTCACATTCTCGTGCACAGCAGCGGCGCGTGGCACAAAGGGACGATTGAAACCGTGCCCGTCGCCGAGCTCGACCGCTTGTATCGAATCAACCTGCGCGCACCCTACCTGCTCACGCAAGGTCTTTTGCCGGCTTTGAAGTCAGCGCGAGGGCAAGTTGTGTTCATCAATTCGACCCAGGGACTTGGGGCGGCGGAAACGGTCGGGCCCTACGCGGCGACCAAACATGGGCTCAAGGCGCTTGCTGACAGTCTGCGCAAGGAGATCAACGCGGACGGGGTTCGCGTCATCAGCTTTTTCCCCGGAACGACGGCAACCCACGGAAGCGAAAAAATCTTCGCGCAGGAAGGCAAGTCTTTTCAATCGGAACTCCTGCTCCAGCCTGAAGACGTGGCGGGAATGGTCGTCAATACACTTTCGGTTCCGCGTACGGCTGAAGTCACCGATGTCAATATTCGGCCGATGCAAAAGACGTATTAAGGTCCCATGCCACAGACAGAAAACGTCATCGGAGTTATACCGGCCGCAGGCCGCGCGTTGCGCCTTCAGCCCCTCCCGTGCAGCAAGGAACTTTTTCCCGTTGGAATGGAGGACGGACGTCCCAAAGTCGTCTGTCATTATCTATTGGAGAAAATGCGCGCCGCCGGGATTGCCAAAGCGTGCATCGTCATACTT
>JBOIGA010000394.1:0-1740 GCA_050741875.1 Burkholderiales bacterium
CACTGGCTTCGCGCCGAGTAGCGCAATCACTTCCACTGTGGCAATGAAGCTGAAAGGCGTAGTGATAACTTCGTCACCTGGCTTGATGTCAAGCGCCATCAGCGAAATCAGCAGCGCGTCGGTGCCCGAGGCAACCGCAATGCAGTGTTTCACTCCGGTGTAACGCGCGAGCTTGTCTTCAAGTTCCGCGACTTCCGGCCCGAGAATGAATTGTCCATGATCGAGTACGGTCTGAATCCGCGAATTGATCGAGGTCTTCAGCTCCTGGTACTGCGTTTTTAAATCAACAAACTCAATGGCCATCTATTCTTCCCTTAGCAACATGCCATCGTTAATCCGGGAGCGGCTCTCACACCTGCCGCAGGAAACGCTTCCCTCAGGTCCGCCGGCAATATTTCAACGTTGGCAGGTCCATCCTCTTCGCACTGCGGGTACTCCCATCATCAGTGCATAGCCCGCCACATCTTTCGTCACCACCGCTCCCGCGGCGAACATCGCAAATCGGCCGATGGTGTTGCCGCAAATCACGGTGGCGTTCGCGCCGATGGTTGCTCCTTGCTTGACCAGCGTCTTTCTGAATTCGTTCTGCGCGGCACATGGGATCGTGGGTTGATGACGTTGGTGAATACCATGCTTGGACCGCAGAAAACATCATCTTCAAGCGTGAAGTCGCCGTAGATCGAAACGTTGTTCTGCACTTTGACGTTGTTTCCGATTGTCACGCGATTGCCGACAAAGACGTTTTGCCCCAACGTGCAACGCTCGCCGATTTTTGCGCCGGCGCAGATATGCGTCCAATGCCAGATCCGAGTGCCCGCGCCGATTTGTGCTCCTTCATCAATGATCGCGGTTTGGTGGACTGTAAGCTCGCTTTTTAAACTCATTGAAACTCCGCAGCCTCAAGCCGCTCTTTTAACCGCAGCAATTCCACTTTGAACGGCTCTGTAATCAGCGTATAGAATCCCTCGAGTTGTTCAGGCAGATATTGATGAACGATACGATTGCGCAAATCGCGCATTTCGAACCACAAAGTCAATGATGTGATTAGATCGAGTTTGTGCATACGATTGAGAAGGTCGCGCAGGGTATCCGAATACTCCGCATAAAGAGATCTTTCATAGCTTCGAAAAAATCGAATGGACGACTCGACCGCACGGATGAATCGGTCGGAAAGGGCGTCGTAAGGTTCCAGTTGTTTCGCGGAATACTTCTTTTTGGAATCGAACGGCACGTAAGTTTCCAGCGAGGCGGCGAACATCGCAAGCGCGCGGATCGCCTTTGAACGATCGCGCGCCGTTAGAAGCTCCTGGTCTTCGGTCATTTAAGCCGTTCCATATTGCCGCGGCGCAGAACATTGAGGAACGCCTGCTGTTCAGGCGTTATTTCCGTGGGATTCATCACGACCACATCAATTTTCTCCTCGCAGTGCTCGAAAAAACGCGTAGCAATCTTTCGGGAAAGTTCGAAAGAGTCTTCCGAAGACAGGACAAGAATGTCGATATCGCCGCCTTTCGCGCGGTCGTTGGCGCGCGAGCCAAAGAGATAAACTGCGTCGGCTCTTACCCCCTCAAGGGCGGCTTCTATCGCCTGCTGCTCTTCGGCATCCAATCGCATTTAATTCCTCAATAATTCAGCGGTAACGAAACCCGCCGACCATCGCGCGCCGAGATGTAGCTCGCGATAAGCAGTTCCAGTGAGCGTAATCCCTCACGCCCGTCAGTCTCGGCATTTGCTTCGTTG
>JBOIGA010000395.1:0-1737 GCA_050741875.1 Burkholderiales bacterium
AGCATCCAGCGCGCGTCTTCGTTTCTGCCAATATCGAGTCCCACGCCCGCAGGTTTCTTCGGCGAAACGGGCGTATGCGCAACCGGATCGAATATCTGAATGACTTCGTTGTCGACCGAAAGCGCATAAGGAATGGCGATCGCGCCCGACATGAGTCCCAACAGGCGCTCGGAAATGTAGGTCTTCCCGCTTCCCGGCGGTCCGTAGACGAAAATTGCGCGGCCGGAATTCATGGCGGCGCCGAACTGGTTCAACAACTGCTCCTTGACCACTACGCCGGCGAAAGCCGTCTTCAGTTTTTGTCGTGTCACGCCCATTTCGGTGATCGACTGAAACTGGACTTGTGATATGTATGCGTCGAGGTTGACCGGCGCGGGACCGGCATAGTGGTTGCGACGCAGAAAGTCGCGGGCGCGTTCACGTCCCAGTTCAGTCAGACTGAACGCCATTGCGCTGTCGGCGTCGCCGCGGCGGACCATTTCGCACATGTGCTCGACGCGCATGAAGTTGAGCACCGGTTCGAGCACCCCTGGCGCGAGCTTTACATGCGACGCAAGGTCGACAAGCCGCAGTTGACCGCGCAGATAAAGCGCCTTCGTGATGAGCTCGATCAGAAACGAAAAATCGAGTCCGGTCTCGGCTGGTTCGCGAGGCGCTCTTGGCAACGGAGATTGCGAAGAGTAGCGAGCGGCTGCGCCGATTGACAATGTATTAGACATAGCCGAATTGTTTTGCGAACAGATATCCTGCTGTTCCCACTCCGATGGCAATTCCGTAAGGCAATTTGCCAGCAGAAGAAGCCGGTTCGAGCGTCAGAACGGGGCGAGAGCCGGCTGCCACATCGAATACCGCGCTGCGGCCGATGAGGGCGACATTTTGAATCGCGCGCCAGGCAACTCCCTTGGCGAGCAGGAACAGGATTGCTAGCACCCCTCCCGCGAGGAAAGTCGCGAGCACCGCGAGGAATGTCGGCCAGGGCCCGAGAAAAGCGCCCACCATCGCCATCAGCTTGACGTCGCCCGCTCCCATCGCTCGCAGAAGATAAAACGGCAGCAACAAGGCCAGCCCCAGCCCCAAGCCTGCCAATGCAGCGAGCAATCCAACGCCGTCCGGATATGACGGAAAGACGGTGTTGTAGATAAGGGCATACGCAGCCCCACCGAAGACGAGCCAATTGGGAATACGATGTGCCCGCCAATCACTCCAAGCCGCAACGAGTAATAAGGCGATTAATACGCCGAGCCGCGGATCAAACAGAAGCCAGCCGACAAGTTGCAGACCGGCTGACCATTCATTCGAAATCATCATCATCAATCAGCAGGCCGGGGCGCCGCTAACCGCCGTAGAGACGGCATTACAAACGGCGTTGTACAGATTGATTACATTGAGGCCGACATTCGTGATAGTGGCGACACAGACAACGGCAATTAACGCACCGATCAACGCGTACTCGATCGCTGCGATACCGCTCTCGTCAATGAGGAGACTATTTGCTTTCGGCAACATGAAACGCCCCCGAATTCTAGAATCGGGCGGGGAGGAGTCCCGCCCGTGCACTAAACAACGATTAGCACGCCGTACCACCAGTAATGGCACCGGCCAAAGCGTTACAAATAGTTTCGTAAGCGATGTTCAAGTTAATGCCGATGTTGGTCAGCGCGAGCAGGACAACGATCGAGATCAACGCTGCGATCAGGCCATACTCGACCATCGTCACGCCTTCCTCTTCATGCAAAA
>JBOIGA010000396.1:0-1730 GCA_050741875.1 Burkholderiales bacterium
GCTACGTGCAACATTACAACGATCACGCGCGCCCATTCGTATGGACCGCTACGGCCGACTCGATCCTTGCGAAACTACGCCGACTTTCGTCACTTATTTCCGAAACACGACACTAGCGCTCAAGGATGGCGCACAGTTGACGGGCGCTGCACAGGAAGGCGTGTTTGCTCATCTCGATCTGTTTGTACAGCGTATTGCTCAGGAAGACGTGCGCGAACTGCATGCTTGGCACCCCGAACGAGAGGAAGCGGTTTCGCAGTTGCGTATTGAGTTGTGGGACGGGAGGCAAACCCTCATTCATGAGGATGCGCCAACATGAGCGAACCGCCCAAGAGAAAGAAAGATACGCCCAGAACCATCACTGACTCTGTTCTCAGCCCTGCGCGTGTGCGCGAGCTGTGGACGGCAAACTATCTACCTGCACTGCCGTTCACGCCCCAGAACTTCGACATCGGCACGCTGCTACCCGCCATGCTCTACATGGCGCGATGGGGGCAACGCCGCGGCAAGGGCGCATTCAAAGAGGCGTTTGGTTCAAAAATCAATGACAAGGCAGAACCACCGACCATCGAGAACGTCGCGTCGGGACTTCTCGCCAAACAAGCCGATGCATTCGTCGGCTTTGGTGACCCGTACGCTCAATCCTTGCTCGCCGATCTCCTCCTGACCTATTGCCTGGAGAACAAGGGGCATGAGGAGGGACACGACGTCCAGGTGCAACGCGTGTTCGCCACCCACTACATGGCGAGCTGGGTGGATCTGCCGGATGCGGTCGCACATCTTCGTGGCGTGCCGGAACTGTTGACGGCATTGCTGGCGTGGTCGAGCCACTGCGATTCCATCCAGCCGGGTGGTAAGGGACAGTTCATCGTCGGCGATACCTTTCGGGTGAATCCCCTTTTGAAGCTGTTTGCGCGCCATATGACCGTGCGGGGAACGCATTCTTCGGACTTAGGATCGGATCGTTTTCAAGACGAAGCCGCAAACGATCTGGCGGTGGACGAATGGCTCGCGGTGCGTGTCGCCGAGGGCTGCGGACGAGCGCCAGATAAAGTTGGAAAGGGCAGGAGCGAGGGAGACAGTCGCATCGCCAACCGCTGGCCGATTGCGATGGACTCCGCCGGCCATCTGAGGCAAGACCTCATGACTTTCATTGACGTGTATGGCCAGTTGATGCCGCGCCAGGCCTTCCTGCCCATGCTGGAATCTGGCATCGCGCTGGGGATGACAAATATTCTCCTGGGCACCACGGCCTGTCTGTTCGAGTGGGATCGCACCGGCGAGGTACCCAGCCCGGAAGTTCATAGGCCATTGTTCGTGGATTGCTCGCTGGGGCAGGACGTGCAATTGCGACGCGTGTCCGAATCCGTGATGGCTGAGTGTGCAGCGCGCTACGAGCGGCTGCCAATGCTGATGATGACGCTGCGCATTCTCGACGAGCGCGCTCGCTACGACCGCAAGCTGCGGGCAGAGCTGCCAGCGCCGTTCCCCGATGCGCGCCCACGTCTGAACCTCCTGGGCGCGCTGATCCATGAGCGTCATGCACGGGCGGATGCCATCCTCAATGGGCTTGATGAAGACTGCCTACGGCTGGCCGAGAAGCTAGAGGAAGCCGAGGAAGCACCCGAAGCCGTCGAGATTCTTCGTGGGAAAGTAGAAAGTCCTGCGCGGCGACTCGCCGAAGCAACGGTGCTCCTACATGGGGACAACCAGCAAGGCAAGAACTACCG
>JBOIGA010000397.1:0-1720 GCA_050741875.1 Burkholderiales bacterium
GGGTTTGGTGAAACGATGGGAAAGGCGCAATGCGCGGCACGCGCGTGCGAAGTCGTGAGAGCGGAAAGCGGCGCCGTTATCGGTCAGGATGCGGCGGATGGTCACGCCCAGACGGGCGAAGTAGTCAATGGCTTCATGCAAGAACGCGATTGCGCACGCCTTGCCCTCGTCAGCCTGCATCCGGGTATAGGCGATGCGCGAGTGATCGTCGATGGCGACGAACAAACTCTCCCAGCTTAGCCCCTGTGACGGAATCGCGCGGGTTGCCGGTGATGCGGTGGCCGATGGCCTCAATCCGGCCCAGCGTCTTGATGTCCAAGTGCAGCAGGTCCCCGGGCGCGGCGTGCTCGTAGCGCAGGCTCGGAGTCACGGGGTCGAGGGCGGAGAGCCTGGACAATCCGGCACGTGCAAGCACACGGCTCACCGTGCTCATCGACACATGAAGCGCGCACGCGATGCGAGCTATCGTCAGGCGCTTTCTGCGCAATTCGACGATCGCCAGGGCCGAGGCGCACGGAATCGAGCGCGGGCTCGATGTGGGGCGGGAGGATCGGTCCCGCAACCCGGCTTGGCCTTGCGCGAGATAGCGCCCCACCCACTTTCGCACCGTCGTCACGCTGATGCCATAGCGCAGCGCAATGTTCAGCAGCGATCGCTTCTCTTGAATCACTTCGTTGACCATTTCGATTCGACGTACAAAGGTGAGTCGGGCATTCTTATGCATGTTCATTCGGCTGGACTCCTTGAGACGCCAGGAAGGCTGGAACCTCCAAGCTTCTCAAACCCAGTCCGAATGAACAACGTATTGCAACATCACAGCTAACGCTCCCCTATGCTGCCGCTGAATGCGATCAGCGCGACTCCGGCGACAATAGAAAGTACTCCCTTGCCGTCACCCGCTCCCCACGGCAACGAAATGGATGGCATCGCGCGCGGTTAGATTCGTGAGCTTGCGCTCGGCCATTTATTCGCCATTCAAAAGACGTTCCGCGTCCTGCTTGCTGATCAAGCAGTCATCGCAGAGCATTTTTTTCAGCAAGCGCTTGGTTACGAACTGTCCGTCTCGCACAAAGCTGCGCTGTTTCGCCAACACGCCAGCGTATAGCTGACAAGCTCAAGGAAAACTCGTGCAACGGGATTAATAGGCCGGGTGGACACACTCTGGCAACGTCGTGCCAAGCCCTCTGCACATCCGCCGGCAGGTCCTTTGGCGGGCCGCCTATACCGCCTTCACACCGCCTTCACCTATGGGCAATTCGACTACGTTTTCCGCGCTCATCCTAGAGCCACTTCCAACCCGAAGCCACTCGTCGTCTAAGCTCGCCAGACGGCCTTTTGCTGCGGGGGGCGCGATGTCGACTCCCTGGCGCGATCTAGGACTCAAACCAAAACTCTCGAGCATACGGTGAGCTTGCGCGCGGCATGTTTCCAACGCTTTCAGCGCCGGATGCGCTTTCATATTTTAGTCCGCTCCAGCGATCAAAAGCCTTCTTTTTGCAGCTGATCTCGCAACTCCTTTTCGCTCGCCAATACCGAGCACAACAGCGATCAACAATATACGCGCGTGGAAGAAGCGGGGTACTTATAGCATTACCGTGATAAAAAACGTGGTAACTTTTGGTTTGGCGAAAGCTAGAACCAGCATTGGCTCGGCTTTCCGAGCGCAATGTGATGTCGCTCTCTCCGCCAAGTAACATCCGGCGTGCTCGGTGACTGGGAT
>JBOIGA010000398.1:0-1705 GCA_050741875.1 Burkholderiales bacterium
CAGTGTAGCAATCCAGCTCGCTGAAATTTTTTCCAGCGATGTCGATTTTCACCAGGATTTGAGAAAAAGCGACAGCTTCGCGGTCGCTTATGAAGTCTTCTATTTCGTAGGGGAACCGATCCGTAGCGGCCGAGTGCTGGCCGCCGAGTTCGTCAATGCCGGCGATGTATATCAGGCGGTCTATTTCGAGGATCCGGAAGGACGCGGCGGCTATTACACTCCCGAGGGCAAGAACCTGCGCAAAGCTTTCTTGCGCTCACCGCTTGAGTTCTCCCGAATTACTTCAGGCTTTTCGCGCGCCCGATTTCATCCCGTGCTGCGCACTTGGCGCGCGCACAAAGGCGTTGACTACGCGGCGCCTACTGGAACGCGCGTGAGGGCAACCGCCGACGGAGTCGTCAAGGTGGCGGAGCGGCAGAATGGCTATGGCAACGTTGTTATTCTCGAGCACCAAAGCAAATACACCACCCTGTACGGCCATCTCTCGCGCTTCGCTGTGCGCAAGGGCGAGCACGTGCAGCAAGGCGAAGTAATCGGTTACGTTGGAAAGACCGGACTCGCCACCGGTCCGCATCTGCATTACGAGTTTCTGGTTGACGGCCGACAGCAGAATCCGCTGCGGGTCGCCACCCCCTCTTCCCCGCCAATTACCTCTCAGCTTAGGGCAGCGTTTGACGAGAAAGCGGCGTCGCTCGCAAAGCGCCTAGAAGAGCTTCGCGGTTTCGATATTGTCGCGGCGGAATAGCGCTCCGCCTGCGGCCAATCAGCGCGTCGTCAGGTCGAGAAAGACGATCCGCAACCGCAGGTCGATGTCGCGTTTGGATTCTTGATGACGAACTGGGCGCCTTCCAGCCCTTCCTGGTAATCAATCTCCGCGCCCGCCAGATACTGAAAGCTCATGGGGTCGATGAGCAAGGTGACACCGTTTTTCACCATTGACGTGTCGTCTTCACTGGAGGCTTCGTCAAAGGTAAATCCGTATTGAAATCCGGAACATCCCCCGCCGGTTACGAAAACCCTAAGCTTGAGGTCAGGATTGCCCTCCTCATCAATCAACTGTTTAACCTTGTTCGCCGCGCTGTCAGTGAATACGAGCGGGCCCGGCATTTCGCTTACTGCGTTCATCTATTGCTCCTCAAACCAAAAGTTCAGTTTACCAGAATCATTCGTGCGCCGCGGGCTTCAAGCTGACGATCTTTTCAGCGGCTTCACCCTGATGCACAAGCCTGCCATGCACCACCGCGCCCTGATGAGTCTCGAGCGATTTGTAATAAACGTCTCCTGCGACATTGGCTTTGGCTTGCAGTTCAACATATTCGGCGGCACGAACCGAGCCCACGACCGTCCCGTTGATCACCGCGTGGGTCACGTGGATTTCTCCTTCGATTCGGGCCTTTTCGCTGAGCACAAGCGTACTTTGCGTTCCGTCATCGGCGATGACACTGCCGTTGACCTGTCCATCAATGCGCAACCCGCCTTTGAACTGAACGTTGCCGTCAACCCGGGTCCCCACTCCGATCAAAGTATCGATCCGATTGCGGGGTTTGCTCCTTCCAAACATGGCTGCCTCCTTAGGAACCTCTGATCAAGTCCCGCCTGGGCTTTCCGGGCGGCAGCGCTAGGCGCGAGGAGTCGCCATTTGGTTGACCCAAACAAGCGACGAGCAACAACGCGATACCCCCGGAAAGTCCCGTCCCTACGGGTT
>JBOIGA010000399.1:0-1699 GCA_050741875.1 Burkholderiales bacterium
CACGCGCACAGGGCGGAGGTGCGGCTCTACGATCGCCTGTTGTCCGTCCCGCATCCGGGAACAGGCGAGCGTAACCATCTCGAAGAGCTAAACCCCAATTCCAAGGAAACTATTGCAGCCTATCTGGAACCCGCCCTCGCCAATGCGAAAACCGAGGAGCGCTTTCAGTTCGAGCGGCACGGTTATTTCGTCGCTGATAAAGTTGATTCAAAGCCGGGCAAACCCGTATTCAATCGAACCGTTACCTTGAGGGACTCGTGGACCAAAACCTGAAAGTCGAAGATGGACAAGCCGCAGCCAGGAAAGCAACCAAGATCAACCGTCCGCCCGTTCTCTTCAAGCAGACGCAGACGATCATCGCCAAGATCGAACGGCATCTCAAGACCGGATTCATCGCGTATTGGAATGCGCCAAATGGCGAGGTTTGCCAGAACGACGTCGTGGGTTTCTATCAACTTCTGCGCGCCCTGGGCAAACGCGAGCATGTCTACCTCTTCATCAAGTCCGACGGCGGCAGAGGCACGGCGGCGCTTAGAGTCGTTCACCTTTTGCGCCAGCACGCCAGGCAGCTGACCGTGCTCGCGCCGCTCGAATGCGTTTCCGCCGCGACAATGATCGCGCTGGGCGCCGATGAGATTCAGATGGGGCCGATGGCTTATCTCTCGGCGGTGGACACTTCGCTCACTCACGACCTCTCGCCCGTGGACAAAAACAATCGGCGCGTGAGCGTGAGCTTGAACGAGTTGTCGCGCATTCTCAAAGTGTGGAGCCAGGAAGCGAAAGGCGACAAGCTCAATCCTTATAGCGCGATCTTTCAACACGTCCATCCGCTCGTTATCGGCGCGGTGGATCGAGCGAGCTCGTTATCAAACAGATTGTGCGAAGAGATCCTCTCTTACCACATGACCGACACAAAGCGCGCAAGCAAGATCAGTCACGCGCTCAACACAGATTACCCTTCGCACGTCTATCCGATCACGATTCGCGAAGCCGAACGAATCGGATTAAACGTCAAGCCGCTCGACGTTGGACTGAATGACCTTCTCATTGAACTCAACGGCGTCTATGCCGAAATGGGCCAGCGCGCGGTCACCGATTACGACGAGCGCAACTATCACGACAACGAGATCCTCAACATCCTCGAAGTGGACGGCACCCAACTCTTCTATCAAAGCGACAAGGACTGGCACTACCGCACGGAAGAACGCCGCTGGGTCTCACTCAATGACAACAGCGATTGGCACAAGATCGAGCGCGTCGGCAAGAAAATCCGCGAGACAGTTTTCCATATCCGATGAGGGCACATGAGCAGGAAAGCTAAACCAGTTAGAAAGTTTAAGTCGGAAACGGAAAAGCGGGCATTTTGGGAAGCGAACGACAGCAGCAATCTTGTTGATTGGAGTAAATCGAAGCGCGCAAGCTTCCCCAACCTAACACCTTCGACGCAAAGCATCTCGCTGCGTCTGCCTGTTCACTTGCTTGACCGCATCAAGGTCGCTGCGAATCTTCGTGATGTGCCTTACCAATCGCTAATCAAGATTTGGCTGGAAGAAAAACTATCCATGTAATTATGGAACTTCGCCCAATTCGAACTAAGCGTGACTACACCGCTGCGCTCAAAGAAGCGGAAGCGCTTTGGGACGCCCCGGTTGGCTCAAAGGAAGCGGACCAGCTTGAAGTGCTGGTGCTGTTGATCCAA
>JBOIGA010000400.1:0-1696 GCA_050741875.1 Burkholderiales bacterium
CTCTCGAACAGCGCGTCGCCGAGCAGGTAGCGCAACTCGAACGCCTGGGCAAGCTTAAGCGCTTCTTTTCTCCGCAACTCGCGGAAGCGATTGTCACCGGAGGCGCGGTTGATCCATTGCAAAGCCATCGGCGCGAAGTGGCACTGGTGTTCGTCGATCTGCGCGGCTTCACGGCTTTCGCCGAAACCTCGGAGCCCGAAGAAGTGATGCGAGTGCTGCGCGAATATCACGCTGAAATGGGCAAGCTCATCCTTGCGCACGAAGGGACGCTCGAGCGTTTCACCGGGGACGGCATGATGATTTTTTTCAACGACCCAATGCTTGTGCCCAATCCCGCGGAACGTGCATTGCGCATGGCGGTGGCGATGCGCGAGCGCGTCACTGACATCAGCATCGGCTGGCGCAAACACGGCTACGATCTGGGCCTGGGAATTGGTATCGCCCAGGGTTTCGCCACGATCGGCGCCATTGGGTTTGAGGGCAGGCTCGATTACGGCGCGGTGGGCACCGTCACTAATCTCGCGGCGCGGCTTTGCGGTGAGGCGAAGAGCGGCCAGATATTAACCAACCGCAAGACCCTGAGCGAGTTTGACGAGTTGGTGGAAGCCGAAGCGACTGGCGAGCTTCGCTTGAAAGGTTTTGCCAACCCGATCTCTGCTTTCAATATCGCGGGGCTTAAGCTCTGACCCTGTTTCTCAGCGCCCCCACTCCCGCGCTCATACGGTCAAGAGATCAATGAGATCGTTCGCGCGCGCCATTGCGTCTTGGTACCCGAGCGCGATCAGGTCGCGGCAATAAGTCTTTTGGAAAAGAAGATAGCTCAGGAGAATCGCACCACTCTGCTTCATTCGCTGCGAACCCCCGAATAGAAAGCGCATCGAGCGCGGTAAATCATCGGCGTGGCGCACCGCAATGCCTTCGATATCGCTGCTCGGCGAAATGAGCACGACCTTGACACGCCGTAGCCCTATTCCGCTTTGCGCGAGCTTCTCATCGGAGACAAGACCGATGATTTTGTTGATGAGCTCCACCCGCTCGAGATCCGCTTCCACGTTGTCGAGAAAGATGCTGTTGATCGCGTGTCCCGCGATTTGCGCGAGCGACGGGCGCCCGTCGTCTTGGTGAGGTGTCATCCGGGTCATGCGTCCGGCGCTAACGACCAGGATCCGATGCGCCCCGAGGTGCAGCGCCGGAGTCATCGGCGCAACCTGACGCATGGCGCCGTCGCCAAAAAATTCCTCACCAATCTGAACCGCGGGAAAAATGAACGGAATCGCCGAAGAGGCCATCAGGTGGGCGACGCCGATTCGAGTGGAAACACCCAAGCGCCGCGCGCGCACCCACGGCTCGATCGTTGCAACGCCCTCGAAAAAGGTAACCGGCAGGCCCGATGTGTAACCCGACGCAGTGATTCCGATGGCATCAAGCGCGCCGCCGGCGATGCCTTCACCAATTTGCTCGAACGGAATCGCCCGCCCGAGCAACGCCGCAAGCGGCGCGTTATCCAGCAGCGATATCGGACGCTCTGTGCGCATACCGCCCGGCATCAACCCCCTGAGCCAGTGGGCGGCGGTTTCACGCACGCTCTTCGAATCGCTGCGGTAGACCTGATCGGCGTAAAGGTTCTCCCACACGTGGGCCAGGCGCTGGACTCCCGCGCGGAAATCCATTGCGTGAGCGGCCAGCACTGTAGCGT
>JBOIGA010000401.1:0-1675 GCA_050741875.1 Burkholderiales bacterium
AATCCACCACAAAACTGCCGCGCTTGCGCAAACGGTGATCGAATATCTTATGGAACGAGAATCAAAAAAGGACTGAGCTTTTCTCCAAAGTTGACAGTCAAAAAGTTGAGCGATGATTCGAGCGAATCAGTCAGACGGGCTGTTAGCTCGGCTGGTAGAGCAGTGGACTCTTAATCCAACGGTCGCAGGTTCGGCTGCCGCTCGTGCTGACTCCGTGCTATTTCGTGCCGATTTTCACCATGCTGCACCTGACCGCTATTCTTCAGACGCGACAACTTGCGCGGGGGAGAATCGCGGTCTCGCAGCTACAAGATGCGGTGAGGGCCTGACGTAACGTTCCTCTTATGCGCGCCAGTTGAACTGGCAATTAGAGCTCATGTCCGACTATTCGCGCCATGAGCTCTTTGCTCGCCTTTCTGCATCACGTCGCGGCTTTTGCTTTGGTCGCTGCCCTCGTCGTCGAGTTCGTGCTGATCAAGGGCGTGGTCACTCCCGCGAACGCGCGAAAGATCGCGCTGACCGATCTCGTCTTCGGCGTTTCAGCGGGGGTCGTGCTCGTCGTCGGTTTGCTTCGCGTTTTCTATTTCGAGAAAGGCGCGGACTATTACTTTCATTCGGCGCCATTCATTGCGAAAGTGTCGCTGTTCGTGATCATCGCGCTGCTTTCGATTTATCCCACGATCCAATTCCTGTCTTGGGGAAAATCCCTGAAACAGGGAAAGCTTCCGATCGTGGAAGAGCGAAAACTGCATACGATCCGCGCGATCATTCATTGGGAGCTCGCGGCGATCGTGTTGTTGATTCTCTGCGCCGCTTTGATGGCGCGCGGAGTAGGCTATCTCGCGTGACCCGAATTCATAGCACGTCCGCCGCCGCGGCCAACGTCTTCAAGTCCGGCACCTCCAAGTCAGGAACTGCATCCGTGCGGCGTGATGCGGCTATCCGCCCGCGTGAGCGATTCACCCACACCGTGGCAATTCCCATTGCGCGCGCGGGCGCGATGTCATGGAAGGTGCTTTCGCCGACGTGCAGCATCCGGTCATGCGGCACGCCAATGCGCCGCAACGCTTTGTCGAAAATCGCTCGCGCCGGCTTGTAGGCACGCGCCTGCTCCGCCGTGATCACCCAGTCGAAGCGCACGCCCAACCGTTTTGCCGTTTGCGCGAAGAGGTCGTCGTCGGTATTCGAGATCACCGCGAGCCGGTAGCGCGGCGCGAGCGCGGTGAGCGCGTCGATCGTATCGGGAAACGGCAGCCAATCCGGAAGCGAATTATGCAAACAGGCGACTTCTGCGGCGCTCGGGGAGAATCCGAGCTGTTCACCAAAGCCGGCCACCACCGTTTCCAGCACATCGCGATAACGCTGATAAGGTTGCTGCGCTTGCGGTTCCAGCTCCGCGTAGAGTTTCAGAATTTCCGCGTCTGCCAGCGTCACGCCATGCGCCCTCAGCACCGCGCGCAGCGCCGCAAGGATGCCGGATTCCCAGTCGATCAGCGTGCCGTAGCAGTCGAATGAAAGAACGCCGAAGCGTTGCAAGTCGAGCATTTGACTAGTGTCGTGTGTCAAAAATAACTAGCATAATTCTTGCATGTCGTTCGGGGTATTCTCCAATGGAGGAATCCCGAATGAGAACCGGACGACCGAAGAACGAATTGGTGTTGAGCGGCGCAGAGCG
>JBOIGA010000402.1:0-1661 GCA_050741875.1 Burkholderiales bacterium
AACCATCCCATTTGGGTCAGGGTTGCGTCCCAGCCAAAGACGCCGAGCAAGACCGCAATCGGAACTGCCCACAGTAAAAGACCGATCAGCGCGTAGCGCGCGGCACGGCGGGCGCCAAATCCGGCATGCTTGGGAGGCGGCGTATGGTCATCAATCAACGCTGGACCAAAGCTTTCATCCGCGCCGCTGTGGGCGCCTTGCAGGGCGAATTTCTCCGGCGCCAAGCGCCCGCCGAGCGCGCCCGCGATTCCCGCGCCGAGTACGATGTACGGAAAGGGGATGCTGAACGCGAAGATAGCGACGAAAGCTGCCGCGGCAATCGCCCACAGGTAGGCGTTTTTCAATGCACGCGAGCCGATGCGATAGGCGGCGAAGGCGACGATTGCGACGACCGCGGGTTTGACGCCGTAAAGAACGCCCGCGACGGCGGGAACGTCGCCGAACTCGAGATAGATCCACGACAAGGCGATCAGCACAGCGAGCGAAGGCAGGACGAAAAGCGAACCCGCGACGATGCCACCCCAGGTCTTGTGCATGAGCCAGCCGATATAGGTGGCGAGCTGCTGCGCTTCGGGGCCGGGGAGCAACATGCAATAGTTGAGCGCGTGCAAAAACCGGCGCTCCGAAATCCAGCGCCGCCGCGCAACCAGCTCATCGTGCATGATCGCGATCTGTCCGGCGGGGCCGCCAAAGCTGATGAATCCCAGCTTCAGCCAGAAGCGGAAGGCTTCGCCTCTATCGACCGATACCGTCGTCATCGTCCCGGACAGTAGCACAGCAGGCGGGCTTTTTCTGCTATCGTTCGACGCGCATGGAACAAATAGGGAAGTACGAAATCATTCGCGAACTCGGCAAAGGCGCGACCAGCGCCGTGTATCTGGGCCGCGATCCCTTCCTCGATCGCGAGGTCGCGGTCAAGGTGGTGAACCCCGAGATTTTTCAGCACGCGCAATACGGCAAGCGCTTCCAGAAACTTTTTTTCACTGAAGCTTCGCTCGCCGGAAAGCTCAATCATCCGCACATCACCGCGATCTACGACGCCGTCGCGCAGGACAATCTTTTTTACATCGTGATGGAGTACGTTGCAGGCGGCACGCTCGAGGCCCATTGTCAGCCGGAGAAGTTATTGCCGGTCGCGCGCGTGCTCGAAATCGGTTTCAAATTATGTCGCGCGCTCGATTACGCCAAGCGCCACGGCATCATTCATCGCGACGTCAAGCCGGCGAATGTGCTGCGCAACAAGGATGGCAGTGTGAAGATTTCCGACTTTGGCGCGGCGTTCAACGCCGAAGCGGATACCACGCAAGTTTCCGGAGTCGGCTCTCCCGCTTACATGTCGCCGGAGCAAGTGCGCAATCTTCAGCTCACGCACCAGACGGATATTTTTTCGCTCGGCGTGGTTTTGTACCAGTTGCTCACGGGCTACCTGCCGTTCAAGGCTTCAAATAACTATGGCGTCGTGCAACAGATTTTGAACACCGAACCGCCCTTGCCCTCAACCGTCAACAAGGAAGTGCCGTGGTACGTGGACAACATCGTCAAGCGCGCGATGCAGAAAAACCTCAAAGAGCGCTATCAAACCTGGGACGATTTCGCTCAGGATCTGGTTGACGCCGCGGCAATTCAAGCGCAGGCACGGCACGAGTTTTCCGATGGGCAGA
>JBOIGA010000403.1:0-1659 GCA_050741875.1 Burkholderiales bacterium
GGCGACTGGCGTGAGCGTCCCCGTGCGTCCGACTTGCACGACGATGTCGAGCACTTGGGTCTTCGCTTCCTCAGCCGCGAACTTGTGCGCGAGCGCGTAACGCGGAGCGCGCGAGACGAAACCCATCCGCCTTTGCGCCGAAAGGTCGTTGACTTTGTAGACGACGCCGTCGACCTGATAGGGCAGCTCGTGGCGCAGCCGATCGAATCTTGCATAACTTTCGAGCAATCCAGGCAAGCCTTGCACGACCTCATGCTCCTTGCACACGGGAAACTTGAGTTCGCGCAAGCGAGTGATGACTGAGGATTGCAAGAGCAGATCTTCCGCGCCGATCGCCAAGCCGTAGGCGAAGAAAACGAGCTTCCGTCTCGCAGTCACCGACGGGTCGAGCTGACGCAGGGCGCCCGCCGCGGCATTGCGCGGATTGACGTATTCCTTCTTGCCTTTTTCGCGCTGCGCCGCGTTGAGCTTGGCGAAATCGTTTTTGAGCATCAAGACCTCGCCGCGGACTTCGAGAAAGTCAGGCGCGGCATCAAGGCGAATCGGAATCGCGCGAATCGTTCGCAGGTTTGCCGTCACATCTTCGCCGGTTTCGCCGTCGCCGCGTGTTGCCCCGCGCGTGAAAATTCCGCGCTCGTAGCTTAAGCTGACCGCGAGCCCATCGAGCTTGGGCTCGACGTGGTACTCGACCGCGTCGCCGCCTAGCGCTTCGCGCGCACGCCGATCGAAGGCGGCGACGTCGTCCTCGCTGAACGCGTTGTTGAGCGAAAGCATCGGGACTGTGTGCGTCGCCGGAGCGAACTCGGCGAGCGGCGTGCCCCCTACCCTTTGTGTCGGCGACTCGGAAGTGAGGAGCTCGGGATAGCGTTCTTCGGTCTCCTTGAGTTCGCGAAAAAGCGCATCGTATTCCGCATCGGAAATAAGCGGCGAATCGAGAACGTAATAAGCGTGATCGTGCGTTTCGATTTTGGCGCGCAGCTCACGCATGCGCCCGATCACACTTTTTGAAGCCACGGGCAATGATTCGTGAGAGGAAGAAAGACTTTAAATTTTATCCCCTTCTGCGCTGCCGACCCGGGAGCCTGTTCCGTACCCGATACGGGATCAAAAAACGCAGCGAGTCTTTATCGTCACCCCGGCGAAAGCCGGGGCCCAGGAAACAATCGAACTGGATACCGGCGTTCGCCGGTATGACGGCAGTGGGGCGGCCGCTCTCTTGGCCGCAAGAGAAAGTCACCCGCTGCCGGGCGGCTCCCGGCACGGGTCAAAGGGCAATGCGGCGCCCATGACAATTCGAATTTGAGCACCGCCGCATGCTTAAGAAAACAGCCGGCGTGCGCGTGGACTCCCCGCCGAAATTTGCCTCGCCTGCATCTTGTCGTAGATATCGCGGAGCTGGGCGCGGATATTTTCGATTCCGCGCTCGTTGAGCGGTTTGCCGTTGTCATCCACGAGCACCCCTCCGAGCGGCTCGCACAAGTCGTTGGCGACCGCGACCATGGCGTCGAATGCGGGCACGCCTTCGGCCACTCGCGGCACGTCGAGCAGCAAAGTCACACCGCGACTGGACATGACGTCGATGCGGTCTCCGCTAAATGCCGCGCCGTCCTGGTCGCACAAGGAGAAGACCGCGCTTCCGTCTTCCGTCGTGAACTCGAA
>JBOIGA010000404.1:0-1627 GCA_050741875.1 Burkholderiales bacterium
GGTGATCGGCGAATTCAACCATTGGAACCGCGACTCGCATCGCTTAAATGCGCGCGGCGACGGCTCCGGAATCTGGGAAGGCGATATCGCGGGCTTGAAGCCCGGGACGCAATACAAGTACCACATCGCCTCGCGCGCCAACGGCTACCGCGTGGACAAAGGCGATCCCTTCGCATTGCGCTGGCAAGTCCCGCCCGAAACCGCGTCTGTTGTTTGCAATCTCGATTACCAATGGCACGACGGCGACTGGATGCAAAATCGGCGCAACGCCAACGCACTCGAATCAGCCATGGCGATCTACGAAATCCATCTCGGGTCGTGGCGGCGCGTTCCCGAGGAGGGTTATCGATCCTTGAGTTACCGCGAACTCGCGGAAGCGCTGCCGCGTTACGTGAAAGATCTGGGATTCACGCATGTCGAGCTGATGCCGGTGATGGAACATCCTTTCTTTGGCTCGTGGGGATATCAGACGACGGGCTATTTCGCGCCTTCGTCGCGTTATGGCAGCCCGCAGGATTTCATGGCGCTGATTGACGCGCTACACCATAGCGGAATCGGCGTGATTCTCGACTGGGTGCCTTCGCATTTTCCCAGCGACGAGTTCGGACTTTCGTACTTCGACGGCACGTATCTTTTCGAGCACGCGGATCGGCGCCAGGGTTTTCATCCCGAGTGGAACAGCTACATTTTCAACTACGGCCGTCACGAAGTGCGCTCGTTTCTGCTTTCGAGCGCCCTATTCTGGCTCGACAAGTATCACGCCGACGGGCTGCGCGTGGACGCGGTCGCCTCCATGCTCTATCTCGACTACGCAAGAAAAGATGGCGAATGGATTCCCAATCAATTCGGCGGCAGGGAAAATATCGAAGCGATCACCTTCCTCAAGGACTTGAACGAAGCCGTGTATCGCGACCATTCCGACACGCAGACGATCGCCGAGGAATCCACGGCGTGGCCGATGGTCTCGCGCCCGACTTACCTCGGTGGGCTCGGTTTCGGCATGAAATGGAACATGGGGTGGATGCACGACACGCTCAATTATTTTTCGCTCGATCCCGTCTTCAGAAAGTTTCACCATGGTCAGCTCACCTTCAGCATCTGGTACGCGTTTACCGAAAATTTCCTCCTGCCGCTTTCGCACGATGAAGTGGTTTACGGCAAAGGCTCGCTCATCGGCAAAATGCCGGGAGACGACTGGCAAAAGTTCGCCAACCTTCGTCTGCTTTTCGGCTATATGTGGGCGCACCCCGGAAAGAAGCTTCTGTTCATGGGCGGTGAAATCGCGCAATGGGCCGAGTGGAATCACGATGCGAGTCTCGCCTGGCATCTGCTCGACCAGCCCCCGCACCAGGGAATGACGCGCTGGTTGCAGGATTTAAATCGCGTCTACCGCGAAGAGCCGGCGCTTCATCAGCTCGATTTTTCGCCGGAGGGATTCGAATGGGTGGACTTCCACGACTGGGAAGAATCCGCGGTCAGCTTCATCCGCAAGGCGAAAAACTCGAACGATTGCGTGCTCACTGTGTGCAATTTCACTCCGGTGCCGAGGTATAACTACACCGTTGGCGTTCCGCGCGGAGGTTATTGGCATGAAATTCTGAACAGCGACGCCGAAGCCTACGGCGGC
>JBOIGA010000405.1:0-1582 GCA_050741875.1 Burkholderiales bacterium
GTCCGGTTCTCATTCGGGATTCCTCCATTGGAGAATACCCCGAACGACATGCAAGAATTATGCTAGTTATTTTTGACACACCACACTAGTGATGAGCGAAGTTGCGGGAACACAGTTGACCGGTTCACCCGATTCGACGGCGATTTTCGCCGTCGGTCGCGCGCTCGCGACTCTGCATGAAAGTGGAATTGGAGCGGCCTCGTTGTGGAGCGCGGAGCACGAAGTGTCCGCGCTCGTCAAAGCGATGGCGGACGCGAAAAAGGCGCTGCCCGCGCTCGCCGAGTCATTGGATGCGCTGTTGGCGCGCATCGAAGATCATCGGCGCACGCTCGATTTCAATGAAATCACGCCGATCCACGCCAACCTTTTCGGCGACCAGATACTCGTTGATTCCGGCCGCGTCGCGATCGTTGACTGAGACGATCTCGCAATGGGCGATCCCCTCTACGATGTCGGACGGCTCGCCGCGCATTTCATCTACCTTTCCTTGACCGGCGGCGCCGAACCCGGGAACGTGAGATCGCTTCTTGAACTTTTGTTGAGCGCCTATGAACAGGAAAGAGGACAAGCCATCGCGCGCGAGCGTCTGCGGTGGCACGTGGCGATGGCGCTTCTCATGCGCGCCAAAATATCGGCGCTGCGCGTGCTCACCGATGGATGGATCGATCATGTTGTCGCGGCGCTGGAAGAATCCGGGCGCATTCTCGACCATCGAAGCGAGTACCTGCCGTGACGCGGAAAAGGATCGCGTTTTACTTGAGGCACCACGGCAACCTGCATTATTTCGCCGCGCTCAAACCTTACCTCGACCATTTTCTCGCCCGCCACGAATGTCAAATCGTCGTTCACGAGCCGGGTTTCGATCGCGAATACGCGGGCTATCACCATCTTTTCGCGAGCGGCGCGCCTCGACGCTTACGACCTCGTGCTGACGCCGACGCATCTTCGCGACCACGAAATCAAAACCCGCTCCCATGTCTGCAGATTTTCCACGGCATCTCCGACAAGCCGTTCACTTACGAGCGGGACTTCTCGGATTACCGGCTTTGCCTGTGCGCGGGCCAGCGGCAGGTGGACCGCCTCATGCGCAACGAAAGAAATCGCGCAATGCGTTTTGCCGTGATCGGTTATCCCAAGTTCGACCATGTAGCTTCGAAGGCGCGCGATCCGGAATCCAGAGATACGGTAAAGCAACTTCCTGGATTCCGGCTTTCTCCGGAATGACTACGGAATAGTCCACGTTACTGCGGAATTGGAGGCGCGCGATCGAGCGCGCGCAATAGCAAGTCCGGAAAATCCACCGTCATTCCGTCCACCCCCGCAGCGATCGCCGAGCGCATTAGCGTCTCGTCTTTAATTCCCCACGTCCTGACTTCCAGTCCCATCGCCCGCCACTCATCGACGAGCGAGCGAGATAGTTCGCTCGCCGGCGGGCAGAACTGATTCACTCCGGCTTCGAGCGCGAGCCTGGCGTCGTCCACTTTGGAAGAAATAAAACCTGCTTTCGCGGCGGGTTCGCGCTTCCTGATTTTCTTCAGAACCTTGAGCTCGAACGAAGTAAAAGTGACGCGATCCACCAGCC
>JBOIGA010000406.1:0-1568 GCA_050741875.1 Burkholderiales bacterium
GATGACCGCCATGCCCGCGAGCACGGCGAGCAGCAGGCGCTGGGTGAAAACGTAGGCCCGCTCTTTGAGCGCGCCTTCGGTCTTCAGGATGAGCCAAGTCGAACCGAGCAGGGCGTAACCCGCGATCAGCGCCGCGCCGGTAAACAACGCAAAAGGCGTCAGCCAATCGAAGCTGCCTCCCGCGTACTCGCGATTGATGACTTCGAATCCCTGGACGAAAGCGCCAAGCGAAACACCCTGCCAGAAAGTCGCGACCAGGGAGCCTCCAAAAAATGCGATGTTCCACAGGTAGCGGTTGCTGGTTGCCTTGAAGCGGAATTCGAAAGCGACTCCGCGAAACACGAGAGCGAGCAGCATGCCGATGAGCGGTAGATAGAGCGCGGGAAGGATGACCGCGTAAGCCAGGGGGAACGCGGCGAACAAACTGACGCCCCCCAGCACGAGCCACGTCTCATTGCCATCCCAGATCGGCGCCACCGAATTCATCGCGACGTCGCGGTCTTCCTCGGCCTCGAGCAAAGGAAACAGAATGCCGATTCCGAGAACGAATCCATCGAGCAGCACGTACATGAACACGCCGAAGCCGATGATCCAATACCAGATGAAGGTGATTGCTTCTGCCATGGCTACGAGGCGGACAAAGGCCGCGCCGGAGTTTCGAAAACCGTGTCGGGTTTGGGTCTCTGCGCTTCGGGTCCTTTCTTCACCAGCTTCAAAATGTAATAAATCCCGGCGCCAAAAACGATCGCGTAAACCGCGATGAATCCCGCGAACGACGCCGCCACGCTGCCGCCGGCGATGGGCGAAAGCGCGTCGGCGGTGCGCATCAGTTTGTAAACGACGTAAGGTTGGCGTCCAACCTCGGCGGTGACCCAACCGCTGATCACGGCGATGAATCCGATCGGGGTTGCGAGCGTGCAAAGCCGCAGAAACCAGCTCGTATCGTAGAGTCTCTTGCGTCTGTACAAGATCAAACCGAAGAAACCGATGAAAAGCATGAGCGCCCCGATCGCCAGCATAATCCGAAACGCCCAGAAAACGATCGCGACCGGCGGCCGTTCGCTTTCCGGGAAATCCTTGAGCCCCGCAACTTTGCCTTCAAACTCGTGCGTGAGGATGAGACTGCCCACGTACGGAATCGCGATCTCGAAATGATTTGTCTCCTCTTCTTCATCTGGAATCGCGAACAGAACGAAAGGCACGGGTGTCTCGTCGGAATCCCAATGCGCTTCCATTGCCGCCAGCTTGGCGGGCTGGTGCTCCTTGACATTAAGGCCGTGCAAATCGCCCACAACAATCTGCAGCGGGGCGACGATCGCGATGAAACCCATCGCCATCAGAAACATCGTTTTCGCGTGCTCGGTATTTTGCTTGCGATTGAGGTACCACGCCGACACTCCGGCGACGACGAAAGCGGTGGTCAGATACGCCGCGAGAGTCATGTGCACCAGGCGATAGGGAAACGACGGATTGAAAACGATCGCGAACCAATCGTCGGGATAGAAAACTCCGTCGCGCAGCTCGTAGCCCGTGGGAGTGTGCATCCAGCTGTTCGCCGACAAGATCCA
>JBOIGA010000407.1:0-1566 GCA_050741875.1 Burkholderiales bacterium
GACTACCAGCGCGCCGGACTTGGACGGCGGCTCATCAAGTGGCTGGAAGTGTCAGCCCTGGTTGCGGGAATTTCGGTGGTTTATTTGGAGGTGCGTGCGAATAATCGAGGCGCGCAGACGTTCTACGAGAAGCTGGGGTACCGGAAGATTGCACACGTCCCGGGTTATTACTCTGGTCGCGAGTCAGCTCTCTATATGGCTCGAGACCTAGAGTGCTCGACGCCTGCCCGCGCCAAATAAAGCTCACTTCAGACCGACGCCCTGAAGCGGCAGGGGTGAGTCCAATGTCATGCCCACACGATGAGAACCTCGTACGCTGACTCCTGCGCTGGCTTTGCCGACCTCATGAAGCAACAGGTACACGGGGTGGACTATCAAATCGAAGTGCATTGCCGTCCAGCGTCGCCCGTTGCAATCATCGCCCCACACGGCGGGCGCATCGAGCGCGGAACATCGCCCGTGCAATCGCCGGCGAGGATTTCAACCTTTATCTCTTCGAAGGCATCAAGTCGTCAGGCAACTACGCAACTCTTCACCTTACAAGCCGCCGCTTTGATGAACCGTCATGCCTAAAATTGATAGCCCGGTGCTCGTTTGTCGTGACGATTCACGGATGCAATGGCGACAGCGAGAAAGTCCTGCTCGGCGGTCTCGATCATGAATTGAAAGCCAAGCTCGCCGACAGCCTCCGCCAAGCCGGAGTGATCGTGGAAACAGATGGACACAGGTACCCCGCCACAGATCCGAACAACATCTGCAACCGGGGGCGCCTGAAGAGAGGTGTGCAGCTTGAACTTAGTGCCCGCTTGCGCGGCGGTACGGCAGAAAATGGCCTCGTGAATTCCGTTCGGTCTGTATTACTCAGCCTTGGTGCGGCATAACCCTCGCTCCCCGGACACGCGCGAAAGCGGCGCGCGCCGGTGAGCTTAAGCGTTCGTTGGCGCTGCGCGCAGAACTCTCGTTCGAGGCCGCACGGCTTTGCGGCTTCGCCCCTCGAACTCATTCCCGAGTAAAGTCGCGAATGAGTCCCGAGGAGTGCCGCTCCAACTCGCGGCCCGTTAGGCGAATGTCCACTTAAACAGGAAAGGAGACTGAACATGGCTTACATGCTTATTCGACACAGCGTCCAGGACTTCGGCAAATGGAAGCCAGCATATGACGCGCACCGCCAAGCCCGTGCAGCGGCTTGGTTGAAGGATCTCCACCTTTGGCACAACGTCGATGACCCGAACGAAATCTTCTTGTTGTTCGAGGCCTCCGACGTGGCAAAGGCAAAGGATTTCGGCGCGTCGTCGGATTTGACGGAGAGGATGACGGCGGCAGGCGTCATAGGTCGGCCCGACATCTTCTTTCTCTCAGATGATTAGGACGGCTTGGGACTCGCCCAACAAGCGCCCTGCAGCAGACCGGGCCGAAATGCGGCCGCTGGGATGCGAGTCGTTAGCAGGCTGTTGAAAAACTCCCCGAATCGAACGCGTCTTGTGTAGTCTCAGGAGCGAGTTCGTTACGGGGATAGGAAGAATGCGCGGAACCGACGGAATGCAAGAATCGCTCTTCACGATGGCC